>JAICLA010000231.1 GCA_025927695.1 Terriglobales bacterium | reverse complement strand
CATCGCGGTAGACCTCTATGAATCCATTCACAAAGTCCACATTCGCGTTGTTCTGTACCCAGTCTGAACCAAAAGCCAGCCAGTCACTGAATTCCCCGGTCTGGTAGAACTTGATCAAGTCGCGGATGACCTTGGCCTGTTCGGGATCAGCGTATCCGGCAGCCTTTTCGAGGCAGGAATTCGCCTTTTGCAAGTAGGGCGCATACATTCCTGGCTTAACTTTTCCATCCGGCGTGCCCGCGCGATATACATTTTCTACTAGTGTTCCGTTGCCAAGCTTTTCCAGTCTTGAATTCAGCGGATACTTCTCTTTGAAGCCCTTGAGGTCTGCCAGGCTCACATTGGGCGAGTAATAGTTGTTCGCACTGGATTGCAAAATATCTTTGCCGCCCTCAGGGCTCTTTGCCGTGACCATCGGCTCAAAGTTCGGATCAAACAACGATTGCTTCAGGTCGTCCAGTTCCTTGTTCAGCAGTTCAGGTGTGTTGATCGGAATCTTTAAAACGGTCTCGGTCTTCCATGCACCATTTTTTTGTGCAAGGAGCGCCGCCGATTTCAGCTCTTCGAACGTGAATTCCGGCAATATCTTTTGCGCGGTCGTCTCCTGGTGATTCCCACGATTCGACCAGAAGAGCTTCGTGAAATCGCCGATCTTCTTCATGGCGGCAGGGTCGATCCCTTGCGGATGCGCCATGATGCCCTCAAGCAAACGCTTTTGCTGCAATCCGAAGCGCGACATCTGGTCATAGTGGATGGGATCGATGGCTATGGACGCCTTCCACAACCAGTACGCCAAGTGCTGTTGCTTCGGCGTGAGTGCCTTGAAGCTGTTCGCTTCGATCTGGATGAACGCGGTACTGTCGACGCGCTCCACCAAAACATCATTCCCGGCATCCTTTGATGTGTTTTTCGCCGGCGTCTGCGCGATACAAACGAGAGACAGGCACAAGATTGCCAGCAAACTTTCTTTCCAGATTCTCAAGGCGGCCTCCAAATAATTCACAAGAATCATACCGAAAAGCTGGATTCCACGCGGTCCAGCGCGATTCGTTAGAATCTTTCTATGTTGAGGTTCACAGTCCTGGCGGCGTTCCTGGTTGCGGCATCGCTGTGGAGCGTTGCGCAGGCGCCGGCTTCCGGCCTCGAACATTTGGACAAACATCTACAGTCAGAGATACCGAAATGGCTGGCGGCCGGCGAGCATCAGGACATTCCATGGAAGGTCAAAGTTGAGAAGCCGCTTGAAACGTACCAATTGCGGGACGTTGTCCGCGTAACCGCTTTGATCGACGCCGCGGACCTACAGGCGAACAGCGTGCAGCGCAAACTCATTTTTGTCATCAAAGTCGCCAATGAACAGGGCCAATGGGTCAACGACCAGAACTTTGTTGCTGAAGATCTGGAAAAGACGTTAGGGCACGTAGACCTGCAGATGGAATCCGAAGTCATTCTCAAACCAGGCAAATACACCATCGGTACGATCGTCTATGACTCCGTTCTGAACCAGCACAATGTTTCTCTAACGAAGTGGGAGATTTTGCCGCCGAAAAAGGATCCGTTACCGAACCTTCTACGCAATGTTCCCGACGCGGAGTTCAAGCGCGGCGGCGAGGTGGAGGGGACCAACAGTCTCGTTCCTACCCGCGCAAATCTTCCGCTCCAGACTTCTGGTCCCGTGCGTATAGACCTGCTGGTCGACCTTAGCACGCGCGAGGAGGAGTTTCACCGGCCGCACGAACATAATCCATTCTTCCGCCAGCGTCCGGGCGAGCATCGTCCGCCGCCGTTCCATCAGACCGACGACAGCACCTACATCATCAGCCTCTTGCAATCCGCGAGTGTGCTTTCTTCTCTACAACCACAGCTGGGCTGTACGCGCGTGAGCGCGCTTGATGCCTTCAAGGAGCGCATCGTCGTTCCTCCCTCTGCAGCTTCTGATGTGGACTGGGTAAAGATCAAAGAGCAGATGCTTGGCGCCAGCAAAAGCACCATTGACGTAAAAGCTCTAGGTGACAAAAAGGACGAGCCAAAGTTTCTTCTCCGCGGGCTCGAAGCACTAACCGCTGATGCCCCTTGCGGTGCGATTACAGCCAAGCCACTGCATATCGTGATCGTTCTAAGTCATGGACTTCATTATCGCGACGGCAGCGAGAAGGTCCACGCCGAGGCCTGCGACTGCAAGGTCTTCTATCTGCGGCAGTCTGATACCGTCGCCGAATCTGACGACTTGCGCGGGACCCTTTCAACCCTCTCGCCCAAGCTTCTCGATTTTCACGACCCTGACGGATTCAGGCAAAAGCTCGCAGACCTGCTGAGGCAGATCGAAGAGCTCGCAAAATAAAAAGGAACCTCTTTCGAGGTTCCTTAGACTGGGTTTGCGAATGTGCTAGCGCTGACGAGAACTGTACGCTTGTCCGCGTGAATTGCGGAGTGTTACGGGCTGGTCCAAGCGGAACGTCAATTCGCTCTCCGCAGGAATATCCAGCTTCTTTCCCTTGGTCAGCGTCTGAGCGCCGGCTCCGGCTGCGCCGCCCGCCAATGCGCCAATGGCGGCACCCTTGCCGCCGCCAGCGATCGCGCCGATCAAAGTTCCCGCGAGTGCGCCGCCGCCGACATATTTCGCCGTGCGTGTATTTTTGCCGACGCCCTGCTTCGCGGTAGTGGACTCTGCTTCCGTGCTGTTGGTGTTCAGGTAGTAGCGCTGTCCATTCGCGGTCAGCGAGCTTAGCGCCAGTGAGATTTGATTATCTCCGCTCGCAACGGTCTTCAGCCGAGCACGCGAACCGCGTGGCACGATCACATTGCCGTTACTATCCGTCACATCTTTGCTGATGGTCGCCGCATAGGATTGACCGGCGGCTGCTGACTGCGCATTTATCGCCGTGTCAGTCCGGACTTTGATCTCGGTGCCGCTATTCAGCGTCTGTCCAACGGCAAAACTGCTAGCGGCTAAAAGGGCCACCATGGTAAGAAAACGTGGAACTCTCATCACACACTCCTTGGAAATTGCGTATAACAGTTTGGATTCGAGGGTTACCGCTCAAGTTGTCATAGTAGGGCCGGTCATTCCAGCCACTCACGAAAAGGACAGCTTTGGTTCCAGCGCGTTATGATGTTTCCCAGGAGATTGCACATGCCTCCCGCAAAGAACTTCCAGCCGGACTGCTATAACGCCATCACGCCATATCTGGTGGTGATCGGCGGCGCTAGAGCCATTGATTTCTATAAGAAAGTTTTCGGCGCGACAGAGATCATGCGAATGCCGCGGCCGGATGGGCAGATCATGCATGCCGAGCTTCGTATCGGCGATTCCGTCATAATGCTGGCCGATGAGATGCCGGCCATGGGTGCGTTAAGTCCACAGACAGTGGGCGGCACTCCGGTAGGTCTCATGCTTTATGTGCCGGATGTCAATCGCACTTTCCACAATGCCGTCGCCGCCGGCGCAAAAGTAGAACGCGATCTCGCCGACCAGTTTTATGGCGACCGTAGCGGCACGTTCCTCGATCCCTTCGGACACAAGTGGACGGTCTCGACCCATATTGAAGACGTCACGCCGGAAGAGATGAATGAGCGAATGGCGAATCTTAAGAGCTAAGTCAGGTTTCTTTTCGAAAGGACAAATATAGATGGCACGTACACCGGGAACTTACGCAGTCTTTGACACTAGTGAAGGGAAAATCGTTTGCAAGCTGTTTGAGAAGGAAGCACCGAATACTGTAAAAAACTTCATCGACCTCGCGGAGGGCAAGCGCGAATGGACTCATCCTTCTACGGGAAAGAAGTCGAATGACCCGCTTTACAACGGGACGATATTCCATCGTGTGATACCGAAGTTCATGATCCAGGGCGGCGATCCGCAAGGGACGGGGATGGGCGGTCCGGGATACAAGTTTGCCGATGAGACAAAAGGCTCTCCGCATAGCTTCGATAAGGCGGGCAAGCTGGCCATGGCGAATGCGGGGCCGAATACGAATGGTTCGCAGATATTCATCACCGTGGCGCCGACTACTTGGCTGACGGGCAATCACACTATCTTTGGTGAAGTGGTGGAAGGTCAGGACGTGGCGGACAAGATCAGCAACGTGCCGAAGGGCGCGCAGGACAGGCCTAAGACGGATGTGGTGGTTAAGAGCGTGACGATCGAGAGAGCCTGATCGAGGCGCGGAGACGCGGAGAAAGTCAAAGGATTACCACGGAAAAAAGGAAAAGGCAGATAAAAGACGATTAGGCTTTTTAGTTGGGCGCGAGTTATGTCGCGCCCTTTTTTGTTTGTGAAATGGTCTTCGGGCCACGTGCCTCACGTTTCGTTGATCCCACCCAATCGTTCAAAACCCGAACGATTGGATGGGGCGCTAAGTGTCTGGGTCATTCAGTTTGAAGAAAAGCTGTGGCATT
>JAICLA010000140.1 GCA_025927695.1 Terriglobales bacterium | reverse complement strand
GCAGCGTTCCTTCGGGGGGAGGAACAATGCCGGGTGACACAAAAAAGCCTGCCATGCTGTTTCATGGCAGGCTCTTCAGTCGCTCGCAAAGATCAAGCGAAGAAAAACTCCTTCGTCTTCAGGTCCCGGATCGTGTCCCTCAACTTCGCCGCCTTCTCAAACTCAAACTTCTTCGCCGCCTCGCGCATGTCCATCTCCATCTTGCCGATGAACTCATCGAGTTCCATCTGCGACTTGAAATCGGGCAACCCTTCCGTCAAGTCCGTGAAGTCGGAATAATCCGCGGCCACGATTCCCGCCAACTCCATGTCCAATGGCCGGACGATGGTCTGCGGCGTGATGCCATGCTCGTCGTTGTATGCTTGCTGTATCGCGCGACGTCGTTCCGTTTCGTCCATCGCTGTCCGCATCGAATCAGTCATCCGGTCGGCATAAAGAATTGCTCGCCCATTCAGGTTTCGCGCGCAACGGCCAATCGTCTGGATCAGCGAACCCTGCGATCGTAGAAATCCCTCTTTGTCCGCATCCAGCACCGCCACCAGAGAAACCTCTGGTAGATCAAGACCTTCGCGGAGTAGGTTGATCCCGATCAGCACATCGAAATCGCCCTTGCGCAGCCCCCGCAGAATCTTGATGCGCTCCAGCGTCTCGATCTCACTGTGCATGAAGCGGCACTTCACCCCCACCTCGCTGTAGTACTCGGCCAGGTCCTCGGCCATGCGCTTGGTAAGCGTGGTCACCAGTACCCGCTCGCCGATCTTCGCCCGCTCGCGAATCTCATGCAGCAAGTCATCGATCTGCCCTTTCACAGGACGAACTTCCACCGGCGGATCAATCAATCCAGTAGGTCGAATGATCTGCTCCACCACAACTCCGGCCGATTTGGTCAGCTCATAAGGACCTGGCGTTGCAGACACATAGATCGCTTGGTTCACCCGTTGCTCGAACTCCTCAAACTGCAGCGGGCGATTATCCAGCGCGCTCGGCAACCGGAACCCATACTCGATCAAGTTCTTCTTGCGCGACCGGTCGCCATGCAACATCGCATGAAGCTGCGGTACCGTCTGGTGTGATTCGTCGATAAAGATTAAAAACTCGCGCGGAAAATAATCGAGCAGCGTCGGTGGCGGCTCACCCGGCATGCGCCCGCTGAAGTGCCGAGAGTAATTTTCAATGCCATGGCAGAATCCCATGCTCTTGATCATCTCCAGGTCGAACCGCGTCCGCTGATGCACCCGTTGCGATTCCACCATGCGGCCCTGCTTCTCCAGCTCTTTCTCCCACCACGCCAATTCTTCGAGGATGGTATGCACCGCGCGATCACGCCGTTCCTTCGGCATCACATAGTGGCTCTTCGGATAGATCGGCAATCGCGAATATTTCTGTTTCACCGTCCCAAACAGCGGATCGATCTGCGAAAGCGAATCCACCTCATCGCCAAACAGCTCGATGCGGTAGGCCATATCGTCATAGGTAGGGAAGACCTCGATCACGTCGCCGCGCACGCGGAACGTTCCGCGCCGGAACTCATGGTCATTGCGCTCATACAAGATCTCTACCAGCCGTCTGACGATGTCCTCGCGCTTGATCTTCTGTCCCTTCTCCAAAAACATCATCATGCCGTAATATGCTTCGGGTGATCCCAGACCGTAGATGCAACTGACGGATGCCACAATGATGCAATCCCGCCGCTCGAATAACGAACGGGTGGCCGACAGCCGCAGTTTATCCAGCTCATCATTGATAGTCGCTTCTTTCTCGATGTACACGTCGCCTGCGGGAATGTATGCCTCAGGCTGGTAGTAGTCGTAGTAAGAGACGAAATACTCCACTGCGTTGTGTGGAAAGAATGACTTGAACTCGTGATAGAGCTGCGCCGCGAGCACTTTGTTATGCGCGAGGACCAGCGTCGGCCGGTTCGTATTCTCGATCACTTTCGCAACCGAATACGTCTTGCCCGATCCGGTCACGCCCAGCAATACCTGGTGCTTGTCGCCATCCCGCACTCCGCGCGTCAACTCCGCGATCGCATGCCCCTGATCGCCCGCGGGCTGATAATTGCTGACTAATTTGAAGTCCATAAAATGAGTATGTCCGGAAGCATCCCTAGAATGAATTTTGGGCTCAGAGCAATCTTTTATTATAGCTTTTCATCTTGTCATCCTGAGCGCCGTCTTTGCGCGAAGGACCCCTATTACTCAGCAAACAGCTTGCGCTAGCCTCGACATAAAATCACTTAAATATCCATTGATACTGAAATGTTTTCTCGCTCCATAGGAGCGCAATATCGGTAGCCACCGCATGTCTTTGATTGGATTCAAAGCTCCCTAGGAGCGAAATTCGCATTTCCTAACGGACAACAGCCTTAGTCACAAGCAGCAAACTCCCTTTTCGTGCCATCATATTCACATGGAAAACAAGAAGCCCCCGGTCCCGGATCCGAAAAGCCGTTTCGCGGAAGTCACGCGTTTGTCAAAAGAAGCTCGCGCCAGGAAACCGAAACAGGTTCCGGACGAGCAGCGCCCCAATCCCTACAAGATCGACGCACCGGAAGAAGATCCGTTCAAAGAAAAGCAGGATTAGCGAACTACTGTCGGCCGACTTGTCCTGCCGCAAGATTGCGTGGACCTATCCTCGTCAACCGCTTTTCCATCTCCGGCGTCAGCACGCGCGTGTGCGGGATCTCGCAAAGATGTTCCGCGATATACCAAAGGTCTTCGCTCGTCGTCATCCAATTCCGCGAGTCGAACTTCTTCAGGTCCACGGGCTTCGTCGCAAACCCGCGGAGCGTCCGTTCACCCAGCAGATTAAAGTAGGAATCGAAGTAGCTCATCGCCAGTTCGCGCAGTGATTTGTACACCGGCTCCCGATACCGCAACCCGGCAAAATTAGATTTCCCGATCGCGCCCCAGTGCTTATTCACCTGAAAGATTGCCAGCACATGGTCGTCATCGCGAACAGATTCCAAGTCCCAAAGCAGCGCTGGACAACCATTCACCCGCAATGTCGCCGCAGCAAAGATGGCGCCCTCTAAACAATGTGCCTGCCGATGCTCCAACACCAGCCGCGGCGACCAAGCCGTGCTCGCCTTGTGATACTTCATCTCATCCAGAAACTTCTGGATGTGTGCGGGGGTGCGCAGCGATCGCAAAGTGCGCAATTCTCTTGAAGTAAACGCTGCTGTTTTTTCGTCAGCCCGCATAGCCGGTTTTCAATTACAAATTACCAATTACAAATTACAAATCAAACGAAAACGCCGATCCATTCCTGCGGATGGTCTACACTCACATCTCCCGGGCACTTCACCAAAGTCTCCGGCGAGAGTCCATATGTACAAGCGCAGGTCCAGATCCCAGCATTCCGCCCCGTCTGCATATCAATGTAAGAATCCCCAACGATGACCGCTTCGCCCGGCTGAACTCCGTGCTCACGCAGCAGGGAATTCACTCCAAGCGGATCCGGCTTCTTAGTCTCAAAACTATTCCCGCCATAAACACTCTTGAAGAAGCCACTAAGCCCCAACGCATTGACGATAGCCCGCGACGGATTCACAGGCTTATTGCTCAGCACCGACATCGCAACCTGCCCACGACTCATGATCTCCGTCAGCGCCACCCGCACTCCGTCATACACGTATGTGAAGTCCAGCTTGTGCTCACGGTAATACTCCAGAAAGAAGACTAGAGCGTCCTCGATGAACTCCTCGTCTTTCGGCTGCAAGTCATGGTCGTCCTTGAATCCCAACGAGCGCCGAACCAGTGTCGGCGCACCGTCACCTATATAGGTTGAGATCACATCCGGCGCAAGCTTGGGTCGGTGGTAGTTCTCCAGCATCGCGTTCACTGAATTCGCAAGGTCCTGCCGCGAATCGACCAGCGTGCCGTCCAAATCGAAAATAAGCAGCTTAAGTTTGTCTTGGGGTATCGACCTAACAGTGCGGATCATTGGCTTTCAATTACAAATTACAAATTACTAAATTACAAATCAAACTGTGCTTACCACCATATAAAATGAAAGGTACTCTTATCCGCCCGACCCTGACCGAGGTTTACGCATGGCCGCGACCAAAGTAGAGACGCCGACTCAACCAACCGGAAAAACCGAGAAGACCTACCAAGGTCTCACCAAGAAGCAGATGGTCGAGTTCTATCGCCTTATGTACCTCTCTCGCAGGCTCGACGACCGCGAGATCATGCTCAAGCGCCAGCAGAAGATCTACTTCCAGATCTCCGGCGCCGGACATGAAGCCCTGATGGTCGCCGCCGGCATGGCAATGAAAGCCGGCTATGACTGGTTCTATCCTTATTATCGTGACCGCGCGCTCTGTCTCGCGCTCGGCATGACCGCCGAAGAGCAACTCCTCTCCGCAGTCGGCGCAGAAGCCGATCCCAACTCCGGTGGCCGCCAGATGCCCTCGCACTGGGGACACAAGAAGCTCAACATAGTCACGCAGTCCTCTCCCACCGGCACCCAGTTCCTCCAAGCAGTAGGCTGCGCCGAAGCCGGACGCTACTTCACCAATCATCCTGAAGCCGCAAAGAAAAATCCTGACGACTACCGCGCATTCAAAGACGTTCAGTTCCACGGGGACGAAGTCGTCTACGTCTCCACCGGCGACGGCACCACCAGCCAGGGCGAATTCTGGGAGGCGATGAACTCCGCCGCCAACCTCAAGCTTCCTGTGCTCTTCGTCTGCGAAGACAACGGATACGCCATCTCGGTTCCCGTCGAGGTCAACACCGCCGGCGGCAATATTTCCAAACTCGTCGCCAATTTCCCCAACTTCTTTTTCGCGGAAGTCGACGGTACCGATCCCGTCGAGAGCTACGCCGCCATGACGAAAGCTGTCGAGCACTGCCGCAGCGGCAAAGGCCCAGCCTTCGTCCACGGACACGTCATCCGCCCCTATTCGCACTCGCTCTCTGACGACGAAAAGCTTTATCGCCCAGACTCCGAGCGCCAGAAAGATGCGCAGCGCGATCCCATCACGCGCACGCAGATGTTCCTTATCCGCGAGAACATCCTCGACGAAGACGGCATCAACAAGCTCGAAAAATCCGTTGACGACGAGATCCAGATCGCCTCCGACCGCGCCGTAGCCGCAGCCATCCCGTCCACCGAACTCGCCGCCATCCTACGCGGCGTCTATTCGCCCGACTCCGACGCAACCAGCTCCGCCTTCGATCGCGCACCCGAATCAGCCGGTGCCGACAAGACCATGGCCGATCTCATCAACGCCTGCCTCAAAGACGAGATGAAGCGCGACGAACGCATCGTCATGTTCGGCGAAGATGTTGCCGACTGCAGCCGCGAAGAATATCTCAAGCAGAAACAGGTGAAAGGGAAAGGCGGCGTCTTCAAACTCACTGCAGGCCTGCAAGCCGAGTACGGCAGCGACCGCGTATTCAACTCGCCCCTCGCCGAAGCCAACATCGTCGGACGCGCCGTTGGCATGGCCACGCGCGGACTCAAGCCCGTCGTCGAGATCCAATTCTTCGATTACATCTGGCCCGCCATGCAGCAGTTGCGCAATGAGCTGCCGCTCATCCGCTGGCGCAGCAACAACAATTTCTCATCGCCCGCGGTCATCCGCGTCGCCATCGGCGGATACCTCACCGGCGGCGCCATCTATCACTCGCAATGCGGCGAGAGCATCTTCACGCACATCCCCGGCCTGCGCGTCGTCTTCCCGTCCAACGCGCTCGACGCCAACGGCCTCCTGCGCACCGCCATCCGTTGCGATGATCCCGTCATGTTCCTCGAGCACAAGCGTCTCTATCGCGAAACCTTCGGCCGCGCGCCCTATCCCGGCCCCGACTACATGATCCCGTTCGGCAAAGCCAAGACCGTGAAAGAGGGAAGCGACATCACCGTCATCAGCTACGGCGCTGTCGTCCCGCGCGCGCTGCAAGCCGCGCAGAAGATTGAGCGCGAGCATGATGTCAGCGTCGAGCTCATCGATCTCCGCTCGCTCAATCCTTACGATTGGGAAGCCATTGCCGAATCCGTGCGCAAGACCAACCGCTGCATCGTCGCGCATGAAGACACGCTCAGCTGGGGATACGGCGCGGAGATCGCCGCGCGCATCGGCAACGAACTCTTTGACGATCTCGACGCGCCCGTACGCCGCGTCGCCGCAATGGACACCTTCGTCGCCTATCAGCCCGCGCTCGAAGACGTGATCCTCCCGCAGTCCTCGCACCTCTTCGACGCAATGGTGGAGATGGCCAACTACTAGCGAATACCGTTAGTGAATACCGCTAGTGAGTACGGCTAGTGAGTACGGGTAGTGAGTACCGCCGGCGTCTCGCCGGCTGTCGTGAGGGCGTCTCGCCCTCACCGCAATACCACGACAGTTCGTGTCCCATGCAATCATCCGCAGTTTGCGGAGATGTGGTGGGATCAACATCATCATTCCTCCGTGCCCCATCCTTATCGCCGTGATTTTGTTCTTCGCGGCGATATCGGGGTCCCCAGCAGCTCTGCTGCTGGGGTGAGGTAGGGTGGGGATCATAACTCCGTTCCATTAAGGACGTGCACCATGCGCATGTGGATGGTCAACCCGCAACTCATGTGCCGCCGGCATCTCCTCGGCGAACACGTTGAGATTCACATGCTCGTCGGCACTCTGCTGCGCAAGAAGTCCGTCGCCGGCTTCGTCGAGAATGACCTCATCGAAGTCCACAGCATTCGCGCCAGGCACGCCGAACTCGTCCGCGAGATGGACCGCCGCGGCATGAACCACAAGTCGCCGCTTCCGAAGTTCCGCTCGCGCAAGCTAGGCAAAGTCAACCCGCGCACCAACCTCATAGAACTAGGACGCCGCTGCAAAGCCTGTAAAGCCATGCAGCGGCGCAGTTCCTAACTACTAACTACTGACTACTAACTACTGACAACTAACTACTGACAACTGACAACTGACTACTGACAACTGACTACT
>JAICLA010000228.1 GCA_025927695.1 Terriglobales bacterium | reverse complement strand
GTCCGCATTGAGGCGGACGCTTTGCGCGCATTGGCCGAGCGCATCGCCGGGCCCATGGCTTCGGCATTCAACGCCGCGCTGGACATGCTGCATGCCTGCGCCGGACGCGTCGTCGTCACCGGAATGGGCAAAAGCGGCATCATCGCGCGCAAGATTGCGGCCACGCTGAGCTCCACCGGCACACCGGCGCTGTTCCTACATCCCGCTGAGGCGATACATGGCGACTTGGGCATACTTGTGCGCGGCGATGTGGTCATCGCGCTTTCTTCCAGCGGCGAGACAGAAGAGATCCTGCATCTGCTGCCCACGATAAAACGACTGCCGGCGAAGCTTATATCTTTTACATCCGACGAAATGAATTCTTTCGAGAAACAATCCACCCTTGCGGCGGCGGCAGACATCGCGCTGGATTGCTCCGTGGCGAAAGAAGCCTGCAATATGGGCCTGGCACCGACGGCCTCAACAACGACCATGCTCGCGCTCGGAGATGCTCTGGCCGTCGCTCTCGCTGAAAAGAAAGGTTTCAAAGAGGCCGATTTCGCTGACCTCCATCCCGGCGGCAAACTCGGTAAGAAGTTGGCGCGCGTGCATCAGCTCATGCACTCCGGCGATGCCATGCCGCGCGTGAGGCCGGATACGAAGATGACCGACGTGATCTACGAGATGAGCCGCAAGAAGCTGGGCTTGACCACGGTTCTGAACGCAAAAGGTGAACTCGCAGGCGTGATCAGTGATGGAGACCTGCGTCGTCAACTGGAAAAGCACGGACGAACGCCCGGTAGCAAAGATGTGCTCGAACTCACGGCCGAAGAGTGCATGACGCGCAATCCGCGGACCATTGATTCAGATGAATTCGCCGCCACGGCGCTCAGCATCATGGAAGAAAAGAAGATCACTTCGCTCGTCGTGGTAGATGATATCGGGCATCCGCGCGGGATCATTCATCTACATGACCTGTGGGGCACGGAACAGATTTAGCCGCATCATTAGGAGTTTTCTTGGCAGCAACCTGCAGAACCTGTGGCGCTCCGCTTCCCTCTTTCAGCTTTGGAGCCGCGAAAGACCAATGCGAGAACTGCCGCAAGATCCATGCGGCAGTGCAACCGAATTTCGAGAAGGTTGAAGGGACGTCCGCGCCGAGAACAAATGAAGCGGTGTCAGCTCCGCAAAGCCCCGCCGCCGTTCAAACTCCGCCACCTATCTGGCAAAGCGCCACGTTCTTCCTCATGGCCATTAACGTAGCTGTGTTTTTGATCATGGTTCTCAAGAACCCTAGCGCGTTCATGCAGCCAACCAATCAAGAACTGCTCAAGTGGGGCGCCGATTTTGGGCCGCTCACGCTCGACAACCAACCCTGGCGCGTCATCACCTCAGGATTCCTGCACATCGGCATCATCCACATTGCGGTGAACATGTGGAGCCTCTGGATTCTGGGTAAGATCGCGGAGCGCTTCGTTGGGCCGACTTCGCTGGTTGCGATTTATTTGCTGACTGGTGTCGGAGCCTCACTGGCCAGTCTCGCATGGGACCCGGTTCGCGTGAGCGCGGGCGCTTCCGGACCCATCTTCGGATTCATCGGCGCCATGATCGGCATTCTTTACATGGCGAAAGACCGGCTGGATCCAGTCGCGCGCAAGCGCATGTTGAATTGGGTGGTTCGCATCGCGGTCATCAACCTGTTCATCGGCCTGACGGCGGGCATCGACAATATGGCGCACGCAGGAGGGCTTGTAACGGGCATCGTGATTGGGGCGTTACTCGTGATTACGTTGCGAAATCGCACTCAGGATCGCGGCGCCGTACGACGAAATATCTTTATCGGAGCGGCGGTTGTTCTCGTACTGCTGTTCTACGCAGTGCGTGTAGCCAAATATAACGTCGTTCTCGCGTATCACGGCGAAGTGGCACTCGAGAGCAAAGATTTTCCCGCAGCTCTCACTCATTTCAAAGAATACGTTGCCGCGCGTCCCAATGATCCAGACGGCCACGCGACTCTCGGCTACATTTATCAACGTTCCGGAAAATATCCTGACGCGCTCGATGAATACAACAAGTCGCTCGCACTAAAGCCTGACCAGCCAGACGTACAGCTCAACATCGCCACCATCTACGCCGCGCAAGGAAGAACGGACGAGGCCATCAAACTTTTCGATCAGAATGCTAGCCAGATAGACCTAACTCCCGGGGGCAAGATCGACGCTGATACCTACAAACAATTTGGCGAAGCCGTGATGAAAGGGAGTCCATCTAAAGCTGAAGAGGTATTTCGCGCAGCCATCAAGATCGCACCGGATGACGTGGAAGCACATTCTGACTTGGCGCGCGTGCTTATTCTCGAAAATCGGCCAGATGAGGCTGCAAAAGAAACCAAAACCGCTGTCGAACTGGGCAATAAGATCCTGAACAAAGCAGAACAGCAGGTGAAACCATGAACACCGGACTCAAAGGCAAAGTCGTCCTAGTCGCTGGCGCCAGTGAAGGTATGGCCCGCTCGGCCGCACAGACGTTCGCGGCGGAGGGCTGCATCGTGGCCATCTGCTCTCGCACCGAGGAAAAGATCCAGGTCGCCGCGGCGGAGATCCGCGAAGCCACCGGCGCGGAAGTCTTCGCCCAACAACTTGACGTGACTTACGGCGCGGGTGTGGAGAAGTTCGTTGCCGACATCGTCAAGAAATACGGACGCATTGACGTGTGCGTGGCCAACGCTGCGGGCCCTCCGGCAAAGCTTTTTCTGCAGACGTCCGGCGAAGAATGGCAGCAGGCGTTCAACATGAATTTCATGAGTATGGTGCATCTTGCGCGAGAGGTGATCCCGCAGATGCAAAAGAATAAGTGGGGACGAATAATCACTATCACATCCACTTCCGTCCGCCAGCCGATCCCGGACTTGATACTTTCCAGCGCTATTCGCCCCGCGGTGGTGGGTTTGGTGAAAAGTTTGGCCGCGGAGTTCGGTAAAGACAACATCACGGTCAACAACGTGGCCCCGGGATACACCGCTACGCAACGGCTCACTTCCCTTGCCGCGTCGCGCGCCAAAGCCGCCAATGTCGCCGAAAAAGATATCTATGCAAAATGGGAAGTCGATATACCTTTGAAGCGGCTGGCTGACCCGCAAGAGATTGCAGATGCAATCGTTTGGCTGGCTTCTGACCGTGCGGCTTACATCACCGGACAGACCATCATGGTGGACGGCGGTAACTACAAAGGCATGTGAACGTTTACATCTGTCTGCCCGGCCTTGGCATCTATTTAAGGTGTGATAGGTCTCGTTATCTCGATCCTCTTGGCCGCCGCGGCGTTCGCGTTTTACGGCTGGCAGTTTTGGTCAACCCATTCCAACAAAGGCCGCGCCGTTCACATCCTTTGCTGGATCGAACAATTTCTTAACGGACACGGCCATGTGACCGGTATCCGCTGGATTTCCAAATCAGAATTCGAAGTGCCGCTGCGACTGGCTTCCCACGTCTTCAACCGCGCTAGTGTCCGCGTGAACATCGCCAGTGCGCGAGCTCCCTGGAATTTATTTAAGAAAGCTGCCGCCGCAGAAGCCGAGACGCTTACTTTTCGCGCTGACCTTGATTACCGTCCGGCATTCAGCGCGGAGCTGCGGAACATGCGCTGGTTTGCCCGCTCCACTAAAGACAAAAGTCCATCGGCGCCCGGCTGGAAGTTCGAATCAGTCACGCCCGTCGTGCTCACCACTCGCCTGAACTGGGAGCGCGAGATCACGGCGGCGTTTCAGTCGATGATGGCGGTTGAAAACAAAGAAGATCTGCAGGTCACATTCCGCAAGACTTCGCCACATTTCTCTGTGACATTACCGCTGGAGAAGATCGATCCTGGGTCTGAACTGCCACTGTTCGAGATGCTGAATTCGATCGCGACCGTCTCTTCAGAAGCTTCCTAGGTTTTCTTCCCCGCCTTTTCCTCTATGGTCAGCAACGTAACGGCATAGTCCAGTTCGTCGCGTCCTGCGGCGTGTGCCTCGTTATAAAGTTCATTCACTGTCTCGAGCCCGGGCAAAGGCACACCGACCTTCTTTCCCGCTTCGAGCATCAAGCGAATATCTTTGTGCATGAGTCGCAGCGGAAAATTAGGAGTGAAGTCGCGCTTTTCTACGAATGGCATTTTGTAATCCACCACACCGCTGCGGACCATTGACGATTGGATGAGCGAGAACAGTGCTTTCTGGTCGACACCGAGCCGGTCTGCCAGGGTGATAGCTTCGGCGAACCCTTCATAGATCAGCGCGATCATCAGGTTCATGGCTAGCTTCGCGCCGAGGCCTTTTCCGTTTTCGCCAACGTGGATGACTTGCTTGCCCATGGCTTTAAACAGCGGATCAAGTTTGGCGAGAGTCTCACTTTTACCACCGACAATGAAGATCAGCGTCGCAGCTGCCGCGCCGATCTTCGATCCCGTGACCGGCGCATCAACAAAATCTCCGCCGC
>JAICLA010000226.1 GCA_025927695.1 Terriglobales bacterium | reverse complement strand
TATAAGTTCGTTCGTAAAAAGTAGAAACAGACAATGCTGAAGATCAT
Organism: Terriglobales bacterium; assembly: GCA_025927695.1. Classification (GTDB taxonomy): domain Bacteria; phylum Acidobacteriota; class Terriglobia; order Terriglobales; family Acidobacteriaceae; genus JAICLA01. The sequence goes on along the minus strand of JAICLA010000226.1, from coordinate 4,461 downwards.
TCTGGCCGACAATCAAGCGATATTCAGGGCGGGCGCCGCAAAAGTTCTAGCGGTGGAAGAAGACCTGCGCGTAGTGGCGCAAGCCGAGAACGCGGAGAAACTTACCCATGCGCTGGACAGCTTCAAAGCCGGCATCGTTATCTTCGCTGAGAGCTTGAACACTGACGTGAAGCAGGTGATGGAATCGTCGAAAAAGCAGAAGACGCGCGTTGTGGCTGTGGCGGAAGGGCCGGAAGGCGTGCCTGACCTGTTGCGGCATGGCGTGCACGGCGTGATCTATCGCAATATCAGCGGACCTTCGCTCATTGAATGTGTGCGTAAAGTGGCTGCGGGCGAAAGCTGGCGGCAGGATGGCGACCTGGGCGGCGGAGATGACGATACCGACGCCGTTGGCGCGCGCGTAGTGGACCGGCTGACGGCGCGGGAACTGAAGATCGTAGCGCTGATCGTGCAGGGATACAAGAACAAGGAGATTGCTACGACGCTGGGCACGACCGAGCAGGTGATCAAGAATTATCTGCGCAATGTGTATGACAAGATCGGCGTGTCAGACAGGTTGGAGCTGGCGCTGTTCACCATCCATCACAAGATACTGCTGCAGGCGGCGTCGGCCACGACGGCGGCTATGCAGTAGCTGGAACCGGTTTCCCGTTTCCCGTTTCCCGAAAAAACAAAATCAAAAGCCTTTCAACACGAAGGACACTAAGTCCACAAAGGTCACAGAGCGGAACGGGCTCAAAAATCAAAAGCCCGCTTCGTGCTCTTCGTGTTGAGAGGCCCTGGCTTACGCTTTGCCGCCGGATTTTAGTAGCTCGTTCACAATGGTGACGAGTTCTTCCGGGTTGACGGGCTTTTCCAGGTAGAGATCCGCCAGGGGTTCGGCGGCTTGGAAAGCGTCATTCACATAGCCGGAGACTACGACCACGGGAGTATTGGTATGGTCTTTGGCGGCTTGGACCACAGCGCGTCCATTGGCGTCGCCTAGGCGCCAATCGGTGACGATGGCGTCATAGTCTGACTTGCTGATGTAGTCGATCGCTTCTTTAGCGGAGGTGCAGCCGGTGACTTGATGTCCGGCGGCTTCCAGGATGGCGCACTTCAGTTTGACGACGTTGCTTTCGTCATCGACGCAGAGGATTTTTGCCATAAGGGGAGATTCTTAGGTCGGCAACTCAGACCTTCAACTTGGGAATCATTGTGCGGCAGAGGCGGAAGGACTGTCAAATATGAGGGACGGGACCAGAGCCCCGTCCCTAAGTCTCAGAGGCCCATTCGGCACGGATAAACCGGTGCCCTTGAATGAATCGACGTTAGGTGAGTTTTTCGCCGATGGACTTCGCCTGGGTGAAGAGATAGAGGTAGTCAGGGCCGCCGGCCTTGGAGTCTGTACCGGACATATTGAACCCGCCGAAGGGATGGGCTCCCACCATGGCCCCGGTGCACTTGCGGTTGATATAGAGATTGCCTACGTGGAAGTCACGCTTGGCACGATCGATCTTCTCCTGCGATGAGGTGTAGATGGCGCCGGTGAGTCCGAACTCGGTATTGTTGGCTATCGCGAGCGCGTCTTCAAAACCTTTGGCTTTGATGACCGCGAGGACCGGCCCGAAGATCTCTTCTTGCGAGATCTTGCCCATGGGAGGAACGTCAGTGATGACGGTGGGCGCGATGAAGTAGCCTTCGGTGCCTTCGCGAGCGCCGCCAGTGAGGAGGCGTCCTTCTTTCTTCCCTGCCTCGATGTATTCGAGGATGGTCTTCATTGCGCCTTCGTTCACGACTGGACCCATAGGCGCATTTTCGGCCGGGTCGCCGAGGGTGATCTTGTTTACGCGCTCTTTGAGCTTAGCAACGAAGGGGTCGTAGACCTTTTCGTCCACGATGGCGCGGGAGCAGGCGGAGCACTTTTGTCCGGAGAAGCCAAAGGCGGCAGCAGCTACGCCTTCGACGGCAGCGTCAATGTTCGCATCAGCGTCGACAATGATGGAATCTTTGCCGCCCATCTCCAGGATGGTGCGCTTGATCCAGATCTGACCTTTGCGGGGCTGCGCTGCGCGGGCGTGGATGTCTAGACCAACTTCTTTGGATCCGGTGAAAGCGACGAAACGAGTTTTTGGATGCTCGACTACGGCGTTGCCGAAAGTTGCGCCGCTGCCGGGGCAGAAGTTCACTACGCCATCCGGCATGCCGGCTTCGAGCAGCACCTCGAAGAATTTTGCTGCAATGGTGGGCGAATCCGACGAGGGCTTGAGGATGACAGTGTTGCCGCAGACAACGGCCGCGCAGGTCATGCCGGCCATGATGGCACAGGGAAAATTCCACGGCGGAATCACTGCGCCGACGCCGAGCGGAATGTAGCGAAGTTGGTCGTGCTCGCCCGGAAGTTGTACGGGCGTTTCCGCGGCGTGCAGGCGCAGTGCTTCGCGCGCGTAGAACTCGAGGAAATCAATGGTCTCGCCGATGTCGGCATCTGCCTCAGCCCAATTCTTGCCGACCTCGAAAACGAGCCATGCGCAGAATTCGAACTTGCGTTCGCGAATGATCTCGCTGGCACGGAGGAGTAGTCCGACGCGCTGCTCAATGGGGGCTTTGCTCCACGTCTCAAAAGCTTTGAGCGCGGCTTGCATGGCGGCATCGACGTGTTCGGCACCGGCTTTCTGATGGATGCCGACGACTTCGCTTGGCTTCGCGGGATTCAGCGACTTGATCTTTCCTTCAGTCTTGATGACTTTGCCGCCGATAACGAGGTCATACTCGCGCCCAAGTTCCGAGCGCACTTTGGCGATGGCTTCACGCATGGCGCGAACATTCTCAGACTTGGTGTAGTCGATGAAAGGTTCGTTCTTAAAAGGGGAAAGCAGTTTGGCGTTGGAGAAGGTCTCAGTCGCGGTAGCCATGGGTGTCCTCACTATGGGAGAGATGATTGCGGGACCAGAAAGGGCGCAACATCTATTGTAACGCCTGCGGCTCAAGACGGTTTTTTGCCAGGCCTAAGTATCTTTCGTTCTCACCAGGCGATGGATAGACATGGCACCGATGAGTTCGCCGTCTTCGTGCAGAGGATGCGCGGTGACCGCGATAACGAAGCGATTGCCGGTGTCATGGCCAATGATATCGAGTTCCATGTCTGTGACCGTCTCACCTTGGAGTGCACGGAAGAGCGGGTAGTCATTTGGCATGAGTCTATGACCCTTGGAGAAGGCCTCTGCGTGTGAGGGCCAATCTTGCGGCGTCTTGCTTTTGTGGATCTGGCCGTAGAGCTGAATGGCGAACTTGTTGATGAAGAGCATTCGCCCTTTGGGATCACCGATGATGACACCGTAAGGGGCGGTATCGAGCAGAGACGCTAGCTTGTCGATGGTACTTTTTGCGGGCACAGAAAAATTGTCTCATACAGCTTTTGGAGAACTATCGTGTGGCGATTCAATTGGATCTTGTTGCGCCTGCGTGGGTGAGGGCAGCGGTGCGTTCCAGCTTGTCCCATGCGAATGGACGGCCATCAAATGCGCGCTTGATGGTCTTGGCTAATACAAGTGAGAAGAGCTGACGGTAAGCCAAGCGCTGCAGCCAGACTTGCGAGAGCAGCCACTTGTCGAGTGGAGAGCGGCCCTCTTTGCGCTCGAGCAAGAACGCGACTGTTGACGCCATGAAATCGATGATGAGGAAAATGGCGAAGAACAGTACGAGTTTCTTAAAATCTGTACTGTTCGCAGTCTCGGGATGCCAGTAGCGTTGGATGGCATACCATCCCGCACCGACGATGAACATCACATCGATCAGCGGCGAGACCAATGGCAGCAACATCTGGAAGATGAGGATGTTGGGCAGGGCGATCCATCCGAGCTTGTTGGCGTGCAAGAATGCGGAGCGATGCTTCCATGCGGCCTGCAAAATACCGAATGACCAGCGGAAGCGCTGCCGCATGAGTCCGTTGGCATTCATGGGAGCTTCTGTGTAGGCGAGAGCTCGGTCTTCGTATCTGACCTTGTATCCGATCTCCAAAAGAGACATGGTGAGATCGGCATCTTCGGCGACGGTATCCACCGGGTAGAGGCCGGCTTCGCGAACCGCGGAGGTGCGCCATGCGCCGATGGCGCCGGGTACTACGGTGACGGCGTCAATGAGATTCAGTGCGCGGCGTTCGAAATTTTGGCTGGTGATGTATTCGAGCGCCTGCCAGCGCGTCCAGATGTTTACGCGGTTGCCGACTTTGGCGTTGCCAGCAACGGCGCCGACTTTGGGGTCGGAAAAATTCGGCACCAGGAAAGAGATGGCGCGCTTGGAAATCACCGTGTCAGCGTCGATTGCGACGAACAGTTCTTCCGTCACATGTTGCAATGCAAAATTCGCGGCTGCCGCTTTGCCTCCGTTGGGCTTAGTCAACACAGTCAAGCGGCCTTCGGCGATCTCTTTCGCGTAAGTGTTCTTGGCGATCTCGTATGTGTTGTCTTTGGAGCCGTCGTC
>JAICLA010000091.1 GCA_025927695.1 Terriglobales bacterium | reverse complement strand
GCATCGCGCTCATATGCCAGCACCGCAAGGCCCTTCTTAAAGGCATCTAAGAAGGCGGTGCGATTGCGCTGCTGCACTTCCATCGCGCGGGAGCGGTCTTTCTCTGTCGCCTTCCAAGCGTAAATCTCATTCGGAACTTTGATCGTCTCGATGGCCGCCGCGTTGGGCTTCCGTCCTTCGTCGAGCAATCCTGTGACACGCTTCGATTTCAGCCACCACTCCGCGACTAATCGATCTGTCGGCAATCCGCCCTGCAGCGGCGACGACGACGTTCCGTACTGATTCACGTTGTATCGCCTCGTGATAGCGCCCAGGTTGTGGATGTTGAGATACGCATTCTTGATCTCCAGCGGATCGAAAGTCCACTCCATCAGCTCGAAGCCGCCCTTGATGGCCTGCTCGCGCTGCGCAAGCTTTAACTTCTTACCGATGCCGTGATTCCGATATTTTTCCTGCACCGCCAACATATGCGAATGCAGATAGGAGTGTCCGCAACGCGCGCCGGGAATCGCCAGCGTGAATCCCACCAGTCTTGTTCCATCAAAGCATCCCAGCACCTGACCGCCGATCTTGTCCGCAACAGAGAACATGCGGATGGGCACGATGTCTATGTCAGAAAATTGCCAGACTTCCTTCTGCAGGTCCACGCACGCAGCAAAATCCGCCGGCTCGGTGCAGCGCCGTATCAGCAACTCTCTCTGTGCTCCTGCAGTCATTCTGGATTCTGTTTTGCCTGCTGCCACAGCTTTTCCATCTCCTGTAATGTCGCGTGGTGTATGTCTTTTCCCTGCATCTTTAATTCGCGCTCCACATATTGAAACCGTTTTCTGAACTTGCGATTCGTCTTGCGCAGTGCGGATTCGCCGTCAATCGCCAGATACCGCGCGATATTCACGAGCACAAAGAACATGTCGCCGACCTCATCTTCCACGCGCGCTCGCAGTTCCTCGGGCACTTTGTTTTCGTTCGAGCCAGCCACTCCCCGCCCGGCCGCTTTCGGCGCGCCCGCCGGATACTTCTTCAACTCCGCCTTCAGCTCAGTAACTTCCTCATCCAACTTCTCAAACAGTTGCGAGATCTCCGGCCAGTCAAATCCCACATTCGCGGCGCGCGAACTGATCTTGTGCGCCTCCATCAATGCCGGCATCGCGGAAGAAACGCCATCCAGCACAGACTCTGCCGGCTTTTGCTTCTCGCGCTTCTCCCGCTTTTTCAGCGCCTCCCAGTTGCGCAACACTTCCTGTGGAGTGTCCGCTTTCACATCGCCAAACACATGCGGATGCCGCGACACCAATTTATTCGCCAGCCGTTCCAGCACATCGTCGATGCTGAACTTGCCATCTTCCTTCGCCATCTCGGAGTAGAACAACACTTGCAACAGCAGGTCACCTAACTCCGCCGGCAGCTCATCCCAGTCCCGCGCATCGATCGCTTCCAAGACTTCGTATGTTTCTTCGAGCGTGTATGGCTTGATAGTGTCAAAAGTCTGCTCGCGGTCCCACGGACATCCACCCGGCGCACGTAATCGCGCCATGATCTCTACCGCTCGCTCGAACTTCGCGCCCGTTGACATGCACACTAATCTAAATGAGCAAGGCCGAACTTGTCTTACGTCCAGCAAGTCTGCTCGCGCCTCAAGGTGATAGACTTTTTGTTCGGGCTGTACTCGCTTCTCTATGCCTAAGACCTCTCCCACAAACGCTCCCGGATACGTCACCATCACCCTGCACTCCCACTTGCCTTATGTGGTGAACCACGGCACATGGCCGCACGGACTGGAATGGTTATGTGAAGCCGCTGCCGAGACTTATCTTCCCCTTCTGCGCATCTTTGGCAGGCTTGAACGGGACAATATTTTCTTAAAGCCCAACATTAATCTTTCGCCGATTCTGCTTGAACAGCTTGCGCATCCGGTCTTCAAGTCGGAGTTCATTTTGTACCTGAACCGCAAGATCGAAGCAGCGATCAAAGACTGCGAGGAGTACCAGAAGAAAGGCGACGCCCACATGGCTCACGTCGCCGAATACTGGCGCGGATTTTTTGCCTCAGCGCTCGCCGATTTCGAAGCCCTCGGCCATGACATCATCTCCGGCTTTCGTCGATTCAACGATTCCGGCGCCATTGAAGTCTTCACTTGCGCCGCAACTCACGGCTACTTCCCGCTTTTAGGCACTGACGCATCCATTCGCGCGCAAGTGCGCACCGGCGTTGAGACGCACAAGAAACATCTAGGCAAAGCGCCACGCGGCATCTGGGTCCCCGAATGCGGATACCGCCCCTCCGGCGATTGGGCATTTCCCGTCACGCCCGCAGGCGGCAATTATGACGGGCGTCCCAAGCATTTTCAGCGCGCCGGAGTCGAGCAGATCCTTGCCGAGAATGGCATCCAATATTTCTTCATCGACACGCACCTGGTCGAGAACTCCGCGCACTTCACGCCGTACGAACAACTCGCCGTGCGTGCACCGCACGCGTTTGAAGAACATGCAGGCACGCCGCGTGTCTCGTTCTATCAACCGTTCTTCGCAGACACGCCTGATCGCAAGAAAGCGCACGTCGCGTTCTTCACGCGCGACCCGCGCACCAGCATTCAAGTGTGGAGCGGCGACCACGGCTATCCCGGCGACGGTAACTACCTCGACTTCCACAAAAAGAAATTCCCCGGCGGACATCGCTACTGGCAAGTAACCGGCCCGCGCGTCGACTTGGGTGACAAGACGCCCTACCATCCCGATTGGGCATCCGGCCGCACACGCGAACACGCCGCCGACTTCGCGCGCATCACCGCTGAAGCGATTCAGAAATATCCCACGCGCAACGTGCCGCCTATTCTCACTGCGCCGTTTGACGCTGAACTCTTCGGACACTGGTGGTATGAAGGTCCGCAATTCCTGGAGAACGTCGCTCGAGAATTTGCCAAGGATTCATCGCCGCTCAAGCTCATCACCTGCGGCGAATATTTAGACCGCTTCCCGCCCGTCGGCTATGTGCCGCTGGAAGAAGGCTCATGGGGCAAGAACGGAACGAATGAAGTCTGGCTGAATCCAGATACCGCGTGGACATGGAAACACATCTACCCCGCAGAATTTGCGGTTCAAGATATGGCACGCAGCGGAAAATGGCGCGGCAATGAACCGGCCACGCGCCTGGCGAAGCAACTCTGCCGTGAACTTTTGTTGCTCGAATCGTCTGACTGGCAGTTCCTGATCACTACCGGCGCCGCCCGCGACTACGCCGAGATGCGTTTTGACACGCATCTGCAACAGTTCCGTGACCTCTGCCTGGCATGGAAGAAATTCGATTCCACCGGCGAGATCAACGGCGAAGCTATGCACGTGCTCGAATCACTGGAGAAACGTGACTCGGTTTTTGCAGACATCAAGCCGGAATTGTGGGCTGACTAGTTCTTTATATCCCGAGCGAAGCGAGGGAGCCCTACTACTCTGCAAACTGCCTGCTGAAACCTAGCCGCCAAACCGATTTCGCAAGGTGTTCACAAAGGCCTGATCCGCCTTCGCCGAAACCATCTCCAGAGGCGAAAATCCCCGCCGCCACGCCAAATAGAAAGTCGCGATCAACAATACGAACGTGATCACAAAATTCGGCCAAGCATTCAGCGCCCATTGTCCGTGCCAGGCCAATTGCCAGCGGGAAGAAAATGGCGACAAATACGGAAGAGGCCATTGATATCCATCAGGCCCGCGCGCACCGATAAGATCGCAGAAAAGATGTAGATGAAAACTGAGAAATGCTAATGCCGTTATCTTCCAATTTCGGCACAACAGATATGCCACTGCGCTACAAACGATCGCGAAACCAATGTTGTGCCCCAGCACATGGTGATATTCAGAGAACCATGGCAACGGATGATTAGAATGCGCAGTCAACACTTCCGGAATGATTCCGAGACCGTCCAGATCCGGCGCGACTCCGGCCAGAGCAACGATGGCTCGTTCGCGGCGCGTCCGACCGAACTGTGCCACCATCCATCCAGCTAAGAAATGCGTGACCGGGCTCATCGCTTTGTGCCTTGTGACTTTACATTATCTTTCTTTGCGTCTTTGAGTCTTTGTGGTGGGTTTTGCCTTTCCTGACGACTAGCCACCAACGTCCACCATCACCTCATCGCCCTCAACCTTCACCGGATAAACCTTCACCTTCGCCGCCGGATTATGCGCCGCCTCGCCGGTTGCCGCGTTGAACTGCCATCCGTGCCACGGACAAATGATCTTGTCGCCTTCGATCACGCCCTGCCCCAGTGGGCCTCCGCGATGCAGGCACACATTATCCATGGCGGAGATAGTTCCGCCCACATTCGCCACGCACACCATCTTCTCCCCGCATGCAAACTCACGCGCCTCGCCCGCCGGCGGCAACTCACTCTTACTCGCGATCCGAACAAATCCAGCCATGTCTCTCCTGAAATGCCTGCACAGTTTAACTACGCTTGGCATTTAGTCTACTCGAATCATCTCTTCAAACTGTCATCCTGAGCGCAGCGCAGCGGAGTCGAAGGACAATGCCGTTGCAGTTGTCTTTGACTTTGGTTTTGCTTTCTTTGCGTCTTTGAGCCTTTGTGGTGGGTTTTGTCTTTGACTTTGCTACCATCTCACCCATGCCGCAGCCCGAGCTGTACTGTCCAAAATGCGCCAAGCCCGTAAGAGACCCTTTAGCCTGCGGCGACTGCGGCTCCGTCATCTGCCGCGTCTGCGGTACACCGCTAGAATCCTCTGAAGAGCTGGCCATCGGATGAACGCACCCGCAGCAATCACGCCAGACGCACAACCATCTCTTAAGAAAGAACTCTCGCTGCTAGACGCCGCCATGCTTCTCGTCGGCGGAGTCATCGGCTCCGGTATCTTCCTTACCGCAGGACAGATCGCCACCAGCCTTCGTCGTCCTGACATCTTCATCCTTATATGGATCGCCGGCGGCGCGATCTCGCTGCTGGCCTGCTTTGCCGTAGCCGAACTGGGCGGCATGTTTCCCCAAGCCGGCGGACAATACGTTTTCCTGCGCGAGGCCTACGGCGAGCTTCCCGCATTTCTCTATGGGTGGATGATCTTCGCGGTTGTGCAGACCGGCACCATCGCTGCACTAGCAGTCGGCTTCGCACAATATTTCTGTGCAGTGCTGTACCCTGCGGCTGCTCATCCATGGATTTCTTTCACCCTCGGCCCAGCAACCATCGATCTGTCACCTCAGAAACTTGTTGCTGTGGGTGGAATCATTGTTCTCACTGCACTCAACGTCTTCGGCGTAAAGAAAGGTTCCATCCTCGTCAACATTTCAACTTACCTAAAGTTCGCCGCCATCGCCGCCCTGGTTCTCTTCGGACTTGCCATTGGTCGCGGCGATTGGTCGCACTTCCATCAGTCGGCAGAACTCGCCCCGCCACCAGTTGGCACTGATCTTCTCGTCGCTTTTGGCGTCGGACTCATCGCCGTCCTATTCGCATTCGACGGATGGATCTACGTGACTTGGGCAGCGGGCGAGATCCAAGATGCCGCCCGCGCCGTCCCGCGCGCGCTCATCATCGGCGTGAGTACGGTCGCCATCGTTTATCTCGCAATCAATGTGATTTACGTCTATGCGTTGCCGCTCAGCGTCATCATGAAATCAGACGCGGTAGTCAAAGACGCGGCCACCGCCATGTTCTCCGCGCGTGTCGGGAACTGGCTCGCGCTCATGGTCGCCGTTTCATGCTTCGGCGCGATGGCTTCCGCGATCCTCTGCACCGCGCGCATCTTCTACGCAATGGCGCAGGACGGCGTCTTCCTTGAGCGCATGGCCCGCGTGCACCCAAAATTCCGCACGCCCGCCTTCAGTCTCATCGCGCAGGGAGTCTGGTCCGCAATCCTCGCCATCATCGGCCTGTACGACCAACTACTCACCTACGCCATCTTCATGATGATCGTCAGCTACGTCGCTACAGTCGGCGCACTGTTCGTTCTACGGCGCAAATTGCCAAACCATTCAAGGCCTTACCGCTGCACCGGCTATCCGGTTCTTCCTGCCATCTACATCCTTCTCACATCTATATGGACAGTGAACACAATCGTCGCGCGCCCCAAAGAATCTCTCGGAGGATTAATGCTTGTCCTCATCGGCATTCCCGGATATTTCTATTGGAGCCGCCGTCGCTCTCCTGCCAATCTCCCCCAGCAATAAAAAAGGCCGACCCCGAAGCCGGCCTTCAAGTGGAACAAGTTTGATCTCAGTGCAGCAAACCGTAAACATTCAAGCTATTGCTTGAGATCACGTACACCTTGCCGTTATACACAGTCGGTACCACGAACACTCCGCCGAATCCCAACTGGTCACGCGTAGTGTTCTGATTGGTGTTGTAAAGCTCGTCGCTCAAGTCTGCTGCGTTGTATGCGTGCAGGATGATGTTGTGATCCAGTCCATACTCAACGAACCACAGGATGCCATTCGTTGCGCCGTTGGCTGAGATCACCGGGATCACGCCGCGACCCTGCTGCCCGTTGCCTTGCATCACGGTGTTGGTGATTCCAGTCTGCGTCAATTTGCCATTGGCGAGCGTGAACTTGCGCACACCGCTGAACACCGACCCCAGGTACACGTTGCTATTCCAGAAAGTTCCCGAACCATACATGCGGTAAGTGGTGTCATTACTCGTCTGTCCGCAGGGCGCAGGGTTGATCAAAATATCCTGCGGTATCTGTGTGTTGCTGCTGCCGGCAATGAAATGTCCCAGGTTGTCACGATTCAGCAAGTACACGCGACCTTCCTTACTGCCCGTGACCATCAAGTGCGCGAACGGACCGGCTTGGTCCGGTAGCAGGATCGACTGACTCGCACCGTAATCCAAATCGCCGCGATTCAGGCAATCCTGGTTGAACGGCGTGAACCAGTCCACGATGTCCAGACTGCTTCCATTGAGCTTGATACGCAGAGTGCTATCTCCGATATCCGCACCGCCCGCATTCATGGTGAATTCGCCGTCAGCCGTCTGCACATAGATGCTGCCGTCACTGTCGACCACCGGGGCCGCGCCGCCCATCCACATGCCGCCGCCCTCGGTGCTCGGCGTGACGTTCAGGTAGGCAAGTATCTGCATGGTGTGCGCATCGATGGCGAACAGCCATCCGTGATACGGCTCCACATCAGAGAACGAAGCGAAGGGCACATACACCACGCCGTTCACCAGTTGCAATCCGGAACGCTGGTTCTGCGGCTCAGGATCGAATGGGATGTTGCCATTGCCATCGTTTCCGATGCCCGTTCCCTTCCACGTTCCTTTGATCTCCGTCGGGCCGCCGAACTTCTCCGCGCCCGTGGTGATGTCGATAGCGTGCAGATGGTGCTTGATCACGCCGTTCTCATTCGTCATCGCAGACAAATACATCGTGTTCGAGCTGCCATCAATCACCGGCGTTCCGGTGATGCCCACGCTCGGCCCGATGCCCGTACGGCCTTTGCCATCGTTCGCATTCACTACATAGGAAATCCCTGCCGCGGAGTTGGTGAGATCCCGCACCCATAACTGCGTGTAAGTGTCCGCATCGAACGCATACACCTTGTCATGTTCGGTGGCTATGTACAGCACGTTGTGCGTGCCGCCGTTGATCTGCAGGTTCGCAACGTACAGCGGTTCGGCGAAGATCACGCCATCCAACGTCATTCGCTTCAAGCGTCCGAAACTCGTCGCGTTCACGTTTGCCAGCGTCAGTTTGGTCTCGCTCAGGTTCGCACCCGTGCCTTGTAGGTCGCCTTTGTAACGCAACACGCCGGTCAAATTGCCATTGCCGGTCACCGCAGTCACGTTAACAGTCGCCGACCCTTGCGCCGTACCACCCGCTCCCGTCGCCGTCGCCGTGTAGGTCGTAGTCGCCTGCGGCTTTACCGTGATCGATCCATTCGCCGGTTGCGCGCCCACTCCATTATCGATAGTCACGCCCGTCGCATTCGTAGTAGTCCAGCTAAGGGTTGAACCTTGCCCTTGCGAGATATTGTTCGGAGCCGCGCTGAAGTTGATGGTGACGGCGGTCGTCACTGTGACCGTCGCCGTCGCGGTCTGCGTGCCGCCTGGGCCAGTCGCTGTAAGTGTATAGGTCGTCGTCGAATTCGGTGTTACATTCACGGTGCCGTTGGCGGCAACCGTGCCAATGCCGTTATCGATCGATACAGAAGTCGCCCCCGTCACATTCCAGCTCAGCGCAGTGGTCGCTCCCGGTCCGATGGTCGCCGGATTCGCAGTGAAGAATTGAATGCCAATGCTGCTCACCACCACGCGTACTTCTGCCGTCTTCGTGCCGGCTGCGCCCGTCGCCGTCGCATGGTACGTCGTAGTCACCGACGGCGTCACCACAATGCTTCCCGAGGCCGGAAACGTTCCTACGCCGTTATCAATCGATACGTTCGTCTCGTTCGTCGCGTTCCAAGCCAACGTCGTCTGCTGTCCGGGAGTGATCTGCGCGGGCGTCGCGGTGAAGGTAAAGTCTCCGCCCGCGGCCACGGTCACAACCGCAGTTGCGCTCGAGTCGCCGCCCGCGCCGGACGCATGCAACGTATAAGTCGTCGTCGTGGACGGCGTGACTTGCTTCGTGCCAGTCGTCGGAATCGTTCCAATGCCATCAATCGACGCTGCCACCGCGCCCGTAATGCTCCAGCTCAACGTCGCTGTTCCGCCTGCGGGAATCTGCGCCGGCGAGGCGGTGAACTGGATCACTGGCGGATTTGCGCCCGTCGCTTGAGCTTCATCGCCGACTACTCCACGGCAACCGCTGATCTGTAGGAGAGAGACTAGAAAGGCAGAAAGAAGAAAACCCTTGAAGATGGCCCTGGACCCGGACATTATTACCCCTGGAGAAAGTACTTCGATCAGGTACTCAGAATGTGAGCTGCTGGCCGGAGTTGCCCGATTCTCTCCCTTTGGGTGATTCTTTACATAGAGTTGCCAAGTCCGACTTCCGCCATTTCGCGCGCTAGTTTTGCGCGTTAGCGCGGTCAGTCAACGATGAAAAGCTTGGCTCCGTTCGACGTCTGCGAGCGGTGCGGCTCGCCACCATCACTCACCGTATAGCACATTCCGGCGCTCAACACGTTCTTCCGACCGTCTTGCAGTTCGTTCACCAGCTCGCCAGTCACTACCAGGATCACGTGCCCTTTAATGCACCAATGGTCAGCTAAGTATCCCGCGGAATATTCAACCATCCGGATGCGCACATCGCCGCGCTGCACCGTCCGCCAAGTCGCCATGCCAGTCTCGCCAGGGTGCTCCGTAGCCGGAACATGCCGCCAGTCGATGGTGCCAAATTCTCCGATGTCTAGCTTCATTGCCCTACCTTACTTAGATTTGTCATTCCGACCCTGAGCTTGCCGAAGGGGAGGAACCTGCTTCTGCCTTTGAACTTTCGGGAAACGGGAAACCGAAAACGGGAAACGCCTCACTTCCGCGCCACCCGCAGATCATGCCCCCGCATATCCTTAGGCTGCGGAATATGCAGCATGCCCAGCACCGTAGGAGAAACATCCTGCAAGCTTCCATCCGGACGCAGCGTAAACTTTGCTGCGTCGTCCGCCACCCCCGGATCCGAAACAATGATCAGCGGCACCGGGTTCGCGGTATGCGCCGTCTGCGGACCGCCCGTCTTGGGGTCGATCATCTGCTCAGCGTTGCCGTGGTCCGCGGTCACGATCATCGCGCCGCCCACGCGTTTCAGCGCGCTCTCGATGCGCCCCAAACACGTGTCAACAGTTTCCACGCCTTTGATCGTCGGCGGAATCTTTCCGCTGTGCCCCACCATGTCCGCATTGGCAAAGTTCACGATCAGTACGTTGAACGTCTTGTCCTCGATCGCCTTCACCACCACGTCCGCAATGCCCGACGCGCTCATCTCGGGCGCAAGGTCATAGGTCGCCACTTTCTGCGACGCCACCAGCTCGCGCTCTTCGCCCTTGAACGGCTGCTCCACTCCGCCGTTGAAGAAGTAAGTCACGTGCGCGTACTTCTCCGTCTCTGCCACGCGCAGGTTGCGCAGGTCCGCGTCCGCCATCACGTTGGCCAGCAGGTTGTTCATCGACTCCGGCGGCACCACGAACGGCAGCGTGAACTGCTTGTCATACTGCGTCATGCAAATGTATTTCAGGTCCTTCGGCGTCTCGCTTAGCGGGTTTGCCTCATTCAGTGCCGCCGCATCCGGCAACGCGTTTGCATGATCTGCCGCCAGTCCACTATTGCTC
>JAICLA010000048.1 GCA_025927695.1 Terriglobales bacterium | reverse complement strand
CTCTTGCCTTCCACGGTGTTGACCTTTTCCTGCGAGATCATGCGGTCGCCGCCCGAGGTCTTCACTATTATGGCGGCGATGCGCGCGGGATCTTCCTGTGGGCAGAGAGCGACTTCGCGCACACGTCCGCCTACCGCACCGCTGGGATCGTAGACCGGCGCGCCAAGAAGTTCGGAGAGTGGAATGTCAGCCATCAGATGGAAGAATACGCCAAAATGTTTTGCAGCAAAATAAAAACGGCCCGCGATCGCGGGCCGTTTTCGGTAGGACTGTTGAGATTGGCCGGGCGCGAGGCCCATGCAACAACTCAAAGGAGTCTTGCGGGACTTAAGAGCGTGCGCCCTAAGCCTCAGCCACCTCACTTGAGAAACTACAACTACCAGAACTTTTATCCATCGGATCAGCCTCCTTTCCAGTGTAAGCGCAGATTACCAAGTACAAATATTGCGAGTCAAGATGCTGAATGCAAAAAGGGGCCTTAGTACGGGCGAAAAAACAGAATCCACCACGAAGGCTCATAGACACAAAGTTTCACAGAGAAAGACCTAAGCGATCAAGAGCAATCCAGAGTAGCCGTGTACCCCGCTCCACTTCGCTCCGCGCAGTCTGTGCCAGACAAGCTGAGCTACTTCTCGAAGATCAAGATGGCGGCGGAGATTACCGTGGTCCACTTGCCGCGTTTGTCGCCCACGGCGGTCTGAGTGATATTCGCAGTGCGGACTATCTTGTTGGAGAGGCGGTAGATCTGCTTCTTTTCGTCCCAGGAGGTGTCGGAATCGAATTCGACGTCGAGCGTAGTGGCTAGCATCTCTGCGGCCAGTTCTTCCGCGTAGTCGCCGGCTGTGTCTTCGGTCTCGCCGAAGGTGTGGTGTTCGCTGAGGTAGCCATAGGTGTTGCGATCGGTAGGGATGGCTACGCCGATGCTGGCCGCAATCAACCGGTGTGGTTCGTGGGTGGAAGCTTCAGCGACGACCGCAAAGACGACTTCGCCGGGGCTGAGATACTTCAGGCCTTCCCGCCGCGAAAGCAGTTTGCAGTTAGGAGGGAAGATGGAGGAGACGCGCACGAGATTTTGCGCGGCAATGCCTGCGTCACGCAGCGCCAACTCGAAGGAGGTCAGGCGTTCCTTGTGTTTGCCCACGCCTTTCGTGAGAAACATCTGCTTCGGAACCATGTTTAAGCCCAATGACTGACCCTCCAGTAAGTTTGAAAAGTGGAAGAAATAAATTAACAGAAAAGTGAGGGGTTTGTTGTAAAAAATGTTAGCCGTTTCCGGTTTCCCGTTTCCCAATAAAAGCTGCCGACAGAAGGGCTTGAGCGCGAGTGCTACTTATAGGAACGACTTCACGGCGAGGCACGCTTCTTCGCGCGCGATGACCGGTCCGCCGTCATACGTTCGCAGAATGCGATACAGCCGAGGGCGGCTTTGCCGCACGAACCATTGCAAGCTGTGGAAAACATTTTGGCTGCAAAATGTTTTACATCGTTTAAGATGTTGTTCCATCCATTTGCAAGGCCCCAATTTCAGAAAACTTAAAGATTTGAGGAGAGGCAATGTCCACTGAATTGCGTAGCTTCTTGGAACTTTCCTATGAGGAACTCGAGGAACTGAATCTCGAGGCTAAAGACCAGCGCAGGAAACGCGTCTCTCCCGGCAAGATACAGGAAGAGCGCCTGAAGTACCTGACGGACCAGAAGGGAATCAAGGCGGTAACCGTTCTGTTCAGCGATCTTGAGGGCCGGCTGCACATGCTGGATTATGACAAGAAGTTCCTGGTCAAGAGTTATGACAACCTGACTTTTGACGGTTCTTCGATTCGTGGCTTTACCGCCCAGCGAGAGAGCGACTTGCGGCTGACCATCGATTGGGGCGCGTTCTACTGGGCGCCGGCGGATTTCTTTGGGCCGGGCAAGGTCCTAGTCTTCAGCGAAGTCACGGACAAAGGCGGAACGCCCTACAGCGCTGACATCCGCGGCATTCTGAAGCAGTTTGCTGACAGGATGCACAAGACGAATGGCTACACGCTGAATGCGGCGAACGAGATTGAAGGGTTCATCTTCAACGGCGTTGATGCCGAGCAGCGCTACCACGAGACGGGCAAGTTCGAGTACGTGAACACTGGTGGCTATTACCATTCGCTGCCGGGCGACCCGCTGCGTGCTTTCATTGACACGAGCGCGGAAGTGCAGCGCGCAATGGGATTTGAGAATGAGAAAGACCATCCGGAGGTGGCGCCTTCGCAGTTTGAGATCAATTACGGATACGGCGAAGTGGTGGCTGCAGCTGACCAGATCCAGCTCTATAAATTGGTTTGCCGGCAGGTGGCCACACGCATGGGATTGACGGCGTCGTTTCTGCCCAAGCCGGTCGTAGGCGTGAACGGAAACGGAATGCACACCAATGTTTCCATCAGCAAAGCCGGCAAGAACCTTTTCTGGGACCCGAAGGGCGAAGAGAAGCTCAGCGATATGGGGTGGTCGTTCGTGGACCGTATCCTCACGCACGCCGACGACATCTGCCTGATGCTGAATGCGAGTGTAAATGCGTATCGCAGGCTGGATCCGCACTTCGAAGCACCGAACCAGATCAAGGCGAGTGCCACGGACAGAGGTTCGATGATTCGCATACCCATTGGCAATGACAAGAGCATGCGTGTGGAAGTGCGCAGCGTGGGGCCGGACGCGAATCCTTACATGGTGATGTATTCCATCTTCCGCAGTGGCATGGAAGGGCAGATCGCAAAGATAAAGAATCTTCGCCAGGCGGAGCGCTATCTACCGGATAACATCTATACGGCGATCGAGCACTTCCGCGATTCGCAGTGGACAACAAAGATCCTCGGGTCAGACGTGAAGGGCAGGTATGCGGACCTGAAGCAGGCAGCCGCGGACCGTTGCCCAAGACTACTGGGTACGTTTGTGAAAGCGCCTGAAGTGCAGTACCACCACGATGTTTATAACCAGTTCCTCTGGAACCTGTTTTAAGGAGAGGCGACGATGGCGATTCGCGATGGTTTTTTGAACGAGTTCAACAACGAAGTGGCGGGAACGCGCAAGACGCTGGAGCGCGTGCCGGAGAAGTTGTTTGCATGGAAGCCGCATGACAAGTCAATGTCGATGGGAGATCTAGCCAGCCACATCGCGAACATTCCCTCGTGGATAGGGCATACGATCAACGCCGATTCGCTTGATCTCATGCCAGTGGATAAGCCGAAAGTAGAGACTCCCAAGGCGAAGACCAACAAAGAGTTGTTGGAGATGTTCGACAAGAACGTGGTTGAGGCGCGGGCGATACTTGCCAAAATGGAAGATTCGGAGCTTCATCGCAATTGGTCACTCATGGGTGGCGGCAAAGTATTCTTCACCATGCCGAAGATCGCTGTACTGCGGAATTTTGTTTTTAACCACAATGTGCACCATCGGGCGCAATTAGGCGTCTATTTGAGGTTGAACAACATTCCCGTGCCATCGCTGTACGGCCCGTCGGCGGATGAAAGCGGCATGTAATTTGCTGCGGCGTTTTCAGCCAAAAGGGGTTATGCTTTGGCAGGGACACCCCTAGGAGTGCGTTGATGCGCCTTGCATTTCAGTTCCTCTGTGCTGTTTCTCTTGCGGCGTTCGCGGCCGCTCAAACCAATACACCTGTCCATATGGATGCTCCGCGAGGGCCGCGCCCCACTACGTCGGCGGAGAAGGCGGAAGATGATCCGGCTCCCCAGATCATTACAGTGCCTGCGGGAACGCAAGTATTATTGACGCTGAAAAATTCAGTGTCCAGCCGCAACGCCAAAGTAGGCGACGGCGTTTTTCTTCAGACATCATTCCCGGTGGTCCAAGGCAATCGCGTGGTGATTCCCGCCGGAACGTTCGTGCAAGGCGTTGTGGACGGAGTGAAGCGCTCAGGCCGCGTGAAAGGCCGGGCAGAGTTGTTGCTTCATTTCACCACGCTGATCTATCCGAATGGATACACGGTGTCGATGCCGGGCAGCTTGGAGTCGGCGGACAGCGCGGATACGCAGAAAGTGAAAGACAACGAAGGGACCGTGCAGGCGAGCGGAACGAAAGGTAAAGATGCTGGCGCGATCGCGACTACAACGGGTACAGGCGTATTGATCGGGGGGCTATCGCGCGGCGCGAAAGGTGCTGTAGTCGGCGGCGGGATCGGCGCGGCGGTAGGCATAGCTAGCGCCATGCTTACGCGAGGGGACGAAGTCAGGCTGGAGTCGGGGTCGTCAGTAGAGATGCTGTTGCAGCGTCCGCTGGACCTGGACCTGAATCGGATCGACCCATACGCGCGCAACGTAGATACGACACCGCAGCGGTATCGGAGACTAGAGAGGCCCGCGCCGACTACGCCGGGGTCGAGCGCGCCCGGAGTGGGGATCCCAGGTGTGCCGAAGGTCGGATAATAGTTTTGCGCAAAACAAAACCGCGAGCCGAAGCTCGCGGTTTTCCTTTTGAGGTGAGTGCCCGCTTACAGGGTGGACTCGATCTCGAACCCCCAAGCTTCCAAAAGAGGCTCAGGAATGTACTTTGAATTCTTGTTGCGGCGTGCCCACTCCCGCAGACGTGTTGACCGTACATACTGGTCAGGTGCCAGCTTGTACTCCTTCACAGCCTGTTCGAAGGAGGTCACGGTAGGCACTACCGGGCCGATTGGCTCCGGCTTGCCCCAGTTCGGATTCCCACGACGCTTTGCCATTTAGTTCGTCCCTACTTTCTAAGGTAAGAGATGTATTTAAGATTCATTGCAGCGGCAAAGGATTCTCTGATTTGCTGCGGCCAACAACGCCAAGCGCTCAGCTAGACCCAAAGACCACTATAAAAACCATTGATTCTATTGGCTTTTTAAGGACATTGCAAGCTGAAAATCCCGCCTTTGGTAGTTATTGCCGCCAAAATCCGCAAGATTTTCGTCATTTTATTAATTAGATGCGGCATATAGATAAAGTAAGGCTTTAAATGTACTTAGTACTGATAGAGAAGCAGTCGGGATGGCGGGAGCGTTTCGTGCCAGTCGCCCGAT
The DNA here is from genome assembly GCA_025927695.1 of Terriglobales bacterium. Classification (GTDB taxonomy): domain Bacteria; phylum Acidobacteriota; class Terriglobia; order Terriglobales; family Acidobacteriaceae; genus JAICLA01. The sequence continues at coordinate 9,724 of JAICLA010000048.1, read as the reverse complement.
GCAAGGATGATCTTGCACATGGGACGGAGCAAAGGTTGGTGCCCGGGGACGGAATCGAACCGTCACGGCCCGTGAGGGCCTCGGGATTTTAAGTCCCGTGCGTCTGCCAGTTTCGCCACCCGGGCTCGGGTGATGCGGCGCTTCTAGTTTCACACAAGCGGCGAGTCGTGTCACATGTGAAGGCCGGCCAGCTACTCGCGGACAAAACATTTAGAATGCGATATCCGAGAAAATCAGATGGATAGCGCTAAGAACATGCCGGAAGTTTCAGCCGAACGCGGGCAGGCAGCGGTCATCGTGGCCGGGCTGTCGTCTGACCTGGCGAAGTGGTTGCAGCATTCGCTGCCCACGGTGAAGGTGACGAGCGTTTCTTCGGCTGGAGACCTCAGGCCGTATCTTCAGGATAATCGCGCGAACTTGCTGGTGCTCGACCATGACAATCCTTCTGACATGATCGCCAGCCTCGGGCAGATCAGGCGGGATGCAAAGACGGCGGCATTGCCGATCTTTTGCTGCTTGCCGCAATCCACGAGCAGGCAAGTTCAGCAAAGGCTGGTACGGCACTTTGGGGTGAAGCAATTGTTCTTTCATCCCGTGGATTGGGAAGAGTTGTCGTCAGAGGTGGCGGGGTTGCTGAAGCTCACGCCCAGCGCGCCGGGAGAGCAGACTAAAACAGATGCCACCCTTGATGCTGACTTGGCGGCCTTGTGGGAGAGGTTTCGTCCTATCAACCTTGCGCGGCTAAGTGTGCTGGAAGATGCAGTGGCGGCGTTGCTCAAAGACAGCCTGTCATCCGAATTGCGGGCGCAGGCCGCGGCGGAAGCGCACAAGCTGGTGGGATCGTGCGGAAGCTTTGGGCACATGGAAGCTTCGCGCATCGCGAGGCAGATGGAGATGTTGCTGACCGACGAATCAGAATTGGAACGGCCGGACTTGCTGCGCATATCGCGAGGAGTGGCCTCACTTCGAGAGAGGCTCGAGAGCGCCATACCGGCGGCAATCTCAGGACAGCGGTCGGTCAAGCAGCCATTGTTGCTGATCATTGATGCTGACCAGAATGTGACTATGCCGCTGTTGCTGGAGTGCGCGGCGCGCGGAATACAAGCGGTGGTCGCAAATACTGAAGAAGAGATTGAGGCGTCATTGGAATTGCGGCTGCCGGATGTGGTGCTGTTCGATCCGGAGTCGGCGGCAGGACTGCGAAACGGGAGCCATAATCTGCTGGCTGACTTGGCGACGCGGGAAGTTCCGGTATTGATCTTCACCAAGCAGGACACGTTCGAAGACCGCGTGCAAGCCAGCCGATTGGGTGCCAGAGGATTCTTGCGCAAACCCATGGCTACGTCTGAGGTGCTGCAATCAGTCAATGAGTTGTTGGAGCGGCTGCGGCAGGATGACTACCGCGTGATCTGCGTGGACGATGATCCCGAGATCTTGTCTACCCTACGCGACCTGCTGGACAACAAAGGAATCCGGCTGACCACGGTTGTGGATCCGCTGGCATTTTGGGATGAACTTGAATCGAGTCTCCCGGACCTGATCATTCTGGACATGAACATGCCCCACCTCACGGGAGTGGAGTTGTGTCGCGTGGTGCGGAGCGAGCCACGATGGAGTGAATTGCCAATATTGTTCCTGACGTCGCATACCGACTCGGCAACAGTGCAGCGCATCTTCGCTTCGGGCGCCGACGACTACATCACAAAGCCACTGCTGGGGCCGGAGTTGGTGGCGCGCGTCTTCCACCGGCTGGAGCGCACGCGATTGCAGCGGCAGATGGCGGAGAAAGATCCGCTTACAGGTACCGGCAATCGTCGCAAGTACAACCAGGTGATGAACCACTACATTCATCTGGCCGAGCGCAATAAGCAGCCACTATCGCTGGCGATTCTGGATCTGGACCGGCTGAAGTCGATCAATGATGCTCACGGTCACTCAGTGGGCGATGCGGCGCTGCAACGGCTGGGCGCGATGATGGTTGAGACGTTCCGTTCTGAAGACGTGGTGGCGCGCTGGGGTGGCGATGAGTTTGTGATCGGCATGTATGGCATGCGTCGCGACGACGCGGCGCAACGCATTCGTACGTTGCTGGAGAACCTCCAGCGCGAGCGGTTCCAGGTGCCGGAGGGTCCGCGGATACAGATAAGTTTCAGCGCGGGCATTGCCCAGTATCCTGAAGACGGGTTGACGGCACATGCGCTTTATCTGGTTGCTGACCGCGCGTTGTATGAGGCTAAATCAGCAGGGAAATCGCAGGTGCAGTTCGCCAACCGGCGCGCTTCGGCGAGCACGGGTGCGCAGACGGAGTTCGATGTGGTACTGGTAGAGAACGATCCGAACTTGGCGGGGTCGCTGTTGCACGCGCTTGAGTCTCGCGGGCTGAAAGCGCATTGGGTGAAATCGGCGACGAAAGGACTAGCCGGAGATTCGCCGGCGATGCGCGCCAAAGTGGTGTTGCTCGATGCCGATCTCCCCGGCGTGGACGGTTATGCCATCTTGCGCAAGATGGTGCGCGACCGAATCCCGGCGCGCGTGATCATGATGAGCGTTCATTCGCGCGAAGATCAAGTGGTGGCGGCGCTCGAAGCCGGTGCGTATGACCACGTCGCGAAACCATTCAGTACGCCGATCCTTATGCATCGCATCAAGCGGGCGCTGGAAACATAATGTTCGCTTCGCGCACGGGCTGGAACCTTAGCGTAAATAGATTCACAGTCGCCCTAGAGAATCACAGGAAGTCTGGCAAGCCGTTGCTGGACCTGACTGCGTCGAATCCGACGGAGTGCGGGTTTGAGTATCCGGCGGAAGAGATCTTGGCTGCATTGGCTCGGCCACCGGCGATGGAGTATCACCCTATTGCGCAGGGCTTGATGAGCGCGCGTCGCGCAGTGGAGAAATATTACCGCGAAAAATCTATCGCGGTGAGCGAAGACAACATCTTTCTTACCACCAGCACCAGCGAAGCTTATTCCTACATCTTTCGTCTGCTGTGCGACCCAGGCGATGAGATCCTGGCGCCGCGGCCGAGTTATCCTCTATTCGAATTCCTTGCAGACATCCAAGACGTAAAACTGGCGCCGTATTCGCTGGTCTATGACCATGGCTGGCAGATGGATATGAGTTCCGTGCGGGCAGCGGTGACGCCACGCACTCGGGCGATCATCGTCGTTAATCCGAACAATCCTACAGGTTCGTATGTGCAGCCGTGCGAGTTGGATGAATTGAATGGTTTATGTGCTGACCATGATCTGGCATTGATATCAGATGAGGTCTTCCACGATTTTCCGTTGCGAGAAGTGGAGCACGCGGATTTCGCGGCGAATCAAGCTGCGTTAACGTTCACGCTGAGTGGTCTATCAAAGATCGCAGGATTGCCACAGATGAAAGTGGCTTGGGCTGTTGTAGGCGGGCCGGACAAATTGCGCCAGACGGCAGTGGAGCGGCTGGATGTGATCGCCGACACTTATCTTTCGATGAATACGCCTATGCAACACGCCATGCCGGCATTGATGGAGTCGCGGCACGGATTTCAGAAGCAGTTGAAAGAGCGGCTGGTGGGGAATCTGGCGGCGTTGGATGGGCTGTTGGCGGCGCAACGAGCTTGTCAGCGGTTAGAGGTGGAGGCGGGTTGGTATGCGGTGTTGCGCGTGCCGGTCACTCGGACGGATGAGGAGATGGCGGTGGCTCTTTTAAAAGAGCTGGATGTGTTGGTGCATCCGGGGCATTTTTTTGATTTCGAGCAGGACGGGTATTTGGTTTTGAGTCTGATGACGCCTGAACCGGCGTTCGTTGAAGGGGCCAAGCGGGTGGTAGGTTTTTTTGGATAATGCACAGAACGGCTTGCGTCCCTTCGGGACTCTTGACTCTTTTCTGTCTTACCCGCCATTCCCCTGTCGAACGAGCGTAGCTCGTTCGACTGCTCCATAGCGGGCTAACCTGTTGCACGCCTTCGGCGTTCTTGCCGGCAATTGCCGGAATGCTGATTAGGCAGGTTCCTCGCTTCGCTCGGAATGACAAACCTTGTTTGAGCCGCTTCCGACGCACGAAGTAGCAACTACTAACGACTAACTACTGATCTTTGGTTTCCGCTGCTTGTCAGTAATAAAGGGATTGGTCTCGCGCTCTTCACCGATGGTAGTCATCGGTCCGTGGCCAGGGACGACGACAACATCGTCTGGCAATGCCATCAGTTTTCCGTGCAGGGAGCTCATGATCTTTTTCGTGTCTCCGCCGGGAAGGTCTGTGCGGCCGATGCTGCCGGCAAAAAGCGTATCGCCGGCAATCAGCTTTTTCTCATCAGCGAAGTAGAGGCATGAGCTGCCCTGGGTGTGTCCGGGAGTGTGGAGGATTGTCGCCTTCAGCGCGCCAGCAGCGAACGTGTCTTGATCTTTGGTGTGCTGATCAACTTTCACTTGGCCCGGCTCGGCCACACCGATCCATGCAGCCTGCACAGGCAACAGTTTGATCTGCTCCTCGTCGGCTTGGTTCATAGCCACGGGAGCGCCAGTGGCGGCTTTGAGTTTCATGGCGCCGCCAATGTGGTCGATGTGTCCGTGGGTGATGATGATCTGTTTGACCATCAGCTGGTGCTTAGCAATGAGGGCCAGCACGTCATCGATGTCGTCACCGGGATCGACGACGATTGCCTCGCGTGTCTGTTCGTCGCCGATGATGGAACAATTGCATTGCAGCGGGCCGACTGGGATGACCACATGAATCATGTGCTTAGTCTAGACGCTCAAAAGCGAAAAGGCACGGCGCGCGGCCGTGCCTGATGAAACCGGATTCAGTTACTTCGCAGGAGCGGGGCTCGGCGTCTGGGCTGGAGCGCTCGACTTCGTTCCTTGCAGTACCGATCCGTTGGAAGAACTGGTGCCGCGCGAGGCAAGGATCGAAAGCGAGATGGACGTGAGCATGAAGATAACGATGCCGATCGTCGTGGCTTTCGCCAGTGCTGACTGCGCGCCGCGAGGTCCGAACGTGCTGGTACTGCCGCCGCCGCCGAATGCTCCGGCCAGGTCTGCGCTTTTGCCGCTTTGCACCAGAACGACGACTATCAAAAAGATGGAGACGATGATGTGGATCGTAAGTAGAAAATAAACCATTTTACTTTTTAAAACTTTCTATCAGAGATTTGGTGCGGAAGGCGGGACTTGAACCCGCATGCCTCTCGGCGCCACCCCCTCAAGATGGTGTGTCTGCCAATTCCACCACTTCCGCACTCGAAAGAAAGGCCACCAACGAGGGATAACTCATTATAGCAGAGCGATTTTGGGCCTATTTAACGCAGTTAACGATGGCCGCGAAGGACTGCGGATCGAGGCTGGCGCCGCCCACGAGAGCACCGTCGACCTCGGGTTCGTCCAGCAGGGAAGCCGCGTTTTCAGGCTTCACACTACCGCCGTAAAGGATGCGCATCTTGTCGGCAACATCGCGGCCGAGGGCGTCCGCGGCCTCTTGGCGGATGGTCTCATGAGCGGAGGCAGCAATGTGGGGCGTCGCCGTCTTGCCTGTGCCGATGGCCCAGACGGGTTCGTAGGCCATGACCAACTTCGCAGCCTTTGCCCCGGAAATACTGCGGAATGCGATGGAGCATTGCCGGCGAAGAACATCATCTGCGATTCCAGCTTCGTGTTCTTCAAGCAATTCGCCGACGCAGACGATGGGCGTAAGACCGGCTTCGAGCGCAAATTTTAGTTTCTTGTTCACGCGCTCGTCCGTCTCGCCGAAATATTGTCGGCGCTCAGAGTGTCCAATGATCACGTGCGTGCATCCAGAGGCGACGATCATCTCTGCAGAGATCTCGCCGGTGTAGGCGCCATCTTTTTCCCAGTGGATGTTCTGGCACCCAACGGCGATGTTGGAACCCTTGAGAGCTTCGACCGTGGCGGCCACGCTGAGAGCAGCGGGGCAGAGCACGACTTCATTGTCAGTGTTTTTGACCAGCGGAAGAAATGCATGGACGAAATCGGCCGCTTGTTGCGGCGTCTTGTGCATCTTCCAGTTGGCGGCGAGGAGTCGTTTGCGCATGGCTTATTTGTTGCTGAGTGCTTCGACTCCGGGAAGCTTCTTGCCTTCAAGGAATTCGAGCGACGCTCCACCACCAGTAGAGATGTGCGTGATCTGTTCGGTCACTCCGGCTGCGTGGACGGCTGCGACAGAATCTCCGCCGCCGACGATGGAAGTGGCCTCGGTGTTTTCTGCAATGACATGCGCGATCTTCATGGTGCCATGCGCGAAGGGCGCTACTTCGAACACGCCCATGGGGCCGTTCCACACGATCGTGGAAGCACCGCGAATCTCGGCGGAGAAGGCTTCGATGGTCTTAGGGCCGATGTCCAGTCCCATCATGTTGTCGGGAATGCCTTCGGCAACACTCACGGTCTGCGTTTTAGCGTGGGCATCAATCTTTTCTGCAATGACCTGGTCTGTCGGAAGCAGCAGGCGGACGTTGCGCTTCTGCGCCTCAGTAAGAAGATCTTTGGCGAGGTCGAGCTTGTCATCTTCCACCAGCGACTTGCCGACCTTTTGACCTTGAGCTTTTAAGAATGTATAAGCCATGGCGCCGCCGATAAGAAGCGCGTCGACTTTGGTGAGAAGGTTTTGGATGACCTCGATCTTGTCCGATACCTTTGCGCCGCCAATGATTGCCACGAACGGTTTCTGCGGATTCTCCAACGCGGCCGCCAAATACTTAAGCTCTTTCTCCATCAAAAAGCCGGCAGCGCACTTCTTGATGAAGTGCGTAATGCCCTCAGTGGAGGCGTGCGCGCGATGCGCGGAGCCGAATGCGTCATTCACGTACAGATCCGCGAGGTTAGCGAGTTTTTTTGCGAAGGCGGGATCGTTCTTCTCTTCTTCCGCATGGAAGCGCAAATTTTCCAACAGCAAGGTTTGACCCGGTTCTAGGTTGTTGGCCATCTCTTCCGCTTGCGGGCCGACGCAATCAGTGCAGAACCCGACATTGCAATCGTCGCCAAGCTTTTGGTCGAGCAGGCTGCGCAGGCGTTCAGACGCCGAGCGCAGGCTCATCTGCGGGTTCACTTTACCCTTCGGGCGCCCAAGATGCGAGGCCAGGATCAAACGCGCGCCGTGGCGCAGAGCATACTCAATGGTGGGCAGCGTCTCGCGGATGCGCGTGTCATCGCTGACGTGTCCGCCGGCATCCAGCGGGACGTTGAAATCAACGCGCATGAAGACGCGCTTGCCGCGCAGGTCGTCGGCGAAATCTTTGATGGAGAGTTTGCGCGCCATCTGCTTAGAGGCCTTTCTTGGCGATGAAGTCGATGAGATCGCGCACGCGGCAGGAGTATCCCCATTCATTGTCATACCAGGCGATGACTTTCACGCAGGTGCCCCCGACAACTAGTGTGAGCGGGGAATCGACGATGGAAGAGCGTGAATCGCCGCGGTAGTCGATGGAGACGAGCGGCGCGGTCTCGTAGCCCAGATAGCCTTTCATCGGGCCGGAGTCAGCGGCGGCTTTGAGTTCGGCGTTCACTTCTTCGACCGTCGTTTTCTTCTCGACGAAGGCGACCAGATCGACTACCGAAACGTTTGGCGTGGGCACGCGCATGGCGAATCCATCGAGCTTGCCCTTGAGATCCGGAATCACCAGGCTGAGAGCTTTTGCGGCGCCGGTCGTAGTCGGGATCATGGATAGAGCGGCTGCGCGGGCGCGGCGCATGTCTTTGTGCGGAAAATCGAGGATGACCTGGTCGTTGGTGTAAGAGTGGATGGTAGTCATGGTTCCGCTGACGATGCGGAACTTGTCATGCACGACCTTGGCGACCGGCGCGAGGCAGTTAGTGGTGCAGCTTGCGTTAGAGATCACGTGATGCTTCGCGGGATCGTACATTCCCTCATTCACGCCGAGCACCAGAGTTACATCTTCACCTTTTGCCGGAGCGGAGATGATGACCTTCTTCACCGGTCCGCGGATATGTTTCTTGGCGTCTTCGGCGTTGGTGAAGCGTCCGGTGGATTCGATGACAACTTGCGCGCCTACCGACTCCCAATCGATCTTCGCAGGATCTTTTTCCGCGAAGACGCGGATCTTTTTGCCGTCGATGTCGATGGCGTCGTCAGTCGCGGTGATCTTGTGATGAAGGTTGCCGAGGATCGAGTCGTACTTGAGCAGATGGGCCAGCGTCTTTGGGCTGGTGAGGTCATTGACCGCGACGAATTCTAGGTTCTTGTCTTCGAGCGCGGTGCGCAGTACGTTGCGGCCGATGCGGCCGAATCCGTTGATGCCTACTTTGATCGCCATAGCGTGTGAGGTTCTCCCGAGTGAATCTGAAAATGGATTGGAACTGAATGATTGCGGTGCTTGCTGCCCCAAAACCGGGCCGTGAGACTTTAAATGTTAACACTTCGGCACAAGAGCAGCGCAGCGTCTGAGCGGGAATGACATTGCTGATTCTCTGAGGCTATGTAAAAATCCTTGGTGATGCGCAAATGGATACGCGATCGCGCGAAGAAGCGCAAATCGTCAGAAAATACGTCTGAATCTACGGGAAAGATCGGGCAACAGATCGATCCCAGCCAACCTGCACCGCTTGTGCCTTCGTATGATGCGGAGCCGGCGTCGGTTGCCGAACCCCAGCATCCTGCTCATTCGCAGAAGCAGGAGCCGCGCGAACGTGAGCGGCATGAGATACATCGGAATGAGCGACACGAATCGCGTGGGCGTCGAGGCACCAGTGCTTCCGAGATTGAAGAAGAGCGTGAAGAGTCGCAGGCTGAAGGCCGGATGGAAGTGGAGACTCAGCCGGATTCTCCTTCGACCCCCTCTGAGGTGGGCGACATCACCAAGAAGCCGCTTCCTGGAAAACGTGAGCCACGCGGCGTAGTAGTACTAGCCATCGGCCTGCCAGGCTCGGGCAAGACGACGTGGTTCAAGCGTCGTGGAGTGACGCCGCTCTCGAGCGACATGCTACGCAGCATTCTTTTTGACAGCATCACCGAACAGCGTTATCAGGGTCTAGTATTCTCTACGCTGCGGTCCTTGCTGCGTGCCCGGTTGATCGCAAAGATGCCTTGGAACTATGTGGACGCCACCAACCTCTCGCCCCATGAGCGTCGGCAGTGGATCAAAATGGCGCGCGGATTCGGCTTCGAGGTACAAGCCGTTTTCTTCGATGTGCCAGTGGAATTGTGCATCCAGCGAAATTCCAAACGCGAGCGCCAGGTGCCGGAGGACGTGATGCGGCAGATGGCTGCCAAGCTGAAACCGCCGACCTTCAAAGAAGGATTTTCCAAGATCGTGGTCGTTCGTGTGAAGGATACTGCGAGCTAGCCTGAGTTTGCAGCTGTTATCGCCGCGGGTTTGACCGGGCTGCAAGTTCCAACTTACAATCGAGAAGTCACAAGAGAGCATCAATCCTTGATGCTCTTTGTTTTGCCCCCTCGTTCAATGGTAGGACATCTGCCTCTGGAGCAGAGTATCGGGGTTCGAATCCCTGGGGGGCAACCAGCCTTCTCTTCTTTCTACTGGACAGTCAGTTGCCCAGCTAGTGGTGCATGAACCTGCGCTTGAGCGCCATCCCCGCCACTAATGCGCTAGCCAGCAGTGATAACGAAGCGGGCTCGGGCGTGTCCACCAATTGGACAGAGACAGTCGTCGAGGTCGTAGTAGTCAGGCACCTGGTAAAACGCGGAGCTGAGAGCGGCCGTGTTCGAAGTTGCGACTTGGGTGAATTGAAACAATTGCCAGTGCAGGTAT
>JAICLA010000210.1 GCA_025927695.1 Terriglobales bacterium | reverse complement strand
TGCAAGTTCTGCGTCGAGAAGATCGATGCCATCAACTACAAAGACGTGCGTCTGCTTGGCCAGTTCGTGGCGGAGAAGGGCAAGATCGTGCCGCGCCGCTTGACCGGGGTCTGCACGCCGCACCAACGCCGCGTTTCGGCCGCCATCAAGCAGGCGCGGAACATCGCGCTGCTGCCGTTCGCGTCACGGGGTTAAGAAATTTGTAATTGCCAAAATTGGCGATTGCAGAGCTGGCAGCCGTCGAAAAAGTCGGCGGCAATGTTTCGACAAATAAAGTTTGGAGTCACCACAATGGAAGTCATCCTGAAAGAAGACATTGAGAAGCTGGGTTCACGCGGGGACGTAGTAAAGGTCGCTGAAGGTTACGGCCGCAATTTCCTGCTGCCGCGCAAGTTGGCCATCGAGGCCAACAAGGGCAACAAGACCATCATCGAGCAGATGAAGGCCTCGGCTGCCCGCAAATCGGCCAGCGAAAAAGCCGGCGCGGAAGAGCTGGCGAAGAAATTCGACAACGTCTCGCTCGAGTTTACGCGCAAGGTCGGCGAAAAAGACCACTTGTTCGGTTCAGTCACCTCGGCCGATCTGGCTGAAGCGCTCGCGAAGCAGGGCTTCGATATCGACCGCCGCAAGATCCAGCTCGACGAACCGCTGAAGAGCCTGGGCGAATACGATGTGCCCATCCGGCTGCACCGCGAAGTGACCGCGCGCTTCAAGGTCGTGGTGAAGAAGGAAGAAGAATAAGTTTTTTGTAAAGACCGATCCATAGGGCCGCTCGAGAGCGGCCCTATGCTTTTAGCTCGAAATCCCATCCGGACAGATAAATAACTTCGACTGAATTACTCGGATTGCGATGTTTCTACTATTAATTGTAGGAACGGCCGGCGAGTTATTCCAGTTTATGAGATTCGGAAAAATGCGATTCGAATGTTTTCAATCACTTAACGCACAGAGATTCGGGAATGCAAGTTGCTTCTCTATAAGTGGGTATTACTTATTGAGAGGAGTCTTATGACTAGGACAAGAAGTTGGATGATCATTCTTCTTACTCTGTCGCTTTCGTGTCTGACGGCGTATGCGCAGGTGACTGCAAATGCTTCTATTCGCGGAACGGTACTGGACAGCACCGGTGCCGCAGTCGTTGGAGCGGACGTAACCGTTTCCAACTCCGCGACAGGTTTCGCGCGCACCGTGAAGACTGGAAATGACGGTTCGTACGTGGTGGAACCGATTCCCGCTGGCGTTTATGCCGTGAAGGTAGCCAGCAGTGGCTTTGCAACCGTAAACGCTGCGAAGGTGGAAACACTGGTCGGCAGCACAACGACTCAGAACTTCACCGTCAAGGCGGGCGCAACTTCAGAGACCGTAGAAGTCACGAGTGAAGCGCCGCTGGTTGACCAGACCAAGACAGACGTGAGCCAAAACATCACCCCGACCGAAGTGCAAGAACTTCCGATGATCGGGCGTGACGTGGCCAATCTCGCTTACCTTGCTCCCGGCGTGAAAGCCGCGGACTCATACGATCCCACGAAATCCCGCATGGCCATCTTGTCGGTCAACGGACAGAACGGCCGCAACGTGAACGTGACCGTGAACGGTATCGACAATAAAGACAACACTGTCGGCGGACCTGTGATGCAGCTTCCGCTCGAGGCCGTGCAGGAATTCGCGATCTCCACACAGCGTTTCTCCGCAGCCAACGGCCGCTCGGAAGGCGCCGCCATCAACATGATCACTAAGTCAGGAACGAACCTTTATCACGGTTCCTTGTTCGGTTATTTCCGCGATCAAGCCTTCAACGCAGATCAGAAGCTTACTGATGGAACCACTGCCAACCCGCCATATTCCCGCCAGCAATTCGGCGGCAGCATCGGTGGTCCTTTCGTAAAAGATAAGCTTTTCGGCTTCTTCGCCTACGAGAGACTGCGTGAGGGTACCAGCCTCACAGAGAATCCGACTGCATTGTCAGAACTGACGCTGGCCACGCCCATCGGCGCCCAGCCGGCTGCTGTGCTGCCCACCCCCTTCTACGAGAACCGTTACAACGGGCGCGCGGATTGGAAGATCAATGACGCAAACTCCGCATACTTCAGCGTTTCTCTTCAGGCCAACAACGGATTGAACGATCAGTCTGACGGTACCGGCGACCTGACGAACGGTAACTTCACCGTCAACCACATGCAGGTGGCGAACCTGACTTTGAACTCGATGTTGTCCACCAGTCTGATCAACCAACTGACTTTGGGATTCCAGTACTGGAACAATCTGATCGCCAGCAACATCTCAGCGCCACTGGTCACTTTCCCTGGAGCTTCCTTCGGTACGAACACCAACGTGCCGCAGCAGTCATTCCAGAGAAAGTGGCAGTTCAAAGACGACGTCTCCAAGACTTGGCACAATCACACCTTCAAGACCGGCGTAGATTACCTCTGGGAACCGAGATTGGGCGGCTTTTTTGAATTCAGCTCGACTTTGGAAGTCGACTTCGCTGATACGCCGCAATGCATCCTGCAAGGTATCGGATGCAGCGGCTTCCTGCCCGCGTACCCACAGGGCTTTGCTACTCCGGGCGCAATCACTTCCATGGGAATTGCCAATGGCGATCCCACCACGACCGTACCGGGCGGCACAAAGCAATTCGGCATCTACTTTCAGGATGATTGGAAGGTCAACCGCCGCCTGACCGTGAACCTCGGCTTGCGTTGGGATAAAGATTTCAACATGGTGGGTGGTTCGGCAGTGGCCAACAGCGCGACCTATAAAGAACTGGCAGCCCTCAACAGCCCCATCAGCAACCCGTACATCGTTCCTCCGAGCGATGATAACCACGACTTCAGCCCGCGTATCGGCTTTGCCTATGACCTCACCGGCAGCGGCAGGCACATGTTGCGCGGCGGATACGGGCTGTACTACGGAGATATCTTCCAGAACATCCCACTCTTCATGGAGCAATTGAGCAATCCGACCATCTTCCAACAAAGCTTGAGCCTGAACTCACCGTCTGATGTGGTGCCAGGTACGGGCAAAACGCTTGCTACCTGGCGTTATGGTGTGGATCCGTTGCCGACCATCCCTGCACCGGCGGGTACCTTGAATCCGGGCAGCGTGGGACGCATCATCGATCCCAACTATGTGAACCCTGTAAGCGAAGAGTTCAACCTGGGTTATAGCTGGGCAGTTTCCAACAGCGGCGTCTTCGAGACCGAATACGTGCATACGTTGGGGCTCCATGAGAACAAGACAATGAACATCGACCAGAAGGTGCCGTCGATCGCCGGATGTACCGGTCCGGCATCAGATCCGTGCGGCCTGGTGCGTCCCTTGGACGCCGCGTTTGCCGCAACGGGTCTGCCACAACTGGTCAGCGTTCGTGACGAGCAGTCGATCGGTCGTTCCCGCTACGATGGCTTAAACTTCAGCTATCGGCAGAGAATGACCCATCACGTCTCGCTCAACGCCAACTACACGTTGGCCTGGGCAAAGTCGTATGACGGTGGTGGCGGTTCTTTCCGCAACTATCCTCGCAACGCCTATGCTCCGTTCGCCGATTACGAGTACGGCTATTCGCCGAACGATGAGCGCCATCACGTGACCATCAGCGGCATCTTCGATATGCCATGGGGCTTCCAGCTGTCGCCGATCTTGCAATTCGGTTCAGCCCGGCCCTACAACGTGACGAATGCCAGCAACACGCTGAACACAGGCGGCGGTACGGCAATCGGTGCAGTGGTGCCAAACTCTGATCCCACCAATTACCTGGCTTTCCTGGGTAACAATGCGGGAGCTCAGAAGTGCTACTACACGCAGCAATGCACTATCGCAAAGTATGATCCACTGCGCGGAGACCCGTTCTTTGAGTTGGACACCCGCTTAGCCAAGAACATCAAGCTGGGTGAAAGGGTGAACCTGCAACTGCTTGCGCAGGCCTTCAACCTCACCAACCGTGCGAACTATGGCAACAACTTCCAGGGTGATATCTCTTCGCCGGACTTCGGTAAGGCGATCGGATTCATCAACCCGACCAGCACGAACACTGCAAGGTCGGTTACCGGTGAGTTCGGTTTCCGCCTCTCGTTCTAACCTGATCAAATCTGTCATCAAGGGACGCGCTTCGGCGCGTCCCTTTTTTGTTTGGCGAGCACACTTGTTCGGCGAAAGCCTCCGACGAGACATGTCGTTTTGGTCTATCCTTCTGGAGTAGCAGTTTGGGCAAGAGGGGCCTCCCCAAGCGTTCATCCCCAGGAGTCTCTATGAGATTCAGATCTTCCGTTATCGCTTTCATGGCCTTGACGCTGGTTTCAGCAAGTAGTCAAGACCTTCATATATCCCGCTTCGATCTTGACGGCCGGCAAGAAGGGTTTCACATTAAATTCGACTCCGGCCGCGTCTTCGGCTGGCGCAACACTGCGGACTCTCCAGGCGTAGCACTAGGCCGCATGGTTACGCAAAACGGCGAAAGCATCGGTTTATATCCGCTGCGCAACCTGCCTGGTGCTTTTTTTGCGAATGCCTGGGACATTGCCGCCACGCCAGATGGGGGCGCGGTCATCGCGGCGATCGTGGGGTATGGGCCGGAGATGAAAGATCCCACCGACAAAAACCGCCCGCCCCTTAAGAACATGCTGCTCAAATTTGCTTCCAACGGAAAGTTCATCAGCGCGATAGAGACGGGAGCGAAGACTCACACCGAACGAGTCGTGACAGACAATAAAGGCAACATCTACTCCCTGCAGGACAGCGGTATCGATGGGGCTTATCCGATGATGGTGGAGTACTCGTCTTCCGGATCGCTGGTGAAAGGATTCATGTCGAGCGACTCACAGCGGTTTTTCTCACCTTCATCCAATCAGATCGTGGAGGGTGGCGATGCCATTGGCCCGGAGAGCCGCATCTGGATCCGAGAGGACCGTTTGTCTGTTT
>JAICLA010000011.1 GCA_025927695.1 Terriglobales bacterium | reverse complement strand
GTGACCGTTGACCGCAAGCGCGGAGAAGAGAACATTTTCGCGCGCAAAAAGGGGCCACAGTTCGCGAGCGTTGTTTGGACGGGAGAGACCCTCTGGGCGCGGTGACATGTACGTGTGCATCCATGCTCCGGATTTCGCCGCACAAGCTGCGGTGCGGCTGTGTCCTGAACTTCGTCGACGTCCCATAGCCGTGCTTGATGGCGATCCACCGTTGGAAAAAGTATTTGCCATCAACTTATTTGCGTGCCGCGCCGGGCTTGCAGTGGGCATGAGCCGGTTGCAGGTGGAATCATTTGATGGCGTCCAGATGTTGCAAAGGTCACATGAGCTAGAACACTCAGCACAATCTGCGCTGCTTGACTGCGCGGCGGAGTTTTCTCCGCGGATCGAGTTGGTTCAATCTCAGCAACCAGAACAGACGGGGGGCACCGCCGTGCTGGACATCGCGGGCAGTGACCGCTTATTCGGTGCGGCGGCTGAGGTAGCGGACACTCTGCGCAAGAAGATCGCCCTGCACGGCATGCTGGTACACGTTGCCACTTCACAGAATTTCTATGCTGCTGTGTGCGCCGCGCGAGGATTATCCGGCACGACTGACATTCCCTCCGGCAAAGAAGCGGATGTGCTTGGTCCGTTGACGCTGGATGTTTTGGACCTTTCCGCTGAAGTCGCATCTACGCTGCATCTCTGGGGCGTACACACCTGCGCGTTGCTGGCGGCATTGCCAGAAAAAGAACTGGTGTCACGGCTAGGGCAGGAGGGAAAGCGTCTGTGGCAACTCGCGCGGGGTGAGTCTCAACATCTGCTGGTCCCTCTGGAATCGGAATTTGATTCTGCGCTGGTGCAGCGGTATGAGCTGGAAGATTCGGTGGAGACGCTGGAGCCATTACTCTTTCTTCTGTCGCGGATGTTGGGCGAACTGATGCAGCGGGCCATGGATCGCGCGAAAGCTATCGCGTCCGTGCGGATCACACTCTCACTCCAGACCGAATTACACGCGCCCTCTCGTTTTCATGAACGGACGATCCGTCCTGCGTTGCCTACACAAGATTTGCGTGCGCTGTTGAAACTGGTGCAGCTAGACCTGGAGACGTATCCGCCGGACGCGGCCATCATGGGGCTGGAAGTACGGGCGGTCTCTGCGCGACCACATCGCGCGCAGCATGGAATGTTCATGCCGCAGGCGCCGGAGCCGGGAAGGCTTGAAGTCCTGCTGGCGCGGTTGCGAAAGCTGTTGGGCGAAGACCGCCTAGGTGCGCCGCAGTTGCTCGACACGCACAAGTCTGACAGTTTTCGCATGGAGCAGTATGGAAGCGCGAAGGCGAGCACGGCGACTGAGGCTGCCGGTGCAAAGGCGGTATTACGCATGTGTCGTCCGCCAGTGGCGATCCGTGTGGACACTGCGCAAAACATTCCACAGACAATCTGGTTCGACGGCCAGCGATTTGTCGCTAAGCGGCATGCCGGTCCGTGGCGCAAGAGCGGTGAGTGGTGGTCGCTGGATAACTGGTGTCGGGAAGAGTGGGATGTGGCACTTGCCGACCAAAAAGCTGAGATGCTGTGCCGCATAGCGCACGATCCTGCGTCTGGCACGTGGTATCTGCAGGGGACGTACGACTGATGTATGTGGAACTTCATGCGCGCTCGGCGTTCAGCTTTCTGGAAGGCGGCTCTCTGCCCGAAGCGCTTATTAATCGCGCGGCTGAGATCAGTTTGCCGTCTATCGCGCTGCTTGACCGCAACGGGCTTTACGGCGCGCCACGATTTCACACTTCAGCAAAAAAGCTAGGTATTCGCGCTCACATCGGCGCAGAGATCGCGGTGAAGGATGCCGGCAACCGGCTAGTACCGCATTCCTATCTTCCGCATCAGTGGCCAGCAGAGCCAGTTCGTTTTCCGTTGTTAGTGAAAGATCGCGCAGGATATCAAAACCTCTGCCGTCTGATCACTCGATTCAAACTGCGTGAGGGGAAGAAGGCCGAAGGTGCGGCGCTGCTGACTGATGTTGAAGAGCACAGCGAAGGGCTCATTTGCCTGACGGGCGGCGATGAAGGCCCCCTTGCCGCAGCTCTTACTCGCGGCGGTATAGATGTAGCGCGAAAAGAGGTCGAGCGGCTGGTGGGCATTTTCGGCCGCGACAACGTTTACGTAGAACTGCAGCGACATCATGACCGCGCGCAGGAATGGCGCAATCGTGCGGCGGTAGAGATCGCGCGTTCACTCAGGCTGCCGCTGTTGGCGACGAATGGTGTATGCCATGCGACGGAATATGACCGTGAAGTGCTGGACGTTCTTACTTGCATTCGACATGGCAAGACGCTCGATACCGCCGGCCGTTTGCTTACGCCTAACGCTGAGCGCCATCTGAGGAGCGCAAGCGAAATGGCAGCGCTGTTCGCTGACTTACCGGAAGCGATTCACAACACACAAGAACTTGCGTCGCGCTTGCAGTTCGAGATGACTGATCTCGGATATAGGTTCCCGGTGTATCCGCTTCCGCCGAATGAGACCATGATGTCTTTTTTGCGCAAGCGCACCGCGGAAGGGGTTAGCAATCGCTATCTGCCTAAGCGCGATGCGCAACTGTTCGCCAAAGCGCAAAAGCAAGCTGAACGCGAGCTGCGGCTTATTGAACAACTTGGCCTCGAAGGATATTTCCTCATCGTCTGGGACATCGTTCAATACTGCGGCCGTCACAACATCCTGGTGCAAGGCCGAGGTTCGGCGGCGAACAGCGTTGTGTGTTATGCGCTGGGGATCACGGCGGTCGATCCCGTCGGCATGGAATTGCTGTTCGAGCGGTTTCTTTCAGAAGAACGCGGCGAGTGGCCAGACATCGACTTGGACTTGCCCAGCGGCGATGACCGCGAGAGCGCTATCCAATATGTATATAAACGATACGGCGAACTGGGTGCGGCAATGACCGCGAACGTGATCACGTATCGCGGGAAGTCGGCTTCGCGCGAAGCAGGGAAGGCGCTGGGTTTTGACCCGGAGACTATCGGGCGGCTCGCCAGTCTGGTTGCCACATGGGAATGGAGAGGACCGACTGACACACTCGAGCACAGCTTTCATAATGCAGGGTTCGACCTGAAGCATCACCGCATCGCGAAATATCTTGAGATCTGTTTTCGCATGCAAGATCTGCCGCGCCATCTGGGGCAGCATTCCGGCGGCATGGTGATCTGTCAAGGACAACTGAATTCCGTAGTGCCGTTAGAGCCGGCGTCGATGCCGGGGCGCGTCGTCGTTCAATGGGACAAAGAAGATTGTTCTGATATGAAGCTGATCAAAGTCGATCTGCTCGGCCTGGGGATGATGGCGGTGATGAAAGAGTGTGTCGATCTTGTGCCACGGCATTACGGCGAGCCACTAGATCTGGCGCAGCTTCCGCAAGACCCTGAGGTGTACAAGACACTGCAGCGCGCAGATACGGTGGGAATGTTCCAAGTGGAGAGCCGTGCGCAGATGTCGGCGCTGCCTAGGAATCATCCGGAAAAATTTTATGACATCGTCGTGCAGGTGGCCATCATCCGCCCAGGGCCGATCGTGGGCAAGATGATGAATCCATATATGAAGCGGCGACAGAAAAAGGAGGCGGTGAGCTATCCGCATCCTTTATTAGTGCCGGTCTTGCAGCGGACACTTGGCGTGCCATTGTTTCAAGAGCAATTGATACGCATTGCAATGGTGATTGCCAATTTCACCGGCGGAGAAGCGGAGGAGTTGCGGCGCGCTATCGGCATGCGTCGTTCGAAAGAGCGCATGCGGCAACTCGAAGGCAAGCTACGCGATGGCATGATCGCGAATGGTGTGAGCGAGAAAGCGCAGGCCGAGATTTTGCAGGCGATTACTTCGTTCGCGCTTTATGGGTTTCCTGAATCGCATGCTGCCAGTTTCGCGCTCATCGCTTACGCCAGCGCTTACATCAAGCAGCGGTATCTGGCTGCTTTCACTTGCGCCCTGCTCAACAATCAGCCAATGGGATTTTATTCGCCCGCTACGCTAGTCAAAGACGCGCAGCGGCATGGATTGAAGGTGCGGCCAATCGATGTGCAGCATTCCGATCACATCTGCACGCTTGAGCCTTTGCGAGACAACGAACATCGAGAGGGCCGCGATCCTTTCGCTTTGCGCATGGGGTTAGGTTATGTGCGTGGCCTGCGCAAGGAAGCCGGAGAGGCGATCGTGCATGCGCGTCGTCTTGGCCCGTTCAGCACGGTGTATGACCTTGCACGGCGTGTTCCGGAACTGCGCAAGACTGAATTAGTGATGCTGGCGCAAGTAGGAGCGCTTAATTCGCTCGAAGGCAATGAGCATCGTCGTGATGCGCTGTGGCAGGCGGAACGCGCGGGACGCATGACTGGGCCTTTGCTGCATCCTGTGGCAGACAAGCATGAAGCGTCCATATCGCCGCTCTTTCGCATGACGGATGAAGAGCGTCTGGTCGCCGACTTCGGGGGAACGGGGTTGACCGTTGGTCCGCATCCGATGTGTTATCACCGCGAAGAGATGAATCGTAACGGCATCACGCGAGCGTCTGATTTGCACGCTGTTGCCAACGGGCGCCTCACGCGCATTGCCGGGAGTGTGATCGCGCGGCAGCGTCCGGGAACCGCTAAAGGTTTTGTGTTTCTGAGTATTGAGGATGAGACGGGAATTGCGAATGCCATCATCCTGCCGGCGATCTATGAGAAATTCCGCACGCTGGTACTTTATGGAAAATTCCTGATGGTAGAAGGCGAATTGCAGAATCAAGACAACGTGATCTCAGTAAAAGCCGCCCTAGTTAAAGCATTGCAAGTCAGCGCGGCACATGCGCCATCGCACGATTTTCATTAAGTAAAAATGCAGCTTTCCGCAAAAAGCTGACGAATCATCCAGAGTTGACCATATTTTCCCGTGACTGTTAGTATCGAAGTGCGGGGTGGAGCAGTCTGGTAGCTCGTTGGGCTCATAACCCAAAGGTCGCTGGTTCAAATCCAGCCCCCGCAACCAATCCATAACGCTACTGAAATCCCACTTAAGCGTTATTTCTCATTGGGTTAAAAGCCCAAACGTTGACACTAAACGGCTCTTCCTAAAAATCAAAAAAGTGTAGCCAGAAGTGTTAGACGCTGGCCGTCTTTGGGCGAGCCTATCGATTCGGCAGCTTAGAGCGTTCACTTGATGATTCACTCACATGTATAGCAGAGCGATTGGCACGGCAGTACCAGCAAGGAGCAAGCCCCAGATGAGCAATGGTCCGCGGGAGTATTTAAACGCCATATAGATGCCCAATAAACTGGTGACAATCAATCCGATCGCCATGAACGCTATGAACACTTTCAAAGGGATTGATTTCTCTCGGCGTTTTGGCGGTGCCGGGTTCGCCGCCAACTTGGCTAGGTTTCCACCGGGCTTGGCTTCCTGTTCACGTTCGGCCAGATCGAGTTTCTTCGCAGTCGTGACGACCTGCGTCGGGGCGGTGCCAACCGGCTTTGCAGCCGGGTCCGCGGCGGGCTCTTTGGCCGTCCACGTTTCCGGAACGCGTTGGTTCTTATGGACTTCAGCCAGTGCTGTCACCCATGGAATACCAGGCTTGCCTTGATGATTCTCGTGCAGGCTAAACGTCTGCAACGCGCCGCTGAATGAGAAAAAGATGATGGTGGGAGCAAAGAACACGCCGAGGTAGAAGTGCACTAGCCGAAGGTATTTGATCATAAGATTCGTAAGAGATTAGTGTTGTATTTTATTAACGGCAACTCGACTAACGTCCTATTACTCGTAGCGAAGTCCTTCGATCGGATCGAGACGCGATGCGGTTCGCGCTGGATAATATCCGAAGAAGATTCCCACTCCGGCGGAAAACAGCGCGGCGATCATGATGATCTCGGCGGATAGCTGAACCTCCCAATGCAAGGTGTTTCTAAGAATATAGCTGCCCAGCAATCCAGTAAGCACCCCAAGTATTCCCCCGATAACGCTCATCACAATGGCTTCGCTGAGAAACTGCAGCTGAATGTCCCATTCTGTCGCTCCTATTGCCAGGCGGATGCCAATCTCTCGTGTGCGTTCGGTCACGGAGATAAGCATGATGTTCATGATGCCGATCCCTCCCACTAAAAGGGATAAGGATGCTGCGCTCCCCACCAGGATCGTGAATACATTGGCGGCGGCTAGCTGTGCGCGGATAAGATCTTCAGGGGAACGAATGCTGAAATCATCATCTTCGGTAGCGCGCAGATGGTGTCGTTCTCGCAGCAATGCCTCCACCTGTTTTGAGGCCTGCGGGATTACCTCGCGAGTTGTTGTCGAGAAATAAATGTCATCTAGCCAGTCGTTGCCGGTGATCCGTTTCTGAGCAGTAGTGATAGGCATCAATACGAAATCATCTTGATCTTGCCCCGTCGCCGAGACACCTCGACCCTGTAGAACGCCGATGACTTTGAATGGCACATCCTTGATGCGTATCGTTTTCCCGATAGGGTCATCGTCGCCGAACAGGTTTTCAGCCACTGTTTGCCCCAGTACGCACACAGCTGCATTCGCATCCACATCCGCCTGCGTAAAAGCGGCGCCCCGATCAATGTTCCACTTCCGTATCTCGAAATAGTCCGGGCTCACTCCGCGAAAACTCGTGCCCCAATTCAAGTTTTCGTATACCACCTGCAAATGCCCATCAGTATTGGGCGATTGCTTCTTAATCCCAGGCACTTGCTCCAGTACAGCCAATCCGTCAGCTACGATAAGGCTCTTCGTCCCGCGACTTCCCACTCGGATTCCACTCTTCGCGCGACTACCCGCCTCCACCCAAAGAAGATTGTCGCCGACGTTGCTGAGTTGCGTCTCAAGACGGCTGGAGCCCGCATGGCCGACTCCGACTACGCAGATGAACGAGCCTACTCCCATGATGATGCCCAGCATGGTAAGAAGACTGCGAGCGCGATTCCGCGCAAGAGCGCGGAACGCCTGTCGCAATATGGTGGCAAAGTTCATTCGTACCTCAGTGCATCGATCGGATTCAGGCGCGCCGCTTTTTGCGCAGGGTAGAACCCGAAGAACACTCCTATACAGATGGAAAATGCCGCCGATAGCATGATGGCGGTCAATGATGTCACGATCGGCCATCCCACGAATGTAGCGATCAAGAAGCAGGAACTCACTCCAACCACAATGCCGATGAGTCCACCGAGCAAGCACAACAGAACCGCTTCCAGCAAAAACTGCTTCTGCACGTCAGACTCTGTCGCGCCAATCGCCAGTCGCGTGCCGATCTCGCGTGTGCGCTCCGTGACCGACACGAGCATTATGTTCATGATCCCAACGCCCCCCACCAGCAGAGAGATCGCTGCGATCGATCCCAACAATACCGTCATGATCTTGCTGGCTTCAGAAGCCACGTCGGCGATGTCCGCAAGGTTTCGTACGGTGAAGTCATCGGCCTCGCCTTCGCGGATCCTGTGTCTATCACGCAGTAGGGATTCCATCTGCTCTCTCGCGGCGTAGCTCAAAGACCGCGAGGGAGCGGAGACCAAAATGAAACGCAACCAGGGTTGTCCCGTGATCTTCTTCTGTACCGTGGTGAGCGGCGCGACAATCGTGTCGTCCTGGTCCTCGCCTGCGGATTGTCCTTTGGCTGCTAACACGCCCACGACTAAGAAAGGCAAAGTGCCTATGCGTATCGTTTGCCCCACAGCCTGACTTCCGGGAAACAAATTCTTACGCACGGTCTCACCTATCACGGCCACGTTGGCAGCAGTGGTTACATCATTCTGGGTAAAGCCCGTACCCGAAGCAAAATCCCATGCCCTTACTCTGAAGTATTCCGGTGTGGTGCCTGTGACTCGGGTTCCCCAATTGTCATTTCCGAAAACTACTTGTGCTGACGTTTGCGTTCCCGGCGCAGCCGCAGTCACCGCCGGACACTCCTTCAAGATCGCCGCGACGTCAGAGGACACCAAAGTCTTTGTATTCCCGCTCCCCAGTCTGGCCCCGCCAAACCTCGCCGAACCGGATGTGACATAGAGCATGTTCGCACCCAGACTTGCAATTTGTTTCTGCATCGCCTGATCCGCGCCCTGCCCGATCCCTACCATGGCAATGACTGCGCCCACGCCGATGATGATTCCCAGCATGGTGAGGATCGAGCGCATTTTGTTGCGCGCTAGCGCTCGAACAGCGATTCGTAGTATGGCGAGAAAATCCATTGCTAATCTTCCAAAACAGGCATGGTCTTGAGGACTTCCGCCGCTACTGCTCTATCTTTAACGTTTTCGTCACGGCGGATCTTGCCGTCACGGAACACTAGTACACGCTTTGCGAATTGCGCTATGTCAGGCTCATGGGTCACCAATATGATGGTGAGTCCCTGCTCGTTCAGATTTTGAAAGATCTCCATTACTTCCACTGAGGTTCTGCTGTCGAGATTTCCGGTAGGTTCGTCCGCCAGCAGAATAGAAGGCTTATTCACTAGAGCACGGGCAATAGCAACACGTTGTTGCTGGCCACCAGAGAGTTGAGAAGGGAAGTGATCGGTCCGCTGCCCCAAGCCGACCATTTGAAGCGCGGCAATAGCACGCTCCCGACGGTCCGACTTGCTGACCTGAGAGTACAACGTTGGCAATTCCGTATTCTCTAATGCTGTGGTTCTGGCCAAGAGATTGAAACCTTGAAATACAAAACCTATCTTGCGATTACGGATACCGGCCAGCTGCTTCTTGTCGAGCCTTGAAACATCAACTCCTTCAAGCCGATACTCGCCAGAGGTGGGCTTGTCCAGGCAGCCAAGGATATTCATGAACGTGGATTTTCCACTGCCGCTGGATCCCATCACGGCGACGAATTCACCTTTCATGACGCTGGCACTTATTCCACGCAGCGCATGAACCGCGTTGTCCCCCATTTGATAAAGCTTGTGAAGATCGTGCACGCGAAGCACTGGTTCATCCACCTTCGTGCCGGCTTCGCGCGAAGTGGCGGATATATTCTGATGTTCGACTGTCATTGATTACCGCGTGCGCACGGCGCCTGGTCCGCCAATGCGAGGAGCCGCGTTGGCACGTCCCTGGGCAATGCCGGTGACTAGCTGGTCTCCCACTTTTACCGTTCCATTCAGATCGCCAAGCTTCTCCGTGAACGTGTGATCGGTGATACCCGTTGCGATTCTGACTGGCTCCAGCGTCTTACCATCCACTAGCTTCCAAACAATCTGGCTATCGTTCCGTGAAATCGATTTTGCATTGCCGGCACTCCGCCCAGAGCTGGGCTCTGCCGGGCTGCCTGTTCCCGAGATCCCATATTGCTTGTATAGAGATTCCAATTCCGCCGGCGGAAGATCGGGCTTATAGCGTAAAGCGGCATTCGGAATCTTGATCGCATCCGCTTTGCTCGTTGCTACTGGAATGGTCACATAGGCCGTCATGCCAGGAAATAATTTCAGGTCTGGATTGTCAAAGTTGATGATCGTGTCATAGGTCACCACGTTCTGCACAACGGTGGAATTCATCCTGACCTGTGAGATCGTCCCCTCGAAAGATTCCCGGGGAAATGCATCCACTTTGAAAGTGACTTTCTGTCCGGCCCGCATCCCGCCCACGTCAGATTCATCCGTTTTCGCGTAAACCTGCATCTTGGTGAGGTCTTGCGCGATTGTGAAAAGCGTAGGTGCTTGCAGGGACGCAGCAACGGTTTGTCCTACATCAACATTGCGTGCCACCACTGTGCCATCAATGGGTGCGCGGATCACCGTGTAATCGAGGTTAGTTTGCGCAACATGCACCGCCGCCTGTTTCTGCTGAACGAGCGCGCGCGCCTGCTGTTCCTGTGCATCACTCGCGGACACTAGTGCGGCCGCGCTTTCAGCGTTAGCTTTGGCGACGTCTAAAACCTGCTGACTCACGACTCCCTGCTGGAAGAGTCCAAGATTCCGTTCGTATTCTGACTTGGTTTGAACTTCCGCAGCCTTCGCTTTCAAAGTATTCGCTATGGCCGCGGACACATTCGCCTTGGCGCTTTGCAGATCAGCCTGAGCTTGGGCAAGCGTTCCCTCGAACAATGCGGGTGAGATCTGTGCGATGACTTGATCTTTTTTAACCCTGGAATTGAAGTCAGCATACAACTTTGATATCTCGCCGGAGACCTGTGAACCCACCTGAACGGTTATCACGGCATTGATTGTGCCGGTCGCCTCCACCACTTGCTTGATTTCACCTTTTTCAACCGCTGCAGTTGAATATGAGACCGGTTCATCCTGTCTTAGTTTGTAGGCCGCCAAAATGGCGGCTGCCAATAGAACGAGGATGACGATCCCTAAAGATTTGTTCCTAGCTCTCAACGTGAACTTCTTCCTTTGTAAGCAACTGTCGATCAGTTTCTGATAATCACCACAAAGATGGCGATGGTACGTGTCATCCGCAAGCGGCCTTAAACATACCACTTTGATTCTATTAGGAAGATATGAAGGCAAACTGAACCCGTGTTTGCGTTCCGTCATCGCCATTCAGCAAGGCTTAAGGTTCAATCCATAGAATCGCAATTTCAAAAGTAGCAAAAGAGCTTTCGTAGAACTTATTCCAGGAGTGATGATCGAGTATGCGAGGGGTACCCACTCACTTTGTACAGTGCATTTCTTGTAAGACTGGCAAGGGCTGCCAGAAGGACTCGCTGTGTCACCGTTGCCGCATCCTCAGCCGGCCGAACCCACGCAAGAAGTTTGTGTGGACCGAACAATTGGATCAGCTTCTAATTCGAACCTATCAGAGTTGTCGGGATCGCGAAGAACTCACTCACGGGCTTAATCAGATTCAGCGCGTCACCGGTTTCACTCGCATAGTCATCACCAGTCGCGCTGGTGCATTGGGTCTCTCCTTCGTGAACCGGCGGAAGTGGGACGAGGCTGAGACCAATTTCCTCGCGGAAAATGCAGGCACGCTAAGTTCCTCCGCTATCGCTCGAAGATTGCGGCGCACGCATTATTCCGTGAAAGCCAAGGTCGCCCAACTAGGCGTTCAACTCCGTGTCCGTGAAGGATACTCGCAAGATGATCTGCGGATTTTGTTAGGAGTGGGCTTGTCGCGCGTGCACCATTGGATCGCCAGAGGATGGATAAAGCTTGAGGCGGGCCGGGTGACTGAGCGTTCCATAAAGCAATTCCTCATGGAACACCCCGAAGAATACAAGCTCAACAAAGTAGACGAAGCCTGGTACAAAGGCACGCTGTTTCCCCAGTTTGGCAGGTCGAATCACTTCAGGACGGAACTCGGTTTTACCGGCCAGCGAGATCCAGCGCCCCCGATGCAACAGAATTACTCCTGATTTCCGGGCCTGCGCCTAAATATGGTGAGTGAGATAAGCCATTTAGCTTTAAGGGTTTCTTAAGGTAGCGCGCTCTATCGTCCGAAATGATTGACCTCATGTAGTGGAACTGTGCGATTTATCTTGCAAGCAAGAGGAGAATTAATCATGCACCGAAAGAGTAAGTTCGCAATCGCGCTGGCGTCGCTAGCGCTTATGGCGTGTGCCGCGGCCGCGGACAAGCCGTCAGGGAACTTTAAAGTCTTAAATAAGATCGCGGTGGAGGGAACTGGTCGATGGGACTACCTCATCGTAGACCCCAATACCCGTCATCTTTTCATGTCCCGCAACACTCACGTCTCGGTGATGGACGCCGATTCGGGAGCGGTCATTGGCGATATTCCGGACACACCCGGGGTGCACGGCATAGTCCTTGCTCCTGAGTTGGGAGTCGGATTCATTAGCGCTGGCGGCGAAGATAAAGTCACGGTCTTTGATCTAAAGACTCTCAAGGTTGACACCAAGATTCCGGCAGGCGGTAATCCGGATTCGATGCTCTATGACCCCGCGACCAAAACTGTTTTCGTGCAGAATGGCAAAGGGAATACCACAACTGTGATTGACGCTGCCGCGCGCAAAGTCGTCGCTACCATCCCTATGGCAGGCCGTCCTGAGTTCATCGTAGGCGATGGCCAGGGACATGCATACGTGAATATTGAGGATGCCAGCAAGCTGTCAGTGATCGACATCGCTTCTAAGAAGGTCAAGACGACGTGGAACTTAAAGCCTTCTTGCGAAGAGCCCACAGGCCTGGCCATTGATTTGAAGACGAGGACTCTCTTTTCCGCTTGCGCCAATAAAGTGCTGGCTGTGATCAATGCGGACTCCGGAAAGATTCTTCAAACGCTACCCATAGGAGATGACACAGACGCTGCAGCCTATGATCCGGCTACCGGATACGCCTTTGCATCCAGTGGAGACGGACACCTTTTCATTTTCAAAAAAGGCGCTTCCGGAAAATACGAAGAAGTTCAACAGGTTGAAACCGCCCCAGGTGGGAAGACGATGGCGCTCGATCGGGAGAAGCACCACATCTACGTGCCGACGGCGAAGTTTAACGGCGATCCCACGGGCCATCCGCGCCCGTCGGTTGTGCCGGGCTCGATCTCAATATTGGTCATCGGCAAAGAATAGTTCTCGAGAGTGGGTGGGCCTGGGACTCCGGGCCTGCTCACTCTTTATCCCTTCCTCTTCTAGACCCTCCTGGCCCACTCGTTCTCGCCAAGACTTTTTCGCCGAGGTTAATAAAAACTTAAGTCTTAAGGTTGCTTTAATGTTGCGCGGACTAGAACCTCTCCATACTAGTGAACCACTAGCACCATCGTATTTATCTCATCATTTGTTGTTCGGCCTATTACTGCGTTAGCACGTACGTAAATGAAGCGACCTTGGAGGTGCTTCACCATGCCGAAAGCGTTCCTGTCCCGCCTCTCACTCACTATCTTTGTGGTTTTTCTTACAGCCATAAGCGCTGCTGCCCAGGTTGCTGGCGGCACTTTGCAAGGAACTGTATCCGACGTCAACGGTGCCGTCCTTCCCAAGGCGAGCATCACGATCACTAACGTTGCCACCGGGATTTCAAGAGACCTGGCGTCAAATGGCGACGGTGTCTATAGCGCCGCCAGTCTGATCCCCGGCGTTTACTCCATGACGGTGACCATGTCAGGTTTTAACGTCCAGACGTTCAAGAATATTAATGTCGCGGTCGGCCAGGTCCAAGTGATCAACGTCAAGATGACCGTCGGCCAGACCGCAGAGAACATTGAAGTCACATCTGCTCCCGCGAGTATTGAGTTAGGCACTTCTGAGATCAGCGGCGTGATCGGCGAGCGCGTTGTAAAAGAGCTTCCGTTGAATGGGCGCGATTGGACCCAGCTTGCAACACTCGAGCCCGGTGTCAGTGCGATCCGCACTGAGAACTCCCTCGGCAACCGCGTGCAACAGGGCGAAGGCGCGCAGATGAGTATTTCTGGCGGCCGCCCATGGCAAAACAACTATCGTCTTGATGGCATCAGCATCAATGACTACGCCAATGGAGCTCCAGGTAGCGCCTTGGGTGTGAACCTCGGCGTTGACGCAGTTCAAGAATTTTCCGTGCTGACTAGTGGTTATCCCGCTGAGTATGGCCGTTCTTCCGGCGGGATCATTAACGCTGTGACGAAATCAGGCAGTAACAGCATCCATGGCACGGCTTATGAATTTCTCCGCAATAGCGCGCTCGATGCGCGCAATTTTTTTGATAAGGCGGCTAAGAAACCTCCATTCAAAAGAAACCAATTCGGTGGGTCAATAGGCCTTCCGATCATCAAAGACAAGACCTTCGTCTTTGCAGATTACGAGGGAATACGACAGACCACTAACATCACTCAGGTCTCTACCGTCCCTTCCGCCGCAGCTCGCGCCGGCAATCTCTCTACTGGGGTGATTGCGGTCGATCCCGTGGTGCTGAAGTACACGAACGCTTTCTACCCGCTGCCGAATGGTGCCTTGATCGGTCCAGGCGACACGGGCATTTTTAGTTTCGCCGGCCCGCAGATCACTTCTGAGAATTATTTCAGCACGCGTATCGATCATCACATGTCTGAGCGTGACGCTCTTTTCGGTACATATCTGTTCGACAGCGGCGCCACCTCTCAACCGGACGAAATGAATAACAAGCTTTTCGGTTATTCCACCCGACGAAATCTGGTCACGTTGGAAGAAGACCACGCCTTTACTACGACATTCTTAAATTCTTTCCGTTTTGGATTTAATCGAGTAGTAGCACTCGAGGGCCAGACGCCGGTAGCTATTAATCCCGCGGCGGCCGACCCGACGTTCGGTTCAACTCCCGGATTGCCCGCGTCGCAAGTCAATGTCTCCAGCCTCACCAATTTCTCCGGTGGCCTAGGCGCGTTTTCGCAACACAACTACCACTTCAGCTCGATCCAGGAACATGACGACGCTTCGCTCGTTAAGGGCATTCATTCGATCAAGTTCGGCGGCTCGATGGAGCGTATTGACGACAATTATTTCGCCGTGGCTGCTCCCAACGGTCAATTCAAATTCGGATCACTCTCGAATTTCTTGCAAAATAAACCGACGTCATTCGTTGGCGTGATACCCGGCAACTTATCCGGTCGTTCCATCCGGCAATCCATCATCGCGGGATATATCCAGGACGATATCCGTTTTCGGCCCACGTTTACGCTCAACATCGGCCTTCGTTACGAGATGGCGACGGTTCCCACTGAAGTCAATGGCAAGCTCGCAACATTGCTGAACCCCACTGACACAACACCGCATCTGGGCGATCCCTTTTTCAGCAACCCCACCACCAAGAATTTTGAGCCGCGCATCGGCATAAGTTGGGACCCGACCGGCAGCGGCAAGACCGCAGTGCGCGCAGGTTTCGGCATGTTTGATGTTCTCCCGCTGCCTTATCTGTTCGAACTGGTCACTCAGTTCACTGCGCCGTTCTTCCAGCAGGGAAACATCACGAATCTTCCCGCGGGAAGTTTCCCCACTGGTGCTTTTGCGCTGATCAACGCAAACGCGAATACATTGCGTTCGGCATATGTGCAACCCAATCCCGGGCGAAACTACGTCATGCATTGGAACTTGAATATCCAGCGCGAACTTGCTCCCAAGGTGACGGCAATGGTCGCCTATGTAGGTTCGCGGGCCGTGCATAATGCCCTTCCGTTCGAGGACATCGACGCGGTCATTCCCACGTTGACGCCACAAGGCTATTTATACCCGTCGCCGGCAGGTTCGGGCACGAAGTTGAATCCGAATTTCGGTCGTATAGGGGCTGTCATCTGGGGCGGCAACGCGCATTATCACGCCCTCGAAACGAAAGTTACGATGCGTACCGGGCATGGATTCCAGGTCCAAGGTTCCTACACATGGAGTAAGAGCATTGACAACGGTTCCACCTCTGTAGGAACTGATGCATTCACCAATGCGCTGAACAATCCGCAGGCTTTCAACTTCTCTTTGAATAGAGGTCTTTCTGACTTTGACGTTCGCCATAACCTGCTCATCCACTACACATGGGTTTTAGGCAAGGTCGGGCCTCAACACGATGGAGCCGCTTCCTACTTCATTCACGGATGGGAGATTGGCGGCATTCTGCAGGCAAGCAGCGGCATTCCTTTCAACGTGCTGCTCGGCGGAGATCCGCTCGGACAGAAGACTTCTAACTTAAGCCCCATGCCTGACCGTTTGAATGCTCCCGGATGCGACACGTTGACGAATCCCGGAAACGTGACCAACTATATTAAGGTTCAATGCTTCGCGTATCCCAATCCCACGACACTGCGTGGCAACTTAGGTCGCAACTCCTTGATCGGTCCCGGGGTTCTGAACTTCGATAGCTCGCTCTTCAAGAACACGTACATCGGGGAAAAACTCAATGTGCAGTTCCGCGTGGAAGCTTTTAACGTCTTGAATCGTCCCAACTTCGCGCCGCCCACGGCCAACAACATAGTCTTTGATAACTCGCACACGACGCAGCCGGGCGTACCCGGAGCGGGTCTAATAACTTCAACCTCGACCAACTCTCGTCAGATTCAATTCGGCCTGAAATTGATCTTCTGACTGAGAAGTCGACCCTTCACTTGGCCGGCGAAATCAGCCGGCCAAAACTTTCTAAAAGGACGGTCTTATATGAGAAATAAAGTTTTGCTATTGCTGTCTGCCTTTATGGTGATGGGAATATCAGTTCCAGCCTCCGTCGCGCAGGCTTCCGCAACCTCCGGAACCCGGATTTACGCACAGAAATTAGTAGACGATCTGTTCGCCAAACGCAAAGACCTCGTCAGCATGGGCATCCACGTCACGCCTCCGGGCAAGCCTGACAATGTGATCATTGCCTCGAACGTTCCTGCTAAAGTTGGCAAGAAATCGACGGAGGACGACATGGACGTGATGCGCACCGGCAAGCCCGACATAAAGCTCAAGAGCGAAGACGTCTATGACATCGTTCTACCCATCTATGAAGCCTCCGGTAAGACGATAGGGATCATCGGCATGAACTTGCGTTGCAAGAAGGGCGTAGGGCAGGAAGTAGCTCTAAAACGGGCCCGCGAGATTGTGGAGGGCCTGAAAAAGAAGACCACCTCAGAAGCAAAACTCGTCGAACCCGCCCCATAGCTTCAGGCAGCCTTAAGCTTTCGCCTGAAATAACATTCAAAGCGGGACAATTCTCGCGTCCGAGGTACATCTGACGATGCATAAATCTTTCCGTTTTAATCTGTGTATTACTATCCTGTGCTGTTCCAGTGTTATGTCTGCGGGCGTTGCCCAAAAGAAAGCCGCGCGCAAGACTGCCGAGTCATCCAGCAAAATCAAGCATGTGGTTCTTATCGGCATCGATGGCTTTCACGCCCTCGATCTCGAAAATTATGTGGCATCACATCCACAGTCGGCTTTGGCGGAGTTGAAGCGATCGGCATTTACTTATACTGACGCCCACACCGCTCATCCCTCCGATTCATTCCCGGGAATACTGTCCATGGTCACCGGAGGCACGCCATTCGCAACAGGCGTGTACTTTGAATCGAGCTATGATCGCGCGCTTTCGCCCGCAGGTTCTAAGTGCGCCACGGTTGGAACCGAGCTGCTTCTCGACGAAAGCATTGACATCAATCCGGACGCCATCGATGGCGGTGGCGGCATTAGTCCCGAAAAGGTACCGTTGGACCCCAAGCACGGATGTTCACCGGTGTTCCCGCACGATCTGCTGCGTGTCAACACAGTGTTTGAGGTCATTAAGGCCGCGGGCATGCGGACGGCATGGGCTGACAAACAGCCCGGCTATGAGATCGTCAACGGACCTTCGGGTAAAGGCGTGGATGATCTTTTTACTCCCGAGCTTCACTTCAACGCCTCTTCGAAGAGCCTGGAAAAGATTAAAGCGTTCGACGACTTTCGCCTCAAAGCGGTCTTGAATGAGATTAATGGTCATGACCAAAAAGGCGCGAAGGTTGCTGTTCCCGGCATTCTCGGCATGACATTCCAAGCAGTGACCGTTGGACAAAAATTGAAATCCGGCATGGGATATACGGACATCGCCGGTACTCCGAGCGCACCTCTTCTCGAAGCTATGGAGTACACCGATGCGTCCATCGGCAAGATTATCGCCGCTTTACGTGCGCAAAATCTTATGGGCTCGACTGCCATCATCTTCATGGCAAAGCACGGTCAATCACCCATCGACATCACCAAGAAGCAGATCATCGATGAGAAGCTGATCCCTAACATTATTAATAGTGTCCAAGATGGCCTGCTGGGGCAGTCCACCGCGGACGATATGGTTTTCATTTGGCTCAAAGATCACAGCAAGACTCCCCAAGTGGTGGAGGCTCTGCACGCGCATGAAAAAGACGTTCACATCAGGAAGATTGTTTATGGCAGAGAATTGCAATTGTGGTTCCCGGATGCTGCCACAGATTCCCGCGCGCCCGATCTCGTTGTGGAACCCGATTTCGGCGTGATCTATGCCAAGCCCAACGCCCCGGGCATCGCCGAACACGGTGGTTTCCTGGATGAAGACACACACATCCCGATCATGGTCGCGCTGCCCGGCGGTTCCGCTCAAGAGATTCATTCCGCTGTAGCAACTGCTCAGATCGCTCCGACTATTTTGCGCTTGCTCGGACTTGATCCCAATCAATTGAAGGCAGTACAGATTGAAAAAACACAGGTGCTGCCCGGATTGCAGACACATTAATGGAGTTGATGTGACCGAAAAGAAATGGACTGAAAAGAATCCACGCGAAATAAGCCGCCGAGCAATGTTGCAGACGTTTGCTGTCGCAACTGCGACTGCCGCACTTCCGCTCTCCTCCGGAGCAGCCTTCGCGCAGGAGCCGCCGCCAAAAACGAAACCCAATCTAGACAATAGCGCCGTCACAACAAAGCTTGTTGGGTATATGGCCGCAGCAGGCTCCGCGGAATTGCCGGAAGAGGCGCAGGAAAAAACAAAACATCACGTGCTCGACACCATTGCGGCCATGGTATCCGGTGTAGACCTGCCTCCCGCCAAGATCGCCATGAAGTTCGCCCAAGCTCACGCCGGCGGCGAAAAGACCGCTACGGTGGTCGGCACCAAGATCACTTGCGGTGCCATTGAAGCAGCTCTTGCGAACGGCATGATGGCGCACTCTGACGAGACTGACGATTCTCATGCTCCATCGCATAGTCACCCCGGATGCTCTATCGTACCGGCAACACTCGCCGCGGGTGAACAATTCGGGATCTCCGGCAGTCGCTTCCTGCGATGCGTCGCGTTGGGTTATGACATCGGTACGCGCGTGATGCTCACGCTCGGTGGTCTTCCGTACCAGATGGAAACCCATCGCAGCTCGCACAATACCGCGGCGAATTTCGGCGCCGCTGCCGCCGCAGGTTGTGCTGCCGGGCTGAACGAGCGCCAGATGCGTTTTGTCCTCGATTACGCCGCGCAACAGGCAAGCGGAATCGCAGCGTGGCAGCGCGACACGGAACACGTGGAAAAAGCCATGGTTTTTGGCGGAGCACCCGCGCGCAACGGCGTCACTTCCGCCATCCTCATCCAGTTGGGCGCAACCGGCGTCGTCGATATCTTGTCGGGCCCCGACAATTTCCTTCAAGCTTTCAATCCCAAAGCCGACCCTACGATCCTGGTGCAGGACCTTGGCCAACGCTTTGAAGTGACGCGCACCAACATCAAGAAATGGACGGTCGGCTCGCCCATCCAAGCGCCGCTCGACGCTTTGCAAGATTTGATGGAACAAAATAATTTGAAGGCAGACGACATTAAGACTGTCAATGTCCACGTTGCCACCAGCGAAGCAAAGACGGTCAATGACCGTAACATGCCGGACATCTCTCTTCAGCACATGGTGGCCGTCATGTTGATGGATGGCACCGCTTCTTTCCAGGCTGCGCATGACGAGGCTCGCATGAAGGACCCTCGCATCCTCGCCCAAAAAGCCAAGGTCCATCTCATTCCAGATGAAGATCTGGAAAAGCTCTATCCAAAGAGAGTGACCGTCGTTGAACTGATCCTTGCCGACGGAAGAAAGCTGGAAAAGCGGATTGATGCGGTAAAGGGAACTGCGGAAAATCCCATGACCCGCAAAGAAGTAGTGACGAAAGCGAAGGACCTTATGACCCCATTCTTAGGGGCTGATCAGTCGCAGCGGCTGATCGATTCAATCCTTACCTTGGAAAAGGTCGCTGATGTTCGTTCTCTAAGGATGCTCCTGCAGCGGAGCTAACTTGATGAGGCAGCAGTGTTACAGTCTTATGAGATGCGAGTCCTGGTCGTAGAAGACGAAAAGCGTCTTGCTGAGAACGTTGCAAGAAGCCTGCGAGAGAACACTTCTTGCGCAGTAGACGTCGCCTTTGATGGCGAAGAGGGCCTGTTCCTCGCCGAGTCCAGCCCTTACGACCTCCTCGTCCTGGACCTTATGTTGCCGAAATTGCCCGGCTTAGATCTGCTGCGCGCCTTCCGCAAGCACGGCCATAAAACTCCTGTGCTGATCTTGACTGCGAGAGACGAAAAGGATTCCGTCGTCTCACTCCTCAATGCAGGTGCTGATGATTACCTCGCAAAGCCTTTCGACCTGGGGGAACTTCTCGCGCGCAGCAAAGCGCTGATCCGCCGCGGCAAAGGCGAACATTCGCCCGTGATCGTTATCGAGGACCTTGAGTTGGATAGCGTTGCCCGACGCGTCAGCCGGGCCGGAGAACTGGTTGTTCTCACTCCAATGGAATACCGCCTTCTCGAGTATCTCGCTCATCGCCCCGGCGCCGTCGTATCCAAGACTGAGTTGCTTGAACATCTTTATGACTACAATTGGGAGAAGTTCAGCAACGTCATTGAGGTGTACATATCAGGTTTAAGAAGAAAGATTGACGAAGAAGCGCCCGTCAAGTTGATACGTACTCATCGCGGCCTTGGATATTCCCTGCAAGGAAAAGAGAACAAGGAGAGCCGCCGGGGACTGAAGTGAAAAACCTGTCACTCACACGACGGCTTGTGATCATTCTTGTGACCAGCCAGCTTGTGCTCGCGCTGGGGCTGACTGTCGTAGCTATCGCTTATACCCGTTACCAGCTTCAATCTGCCTTCGACGTAAATCTCGAAGGTCGCGCGCTCAGTGTGGCGGCCCTCGTCTACTATCCTGACAATCACAGCCCCGGCCTTTTATTCGACGCCTCCAAAGTCCCGCCTTCTTCGCACGTGATCCACAAGGACATTTATCTGGTCCGCAGTGATCAGGGTGGCTTTGAAGTTCATAAAGAAGGTTATGATCCCGCAATTTTTAAGAACGTTCCTAAGTCGGGGCGCTTCTGGGATTTCAACGTCGATGGCGAAGACTATCGCGCCATCATCCTGCGTGATGTTCCTGTCCTCGATACCGAGTCAGGCGTGCCGCCTCCGCTTCCGAAGCTGACCGTCATCTACGCCGCTCCCACTATGGACATACCCCAAGGCCTTGGCGCGCTGGCAGCGTCCATCGGTGGCGCAAGCCTCTTGGTACTCCTACCCACATTGTTGATTGGAAGTTGGAGCCTGCGTCGCCGATTGCTGCCGCTGCGCGAACTTGCCGCTGAAGCGCGAGGCGTCTCCGTCCGCAATTGGGATTTCAAGCCCTCTGCTGACGCTCGGCATTTGGCGGAACTCGAGCCTTTGATCACGGCTATTGAGACCACGCTAGACGGTCTAAAACGCGCATTCACACGTCAACGTGAATTTATCGGTGACGCGGCTCACGAATTGAAGACCGCTCACGCCATCTTGAAGTCCAGTCTGCAACTCAGTCTGAATCGGAATCGTAACGCAGACGAGTACAGAGCAGCTCTTGTGGAATTGAGTGGTGACAGTGATCGCCTCGAAGAACTGCTGAATCGCATGTTGCGGCTAGCGCGCGTTGAGCAATGGGCAGCGGATGGTATTCAGCGCGCACTCGAGCCGACTGACATTGCCTACACGTGCGAGATGGCGGTCGCCCGAATCGCCGCCCTTGCCAACGGAAAGAACGTTAAGGTCATTTTTGCAAATGACAATACCGCGCAGATACAGGCTGACTCAGCCGACCTGGAGTTGGTCTGGATCAACCTGCTTGAGAATGCCGTGCAGCACAGTGTCCCGGGTTCTGAAGTCTTGATCCATCTGCAAGTCCTGGAAGATTACGCTCATGTGTTCGTTCAGGATGCAGGCCCGGGTATTGCTGAAGCTGATGTGCCCCACATCTTTGAGCGGTTCCGGCGCGGCGATCCTTCGCGTTCGAGAGCCACAGGTGGATTCGGGCTCGGACTGGCCATTGCCAAGTCAATTGTCGAAGCTTACCAAGGCAGCATCCTTGCCGAATCGAAACTCGGCGAAGGAACCCGTATCTCGGTCTCGATACCTCTGCGACCGGAGAGTTTGAACAAGTCCGCACAATCTACTGCCGTCGTGCACTCCACTTAAGGTTGTCTTAAGGTAAATTCACGTTTCCTCCCATCAGGCTCATCAACCATGGAATCGTGTCTTCGTGCGATGCGACGGATAGGTCACTCAATAGATGCAGGTTGCAGAAAATCTGCAGTCGCTCTTCTTCTGATCCTGTTGGTAGCTGGTTGCAATCACGTCAAAAGACCTACGCTCACCGGCAAAGTTACATCGTCAGAAGAAGGCGCCATGGAAGGGGTGCTTGTCAGCGCGAAGAGAGAAGGAACTCCCATCACTGTCACAGTCGTGACTGATGCCTCCGGAATGTACTCCTTTCCTTCGGATCACATGGCCGCCGGGGACTACCAGTTGGATATCCGCGCGGCAGGTTATTTGTTGATCGACCCACTCGAGGTGAAGGTCGCTCCGGAACAATCTGAAACAGTCACGGTAGATCTTCACCTGAAACGTACTACTGATTTGGCTTCTCAGCTTATGAGCGCGGAGTGGCTTGAGAGTCTTCCGGGCACACACGAAGAAAGATCAAGGGTGTACAAGTGCGTTGCCTGCCACGATCTAAAGCCAGTGATGGAAAGCCACTACGACGCGAAGACCTGGCCTACGGCTGTCGAGCGTATGGAGAAGTGGGTGCCCGCCAGTGTGATTCAAAGTCCAGTAAAGTCGCCCGGCAACGCTCCGGCAGACCACCCAGATCCAGCACTCACAAACTACTTGGCCTCAATCAATCTAAGCGGCAATCGGTCAAAGTGGCCGTTCGAACTCAAAGCTTTCCCGAGACCACACGGCGCCGCTACCAAAGTCATAATCACGGAATACGATCTGCCGGGAAAGTTGAGTTTGCCCCATGATGTTGCCGTGGGCCACAGCGGTTTCGTTTGGTACAACGATTTTCAACGCAGTCTCGTTGGTCGTCTGGATCCTGCGACCGGTGCCACGAAAGAGTGGTCTCTTCCCATACTTCGTCCGGGATACCCGGAAGGCCTGCTGACCATCAAGATAGACAAAGACGGAAATGCATGGGCGCCCCGATTCTTTCAAGGCTGCAATCTTGTGAAGATTGATACTCAGACCGAACAGTCGAAGTATTGGCAGGTCCCCGATGACGTTAATCTGCCTGAGAGCCGCTGCGGACACGTAGCGCTCGGTGCTCCGGACGGCACCGTATGGATGTCAGATAGTGGCGGGCGGAAGATGTTCCGCCTCCACCCAGATAGCGGACAATTCGATGTCTTCGATTCCTTCCCGGGCTATACCGCGGACAAGAAGGCCACCTCGATCGAGACGGCAGGGAAAAAATCTAACGGCCATCGCACGTATGGAATCGGGGTCGATTCCGCCGGCAACGGATACTTCGCCGACATTGCCGGTGGCACCATAGGCCGGGTTGACGCAAAGACCGGACAAGTCACTCTCTATCCAACGCCGACTCCCGATTCCGGACCTCGCCGGACTTTCATGGACTCCGAAGATAAATATTGGTTCGGAGAGAACTACTCCAGCAAGATTGGAATGTTTGACACGAAGTCACGAACATTCAAAGAATGGACTCCTCCCGTTCCCTGGAACGGAGCTTATCCAACAGTCCGCGATAAGAATGGTGACGTGTGGACGGTTGGAATGAGTACCGACTACATTTATCGTCTCGATCCAAAGAGGGGCGATTTCACCGAATACCTTTTGCCGACAGTAAATGCGAATCTTCGCCGCGTAGACGTAGACAATTCAACGAATCCACCAACCATCTGGGTAGCGGAAGTTCATAAAGGTAAACTGGCAAAGATCGAGCCTCTACCAAACTAGCGAAAGCAGTTCAGGACCAATGTGAAGACTGAAGACAGACTTCCACAAAGCGCAGCCCACGCCGTAACCGCCGCCTATCTCGGCTGGACCCTCGACGCCTTCGATTTCTTTATCGTCGTCTTCATGGTCGATGTTCTTGCGCAGAACTTCGGCGTTCACAAAAGCGCGATCATCTGGAGCATAACGGCCACACTGGCAATGCGTCCGTTCGGCGCGTTCTTGTTCGGGATGCTCGCCGACCGCTACGGCCGAAGAAAGCCGCTCATTGCCAACATCATTTTTTTCTCCCTGATGGAATTGCTTTGCGGCTTTGCACCGAATTACACGGCATTCCTGATTTTCAGGATTCTTTTCGGCATAGGCATGGGCGGGGAATGGGGCTTGGGCGCATCCCTGGCGATGGAAAGTTCGCCGCAGAAGAAGCGCGGGCTCATCTCGGGGATCCTTCAGAGCGGCTATTCGGCCGGATACCTGGTCGCAGCCATTGCAGCACGCACCATCCTTCCTCACTATGGCTGGCGCGCCATGTTTTGGGCCGGCGGACTTCCCGCGTTGTTAGCTTTCTATATCAATGTGCGGGTTAAAGAGACTGACGCATGGAAGAAGAACAAAGCCCCAGGCTTGGTCGCCATTCTTAAAGCTGCCGCATCTTCGTGGAAACTTTTCCTGTATCTGGCAGTTTTGATGACGCTGATGCACGGGCTATCGCACGGGACGCAAGACCTGTATCCGGACTTCCTAAAGTCCGTCCATGGTTTTACAACCTCACAGGTTTCCTACATCGCCATGTTTTACAACGTAGGCGCGATCATCGGCGGCATCTTCTTCGGATACCTGTCGGAGCATTGGGGACGCCGTCGCTCCATGACGGCTGCCCTCGTAGTTTCATTGTGCATCTTGCCGCTTTGGGCCTTCGGCAACTCAGCTCTAGTCTTGGCCGCGGGCGCCTTCGTGATGCAGGTTGGGGTACAAGGTGCATGGGGTGTAGTACCTGCCCATTTAAATGAGATGGCACCCGACAATCTCCGCGGACTGATCCCGGGCTTCGCATACCAGATCGGCATATTGCTGGCCGCTCCCACGAACACCATTGAATACGCGCTAAGAGACCGATTTGGATACTCCTGGGCGCTAGCGTCCTTCGAGATCGCGGTAATAGTGGTCCTGGCCGCCGCGCTCATTCTCGGTTACGAGAAAAAGGGAAAGAGCTTCACTGAGGAGCCTATAGCTGATTCTCGGTAGGAGGTACTGAGAATGAAGTGGCAGATCGTTTTGATGCTCGTACTCATGTCATGCGCTTACAGGGCGGGGGCGCGCAGCCATTGGGATAGCGCGAAAGAACTCTCGCGTATTGAGATCGACAATGATCAGGTCATAGTGCGGCGCAACATTCACCCACCTCACTCGATCACTCCCATGCACTCGCACAGACCCGGCCTCGTCGTCTATCTGACGGACGTCCGCGAACGCAGCACATCGCCGGACGGTTCTTCTAAAATTGTGACCCACCGGGCGGGCGAAGTCATTTGGACAGCAGCACGCCAGCACGCATTAGAAAATCTCGGCGACACTCCCATCGAGGCTCTGGAGATTGAACTCAAAGGCGATCGGTAACAGATCACCTGTCTCCGGGGGATGCGATAAATCGTTCTGATTCAGGTACTTCGCCTAACTTCGTAATCACGAAGATGAGAGTGGTTTCTGTGCCTTGGAAGCTTCAGCTCTTCTCACGGAGACCAAAGCCCAATCCTTCTATCGGCATCGATCCTCTCGGATACCTATCTCTAAGAACTAAGTGCGCATAAGGCCTTATTTTCCCCTACAAGCTCCACAAAATCTTGCGCTTCGGCCGGATTCGGGTCATACTTCGTTAGTTCTATCCCCCGATTCTTGCGTCACGGCTCGTCCCCCAAATCTTGCCAGATTAGGAAAGTCATATGCCGAAACTCCGCCCATTGGGTTTTGCTGCTCTGCTCGTTATCGCTGCTACCTGCGCCTTCTCTCAGACCCCAGGTCAGAACACAAACATGGTTTCCGGACGAGAATGGCCGGGCGGTGACCCTTTCCTGCAGCGCCAGAATGAGCCTTCCATAGCCATATCTACGCGCAATCCGCAGCATATTTTTGCGGGCGCGAATGATTACAGAACGGTGGACCTGCCGGCGTCGGACACAGTGTCAGGCGGAGTGGAAGTGACGGGTGACGCATGGCTCGGAGTTTTCAAATCTTTTGACGGCGGGCAGACTTGGCGAAGCACGTTGATTCCCGGATATCCGCAAGATAGTTCTGCGCAAGGACTCGCTTCTCCGCTGAAGGGATTCAGCACCGCGGCAGACGCGGTGGTCCGCGCAGGCACAAATGGCCTGTTCTATTACAGCGGTATCGCTTTCAATCGTGGGACGAACACCGGCGTCGTCTTCATCTCACGTTGGATGGATCTGAATAACAAAGAGAACGGAGACCCGACCAAACAACAGGACTCGATCCGCTACATCAGCGCTTCCATCATTGATAAAGGCAATGCTGGCCAGTTCCTGGATAAGCCATGGCTCGCGGTCGATGTGCCGCGTTCCAGCGCGACATGCACC
This sequence comes from Terriglobales bacterium, assembly GCA_025927695.1. Lineage (GTDB taxonomy): Bacteria > Acidobacteriota > Terriglobia > Terriglobales > Acidobacteriaceae > JAICLA01. Next base: position 1,976 of record JAICLA010000011.1, on the reverse strand, counting down.
ATGCAGGTGCCACAAGCCAACGGTACTTCAGTGGCCCAAACCGTCCCGACAGGAAACGTTTATCTCGCCTACACGGTCCTTGTGGGCAATGACGTAAACATTCGAACAAAGCTTTACCTTACCCGTTCGACTGATTGCGGAGCCACCTGGAGTACGCCGACCAAACTCAGCGAAGGGCTGCCGGTCAATCAGGGCGCGAACGTGGCCATCGACCCTTCGACAGGTTACGTATACGTGGCATGGCGTGGCTTCGCGGCAGCGAGTTCTCCGAACACCATTAACATCGTACGTTCGACCGACGGCGGAGCGTCGTTCACAAAAGCAGTCACGCTGAAATCTCTGCCCTCATACAACGCCTCGACTCCAACCGCAGAAAGCTTTTTTGACCAGGGCACCACGGCGACGTCATTCCGTTCCAGCGCATTTCCCACGATGGCAGTTGATGCCAACGGGCGCGTATATGTCGCGTGGTCGCAACGAACGCCTCCGAACGGCGACGCCAGGATCATGATGACCTCGTCGGCCGACTTCGCGACCTGGACGACGCCGGCAGCGGTGGACAATTCCAATCTCAGCGACGATGCCGGCGTAATCTTCAGCCGCGGACATCAATTCATGCCTAGCCTTACATTCAGTGATGGCCGGTTGATGCTGATCTACTACGATGAGCGCTTTGATCACACGGTAGGTGTGTTTACGCCGAACTCTCCCTTCTTGGCGGCACTTGATGGCAGGTTCTACACCGAGAAGCGCGACAAACGTGGAGAGCTTACAGTAGATCCGACGCAGGTATTCACGCCCTTTGTGTCTGATTTCAACTTGACGCAGATGCGTCACACTACTGAAACGAGAGTCGCAGAGGCGTTGCCCGGCAGCAATCCCTCTTTCACCTCTACACGAATCTCACAGTATAAGTTCGGCATGCGTGGCGATGAGAGCGGAAGCGTCAGCAACCTTCAACAGCTGCAGATCAATCCACCGAATCTGCCGCTCTTTGAACAGGGAACAGTGCCGTTCATCGGCGACTACATCGATATCGCCGGCCTCAGCATGATCAATACGCCTTCCGGGTGGAAGTTCAATACTGCTCTGACCAAAGCGCCGCGCTTCATCGCTTCGTACACCAGCAACCAGGACGTGCGTCCTCCGCTAGATGGCAACTGGCAGAATTACACGCCCGCTGGCCAGGGCGGAAAGAGCATTTTGGATCCAACCCAGAACGTGCCCGCTTGCCAAGTGGGGCAGGAGGGAATGCGTGACCAGAATATTTACAGCAGCGTCATCACCGAAGGTTTGGGCGTTGCGGCACTGCAAAATACAAAGCCGCTGAGCACTTCAGTGCCACGCGAGTTTGTCCTCACCGTGCAAAACGCAACCAACTTCGATAAGAGCTTCCGGATCACCATTGGGAACCAGCCAGCGGGCGGCATCGCTACACTGCTGCCGATATTGAACCCGGTGCCCAATCCACTTCCGGCTCCGTTGACCACGCTTGACGTCTCTATCGCGGCGCACTCGGGCGTCGCACGCGGCGTGTACGCACTTTCGGCTACGCCCACCGCTTCCATCAGCGTTAACGTGGCGGAAATAACCTCACCTGGCGGAAGCTTAACGGCAGGCGGGTTGACCAGTTTCGTGACATTGAATTCAGATCCGACGGTGAGTTCGCTCACAGATCCGGATGGCGGAGGCGATGTCGGGATATCGACTGCGGAGATCTACAATCCGAATGTCTCAAACCCGAACGTCTCGAATCCAAACGTTTCGAATCCGAATGTTTCGAATCCGAATGTTTCGAACCCGAACGTCTCGAATCCGAACGTCTCGAACCCGAACGTCTCGAATCCAAATGTTTCCAACCAGCCTCTAGCAAATGCGAACGTGTCCAACCCGAACGTATCGAATCCGAACGTTTCCAATCCGAATGTTTCGAATCCCAACGTCTCGAACCCGAATGTCTCGAATCCAAACGTCTC
>JAICLA010000162.1 GCA_025927695.1 Terriglobales bacterium | reverse complement strand
GAGTCGCGGACAAAGTCCGCAGCTTCGGCGTGGGCGGCCGCTAGCCTTTCTGGTGAAACCTTGTCGGCCTTTGTCAGCACAGTGATTCCGCGCGCGATTCCGAGTAGCTTACAGATCTCGAAATGTTCGCGAGTCTGAGGCTTGATGCCTTCGTCGGCGGCGATGATGAGCAGAACCAGATCAATTCCGCCAATGCCGGCGAGCATGTTCCGCACGAAGCGCTCATGTCCGGGGACGTCTACGAATCCGAAGCGAATGGTGTGACCGCTCGGGTCAGCAAATTCCATGTGAGCGAAGCCGATATCGATGGTTATCCCGCGACGCTTCTCCTCTTCGAGGCGGTCGGCGTCAATGCCGGTGAGGGCCTTGACCAGCGCGGTCTTGCCGTGATCGATGTGTCCGGCAGTGCCGATGATGACAGAGTTGTGCGCCATGGCATCAGTCTAACTAAGTGAGTGGGTCGCTGTTACTGCAGAGGGACAGTAATAGTCTTTTGGATCGAGCCCGCTGTCGACTGCACCTGCACCGTAGTCGGACCGGTGTAACCAGTCGTCTTGCCTAACCGGCGCGAACGACTCGGCGCAGCAATCTGTACGACAGTGCCTTCAATCGTTTGACTGCCATTTAAAGAAAAGTTTTGCTGCGAGAACTGACAGCTGGAACCCGCAGGCAAACCGACGCATTCCAGGTGCACCGGTGAGATCTCTCCACCCACCGTATGGACCTCCACCTGAAACTTGGGTTGCGCGGAGGTAAGATGACGGGTCGGACGCGTCGCTCGGCCGGTAAGTACCATGTCAATCACGCGTGTGGCCGAAACTTGCGACATACTGGGGGCGTAATTGGCGTCGCCAGCGTAACTCACGCGAATATCGTGAGCTCCAGGGGACAAGTTAGTGGCGAAGAAGGCATGTCCCTGCCCATCCAATGCTGATGAGGCGAGCACAGTCGCCCCATCAACGAAAGAAACATTCCCTGTGGGGATGCCGGTGGTGGTGGAGCTCACTGTAGCAGTGAAACTCGCCGCGTGGGTACCGAAGATCGTGAACGCTGAAAGCGCAAGGTCTGCGTTCGTAGTCGCCTTGTTCACATTCATCGTGATCGTAGGGAGAGTGCGGGCAATAAGGTTGTCATCGCCCGAAAACTGCGCCTGGAGAGAATGCATTCCCAGCGAGAATGTTGTTGAGAACTTAGCGATCGCAGAATCTAGTGTGGGCGTGCCTAACAAGTTATCGCCGTCAAAAATGGAAACGGTCCCTGCGGGATTCGGTACGCCAGGAACTGTTGGTTGTACGTTGGCGGTGAGTGTGACCGTTTGGCCGTACATCGCGGGGTTTGTACTCGCGGTGAAACTGATCTTCGACCCTCCCGCATTGGGGACGATCATCGGATAGGTATCATAGGTCACGAGGTCAGGAAATCCGCCGCCGGCCATGTCAACCGCAGCCGCGAGAGAAGCCGGCGACTGGCGCAAGATTGGAGTTCCAAACGCCCCCGTACCCAACCCAGGGAATATCTCTAGCTCCAAGCCGAATTCTTGAACTGCGACATCCGGTTTTCCATCTCCGTCGAAATCTCCCACGGCAAGTCCAGCGGCGCCCCGGGTAAGAGCGACCGTCGAATTAACGAATGTGCCATCACCATTGCCTTTTAGGACGTTCATCTTCGGCGTATTCGAGTTGCCCACGCCTATAACGATGTCATTGACGCCGTTGCCGCGAAGATCCGCTATCGTGGCAGCGATCGGTCCAAAAGCAGAATCATTCAACGTGTAAACGTTTCCCGTCGTGAATACCCCACTTCCGTTGTTCAAGTAGATAGCCACGAAGTTCGAACCGACTGCGACGATATCCTGTTTGTGGTCACCATTCAGATCAGCGGCTTGCAGTAAGCCAGAGATCTTGCTCGTAAGACTGTAGTTATCTTGCGGCTGTAATGTCTGGAAGCTGCCGTCGCCATTTCCGAACAGGATACCGAACGTGACCGAACCGGCGCCTGACGTCAGTTCCGGGGTCGATGAGGAAAATGCGATGTCCGGTTTTCCATCGCCGTTGAAGTCGGCCACTATCAAACCGTGTGCGGGGAAGGACGCAGTCGCAATATCGATAATGATCGGAGGCTGGAAGGTGCCGTCACCTTTACTCAAGAGCACGGAGATATGAGATTGCCCTGCGACTAGTATGTCTGCCTTGCCGTCGTTATTAACGTCTGCCGCAGTGAGTGTTCCGGATTCGAAACCATAATCGACGGGCGATATGATGGAGAATCCGTAGTTTCCCGTGTTAAGCAATACGCCCAACTTTCCTGAAGCGTCCAGTACCGCGATGTCCGCCTTGCCGTCACCGTTGAAGTCTCCCACCGCTTGTGATTCGACAATAGTGCTTCCGTTAAAGTCATACGCGAACGCGCCCTGCAAAGTCCCATCGCCGTTGCCTCGGATCACCTGAACGGCTCCCCCGACATTTGAGACAGTGATCACATCCAGCTTGTGGTCCCCATGGAGATCGGCTACCGCTACTAAGGAGGAATAAGGATCGCCGGCAAAAGGAGGTTGCGCGTATCGCTTTGGGGGGAGAAAACCGCCGTGCCCGTCGCTGAGTACGACGCTTGAGCCGGTAGTTAACGAACCGCACAGCACCACGTCGTTGTGACCGTCGCCGTTCAAGTCAGCGATTGCGATTGAACTGTGACCGCTCGTATCCAAAGTCACCGGATTTTGAAAAGTGAGATCGCCTTTACCGCGGTAAAAAGAGCCTGGCTGGCCTGAAAATACCAAGTCCATCTTCCCATCACCATCGAGGTCGGCTATTGCCACACCGCCCGAGGGGAAGTTAGCTGCATAAGTCCCTAAACGGACGCTTGCAAAATTACCGTTCCCTAGGCCGGGAAGCACTCCGAATGCTCCTAGATTCGCAGAGGCCACGGCAAGGTCAATTTTCCCATCACCGTCTAGATTGCCAGCTGCGATGGATGTCGCCGGGATAATACCGGTTCCAATGGTGGCTGCCAGCGTGAATGTGCCATCTCCGACCCCCAAAAAAGATGAGACCGAATTGGAGTTGCTGTTCGCTACTGCTAGATCAAGAGACCCGTCATTGTTAGCATCAAAGGCGACAACTGCCATCGGCCGGTTCCCCGTGGTATAGCTCGTCCCTTTGGTGAACGTACCATCGCCATTCCCCAAGAAGATCGTAAGGGCGGCGGCGTTCGGGTCGACTACAGCGACATCCATTTTCCCGTCTTTGTTGAAATCCCCAGCTGCTGCACCTGAGAAAGTCGCGCCGCCACCACTCGTCGAGATACTCGTCCCTAACGTGCCATCAGCATTGGTCAGGAGAACATGTATTGTTTCGGGAAAATTGGCGAAAGCGTCGAATACGAGAACATCCGGACGCCCGTCCCCATTGAAATCCGCAATGACGAGACCACCTGGCTGTTGGCCTGCGGTGTAGACGGCAGGAGCCTGCAGGCCTTTAGCAAAAGCGCTTTGGCTGGCCAGCAATGAGAGAGCGGCCACTAACATTAAAGAAAACGGAAAGACAGAGTGTGGTCGAGGGGTACCTGCCATAGGGCGGGAATTATATCGGAACGCGAGAGCAGAAGCTGTAAGGAAAAGCGGATAGTTTGAGACAAAATCGCATGCGCTGGGCAGGCAGGAAGGGCGTCTTTTAGCACTGACTGAATGTTATTAAACACGCGCCGTTCTGTCTTAACCGTCCAGAACCGTGCGCTATGAGAAAATAACTGTGTCCGCATGTCACCTTCCTCCTCGCTGACGAAGCCACAAGAGATCACCAAAGAAGTCATAGCCGAACACGGCATAACGCCCGACGAATACCAAAAGATACTCTCGCAACTGGGGCGCACGCCTACGATGACCGAGCTGGGCATCTTCAGCGTGATGTGGAGCGAACATTGTTCGTATAAATCATCGCGCGTGCACCTGAAGCGCTTGCCCACACGCAGCAAGCTGGTTCTGCAGGGGCCGGGCGAGAACGCGGGCATCATTGATATTGGCGATGGATGGGCGTGTGCATTCAAGATCGAGAGCCATAATCATCCTTCTTTCATTGAGCCTTTTCAGGGCGCGGCCACCGGAGTGGGCGGCATCCTGCGCGACATCTTCACGATGGGCGCGCGGCCGCTGGCGGTGATGGATTCACTACGCTTTGGGCCAATCGTTTCTTCCGGGATCCACGACAAGTCGCTTCGCTCCGTTTCGCAAAATGTCGATCAGGCTACTCTGCACAAAAACCACGCTGTGATGGAAGGCGTGATCAGTGGCGTCGCGAGTTACGGAAATTGTTTCGGCGTTCCCAATCTTGGCGGTGAAACGAAGTTTGAACCTTGCTACTCGCAGAATCCGCTGGTGAATGCGTTCGCGCTGGGGCTTGTGCGCAAAGACGAGATCTTTTATGCCAAGGCAGCGGGCGTAGGTAATCCTGTGATCTATGTAGGCGCGAAGACCGGGCGCGACGGCATTCACGGCGCCACGATGGCTAGCGAAGAATTTAAAGAAGGCTCAGAGCAGAAGCGTCCGAATGTGCAGGTGGGCGATCCCTTCCTAGAGAAACTTTTGCTCGAAGCGTGTCTGGAGGCGATGCAGACGGGAGCGGTCGTCGGCATACAGGACATGGGCGCAGCCGGCTTGACGTGCTCCACTTGTGAGATGGGCGCGCGTGGCGGCGTGGGCGTAGAGATCGAACTCGATAACGTGCCGCAGCGCGAGACGGGCATGAACGCTTACGAGATCATGCTGAGCGAATCGCAGGAGCGCATGCTGCTGGTGGCGGAAAAAGGCCGCGAGCGCGAAGTGCTCAGTGTGTTTGAAAAGTGGGGATTGGATGCTGTCGTCGTCGGCAAAGTGATCACTGAAGCCCGCATGCGGGTGCGCGAGCACGGCGAGCTTGTGGCAGACATTCCCAACGTCGCGCTGACGGATGAAGCTCCGGTGTACAAGCGGCCTTTGTCGAAGTGGGAGCCGAAGGCACCGCGTGAGATGCCGTCAAGCGTGAAGTTGGCGGCGAGCGGCACGGAGCTTACGGAAAAGTTTAAGAAGTTGTTGGCGTCGCCGAATATCTGCAGCAAGCGCTGGGTGCATGAGCAGTACGACTCGATGGTGCAGACGAATACCGTGGAAGGGCCGGGCGCGGATGCCGGTGTGATGCGCATCAAGGACACCACCCGCGGGCTGGCTATGGCGGTGGATGGCAATGGGCGGTGGTGTTATCTCGATCCGAAGCTGGGCGCGATGCATGCCGTGGCAGAAGCTGCGCGCAATGTAGTCTGCGCCGGCGGTTGGCCGGTGGCGGCGACGAACTGCTTGAACTTCGGCAATCCCGAGAAGCCGGAGATCATGGCGCAGTTCTCTGAAGTGATCGATGGACTGGCAGCCGCGTGCGATGCGCTGGGTACGCCGATCACCGGTGGCAATGTGAGTCTCTATAACGAAACGCTGGGCGAAGGCATTTATCCCACGCCAACGGTCGGAGTTGTCGGCATCGTGGAGAACATCTCTCATGTGACGCGCGCGCACTTCCAGAATGAGAAGCGCGATGTGCTGCTGTTGAGCGGCGCGGCTGCGAGTGTAGATGCGCACACGCGGTTCGGTTCGAGCGAATATGCGAAAGAGATTCTCGGCTCCATCTGGGGACTACCGCCTGTGTTGGACCTTGCAAAAGAAGCCGCACTCCAGAAATGCTTGCTGGAGTTGATCGATAAGAAGTTGATCGAGTCCGCGCATGATTGCTCTGATGGCGGAGTCGCGGTTGCCTTGGCAGAATGCGCATTCAAGAAAGGCATCGCCGCGAAGATAGAGATTAAGGCGGCGGGCGTAGCACCTGAGCTGGCTTTGTTCGGCGAGGATGCGACAAGAGTCTTGATTTCCTGCGACGCAAATAACACGCAAACCATCCAACAAATGGCAGTAAAATCAGGGTTATCCGCAGAAACGTTGGGCACCACGGGTGGTCGCGAATTGCAGATCAGTGTTGACGGCCAGACGGCTGTCAGGTCCACCGTAGTCGAGTTGAGAGATGCTTGGGCTAGTGCGCTGGAGCGGGCGTTACACGTTGAGACTCCTGAACAGTTGGTCCCGGAAACTTTGCAGAGAAGTTAAGCGGCACACAAGAAATGTTCATTGATTC
>JAICLA010000165.1 GCA_025927695.1 Terriglobales bacterium | reverse complement strand
GTTCTTCCACGAGGGCCACAGGACGGCGAGCAGCGTGTTGATGGCTTCGCCGCCGATCCATGTCTGGATACCGAACCATCCGCAGGCGACGAGCGCGCGCAGCACCGCGGCCACGTTGGCGCCGAGCACGCCGAAGCTGGCACGCGCCAGCACCGGGAACGGCACGCCGTACTTCGCACCGGGATAGGAGTTGAGCAGCATGGGCGCGAGGACTATGGAGTTGCCGAGGAAGACGGTGAGTACGGCCTGCTTCCAGTCCATGCCACCCTGGATGAGCGACGCGGCCAACATGTAAGTAAGAATGTTGACGGACATGCTGACCCACAGCGCGGCGTAGTTGTAGGTGGTCCAAGTGCGCTTGGAGGCGTCAGCAGGGGCGAGGTCGTGGTTGTAGAGGGGAGAGGTTGTTATGTCTCGTGTGGTGGACATTCGCGTTGTATGAAAACACGAGTGGGGAGAAACGCAAAGGAATTTTATGACTTGTCATTCCGAGCGAAGCGAGGAACCTGCTGTTCATCCATTTCCGCCGCGAGGTCTTCCCATGTGGGATTGACAGATTGGATCAGATCAACTTTCTTCTTGCGGGTCCATTTCTTGATCTCTGCTTCACGATTGATGGCGTTGTTCACGTATTGGTAAGTCTCGTAGTACACGAGACGCGTGCATTTGTACTTTCGGGAGAAACCTTCGATCAAGCCTTCTTTGTGTTCGCGCGTACGACGGCGAATGTCATTCGTCATGCCGACGTAGATGACTCGGGAGCGGCTGGCGACTATGTAGACGTAGAAGTGCCACTCGCGGGGCATCGGGGGGACCTCAGTTAGAAGATCAAAAGCAACAGCAACAGCAAAACCAAAAGCAGGTTCCTCGCTTCGCTCGGAATGACAAGTGAAGTGGAACCCGCTAGAGACAATAAGCCGATGGCCCCACTACCGCGCTGCTGCGGCCACTCCCGGGCTCACCGCTGCGAAAGATTCGTCCAGCATCTTGAAGGCTTCGTCCACGTCTGACTTAGCGATATTCATCGGCGGGGACATGCGTATAACGTTGCCGAACAATCCGCCTTTGCCGATGAGCAAGCCGCGCTTGCGGGCTTCTTCCATCACGGCGGCGGTCTCTTGCGGCGCAGGTTCCTTCGTCTTGCGGTCTTTTACAAGTTCCATGGCCTGCATCAGGCCCATGCCGCGGACGTCGCCGATCACGTCATGCTTCGACATCAACTCTTCGAGCTTCTGGCGGAAGTAGCCGCCGACGGTGTAGGCGTTGTCCATGAGCTTGTCTTCTTCGATGAGGTCGATGACGGCCTTCGCGGTCACGCTGGTGACGGGGTTGCCGCCGAAGGTGGAGATCTGCAATCCCTGGAAGCTGGCAGCGATCTCGGGCTTGGTCATGGTCACGCCGACGGGGATTCCGTTGCCCAGGCCTTTCGCGCTAGTGATGATGTCGGGCGAGACTTCCCAGTGTTCGATGCCGAACCATTTTTTGCCGGTACGTCCCCAGGCAGTTTGCACTTCGTCGTCAATATAAAGGCCGCCGTACTCCTTCACGATCTTGAAAACGATCTTGAAATATTCTTTCGGCGGCGTGATGAATCCGCCGACGCCTTGAATGGGTTCAGCCAGGAACGCCGCGATGCGGCCTGAGGTGCAAGTCTGGATGACAGCTTCTACATCTTTCGCGCACGCGACTTCGCAGCTGGGATATGTCTTGCCCAGCGGGCAGCGATAGCAGTACGCGTTCATGGCGTGGACAATGCCGTGCGCGGCAGGCAGAGACTTGCGCCACGAACTGTGCGCGGTGAGGCCCTGCGCGAGGGCGGAGCGGCCGGAGTATCCGTGGCGCAGCGCGACGATCTCGGTGTTTCCGGTATGGATTCGTGCGAGCTGCACCGCGGTCTCATTGGCCTCGGTGCCGCTATTGGTGAAGTAGCTCTGCTTGATGTCGCCGGGAGTGATCTGTGCGAGTTTTTCCGCGAGTGCGACTACGGCTTCGTTCGGGAACAGCGTAGAGGCGTGCTGAAGCTTGTCGATCTGCGCCTTGGTCTTGTTGATGACTTTGGGATTCGTGTGGCCGACGGACACGGTGACGATGCCGCCGAAGAAGTCGAGATACTTTTTGCCCTCGGTATCCCACAGGTACTGCATGGAGGCGTGGTCGGTGACGAGCGGGTCAGCGTAGTAGACCGTTTGTGATGGGAAAAGATATTCCTTATGTTTGCGCAGTAGGTCTTGCTTGGACATGGTCATGAGTGGCACTCCTCAATGAATTGGTCGTGCGAGTGGCGGCAAGATGCCGCCACGACAGCCGGCGAGACGCCGGCGGTACGAAAACTAATCTCCCGCTGTTGCAGACTTCCCTGCTTGTTTCGTCAAAGGCGTGTACGTGTCGGGACGGCGGTCGCGGAAGAACTGCCAGATGTTTCTCACTTCCGCGATCATGTCGAGGTCAAGGTCTGCGACCACGAGTTCGTCTTTGTCGCGGCTCGCCTGCGCGATGATCTTGCCGCGCGGCGTGCAGAAATAACTCTTGCCGTAGAACTCGCCGATCGACCACGGCTTCTCGACGCCTACGCGATTGATGGCGCCCACGAAATATCCGTTGGCGACTGCGTGCGCGGGCTGTTCCAGTTCCCAGAGGTATTCAGATAACCCAGCGACGGTGGCGGAAGGATTGAAGACGATTTCTGCGCCGTTCAACCCGAGAATGCGCGCGCCTTCCGGGAAATGGCGGTCATAACATATATATACGCCCACTTTGGCGTACTTGGTCTGAAAGACAGGATAGCCGCCGTCGCCTGGCGTGAAGTAGAACTTCTCCCAGAATCCGGGCGCCACTTGCGGAATGTGGTGCTTGCGATACTTGCCGAGAAATTTACCATCGGCATCGATGACGGCGGCGGTGTTGAAGTAGAGGCCGGTCATCTCTTTTTCGTACATGCTGACCACCATCGCCATTTTGTGTTTGGCGGCAAGCTTCTGCATCAGCTTGGTGGTGGGCCCGTTGGGGATCTCTTCGGTCAGCTCGTACCACTTGGCGTTCTGCTCGGCGCAGAAGTAAGGCCCGTAGAACAGCTCCTGAAAGCATAGGACCTGCACGCCTTTCTTGGCGGCTTGCTCGATCATTTTGAGGTGCTTGTCGATCATGGCGCTCTTGATCTTGGCCATGGAGTGGTCTGGGCCGAGCGCGTTATGACATTGGATAAGACCGCAGCGAACGTTACGTGGCATGTGTCCCCCGGGGAGCGGTTTTGGCGGAAAAGGTGGAAAGGCTGAATATATCGCAAACATGCGGTGATGCGCGAGTAGTAAACGCGCGAGGCGAGTGAATCGGGCTCAGGGGCGGCCATCCTGAGGGAAAGCGTTTGCACTCTTACGGCTACGCAGCTACATTATCTGCGGCATTGAATCGCGATTCAGCGCGGAGCAGGGTGAAAAACGAGACTAAAGAAGTAGCGAAGACGAGCGGCGCAGCCGTAAAGATCGAGAACGGCGCCCAGCCGCGGACCGACAATAAACACGACCGCATTCTGCATTCGGCCATTGAAGTGTTTGCCGAGAACGGCTACTTCAACTCGCGCATCTCCGATATCGCGAAAAAGGCTGATGTCGCCGATGGGACTATCTATCTTTACTTCAAAAACAAAGAACAGATATTGATGGCGGCCATCGATTACGCATTCACTATCTTCATGAATGCGGCGCAAACGGAAATGGCGACGATTGCTGATCCGCGCGAGCGACTGAGGCGGCTGGCCGCACTTCATCTTGAGAGCCTGGGCGCGAACCGCGGGCTGGCAATGGTCTTCCAGACTGAGCTGCGGCAGAGTGCGAAGTTTCTGTCGGAGTTTTCGCATCATCGGTTGGTGGCATACTTCGATCTCATCCGCGCAGTGGTGCGCGACGGACAAGCCAGCGGGCAATTCCGCAAAGAGGTTTCAGACAAGATCTTTGCGAACTGTTTCTTCGGCGCACTGGATGCGATCACCACATCCTGGCTACTCAGCGAGCGCGATTACAACTTGGGGTTAGCTGCTGATGCCATTGTCGATGTGGTGATGAACGGCATGGAGAACCGTAAGTGAACCTGCGCACATTGAATGATGTGCTGTTCTCCATGGCAGACCGCGACCTGCCGAATGCGATGTGTTATCGCAAGGGCGGAGTGTGGCACCAGATCAGCGGCAAGCGGGTGTACCAGCAGGTGATTGATGTCGCGCAGTTCCTACGTGCGCAAGGTTTGAAGAAGGGTGACCGCGTCGCCATTGTGAGTGAAAACCGTCCGGAATGGGCAGTCACGGATTTCGCTGCGCAGATACTCGGCTTGGTCGACGTTCCCATTTATCCCACGCTTACCGCCGAGCAGATGCAGTTCATCCTGAAAGATTCAGGGACGCAGATCGCGTTCGTTTCCAGCTATGAACAGTTGAACAAGATGCTGGGTGTCCGTGGACAAACGGATGTGAAAACCATTGTGGTGATGGACGACGTCGGCACCGGACAAGATGTGGTGGAGATGAGTTCGCTGTATAAGGCATCACAGCCTTCTTCGCGCAATGCTGAACTGGATGCAATCGGCGCGGCCATTTTGCCGCAAGACCTTTGCACCATCATCTACACCTCCGGCACTACCGGCACGCCCAAGGGCGTGATGCTCACTCATGGGAACATCTGCTCGAACATCAATGACTCAACAAATACGTTTCATTGGTCGAGCGGACAAGGTTTCGTCTCGTTCTTGCCGCTGTCCCACATCACGGCCCGCCATCTTGATTACGTGATGATGGTCAGTGGTATCGGCATCTCATACTGTCCTTCATTTGATGACCTGCCGAAAGTCCTGAAAGAAGTTGCACCGCGAAATTTCGTGAGCGTGCCGCGAGTGTATGAGAAGGTGCGCAAAGAGGCGGAGCGGCGCGCGGCAAGTGGGATCAAGAAGACGTTATTAGAATGGGCCTTGCGCGTGGGCCGCGAGCATCGGGCAGAGATTCTCGCAGGTAAAACGCCGACCTCGTTCAGCTGGAAGTTGGCGAATGCCCTCGTTTTTCGCAAAGTTAAAGCCGGACTCGGCGGGCGCATCGAGTGCTGCATCGCCGGAGGCGCGCCGCTGGGGATAGACACTGCGGAGTGGTTCGCAGATGTGGGCATCGTCATCTTTGAAGGTTATGGGCTGACCGAAACGTCGCCGGTCATCGCCATTAATACACACGAACATTTGCGCTTGGGTACGGTCGGACCTCCGCTGCCGCATGTGGAATGCAAGATCGCCGAAGATGGCGAATTGCTGGTTCGCGGGCCCTCGGTGACGAGCGGCTACTGGAACCTGCCGGAAGAGACGAAGAACGCATTTGAGAACGGATGGTTCAGGACCGGCGATATCGGACACATCGACTCGGATGGATTTCTTTCCATTACCGACCGTAAGAAGGATCTAATCAAGACCTCGGGTGGGAAGATGATCGCTCCGCAGCCCATCGAGAACGCGCTCAAAGACAATCCACTTGTCGCCCAGGCAGCGGTCGTCGGGGACAAGCGCAAGTTCGTATCGGTGATCATCGCACCCAGCTTCCCTCTGCTGGAAGATTGGGCTAAGAATGAAGGAATCACTTTTACATCACGACAGGAACTGGTCGCCCAGCCGAAAGTGCGGGCCCTCTTTGAAGGCATAGTCTCGAAACTTAACGAAAGACTCGCCCACTTTGAGACCGTGAAAAAGATCATCCTGGTGCCAGACGAATTCAGCATCGCGACCGGCGAAATCACCCCTAGCCTGAAACTGAAGCGGCGGGTAGTTGAGGCCAAGTACCGCCCTATGATCGAAGCGATCTACGAAGAAGCGAAAACCGCGCCCCTTAGTTGAGCCCACCAGAGTAGCCGTCCAGAGTTGCCCATCTGAAATATTGCCTTAATACTAAATAGCCATCACGCGCTTGTTTACTCGCATCCTAACAGGCAAATCAGGAACCCAGACGTAGAGCCTGGGGTGGAGGAAACATCGTGCGTAAATTCTTAGGTTTTGCGTTAAGCGCCCTGTTGGTCGCCGCGCTGCCGG
>JAICLA010000302.1 GCA_025927695.1 Terriglobales bacterium | reverse complement strand
GCCGCGCTGGGTCGGCTTGGCCGTGGGTTGGTCTTTGTATTTACCGATGCTCGCCGGTAACTCATATTCCTTGCGCGTGAAATCCGGGCTGACTTGTTTCCAGTTCTTCCCTGCATCAGTGGTCTTCCAAAGCGTATTGGCGGCGAAATAGATCTCGCTAGGATTCTTCGGCGAGAAGACAATCGGCTGCGTACGCACTACGCGGAAATCGCCGCCGCGAAATGCCTTCGGCAGGATCTCTTGTGCTTGATCCGTTCGGCGGTCATAGCGCGTCAGCTTGCCGCCGTAGACAATGTCCGGATCCTGCGGATCAGGAACGACATAGCCGTACTCTTCCGCGGCCACGGGATGCCAATCACGAAACGTGATTGCGCCATCATTGCCACGGCTGCTCACGCAGGCAGAGCCGCTCTCTTGCTGTCCGCTGCACACGCGATAGGGAAACGCGTTGTCAGCATTGGCGTGGTACATCTGCGCGGTGGACTGGTTGTACCAACTGCTCCACGTCTGGCCATTGTTCACGGTGATGATCGCGCCCTGATCACTCGCTAAACCGATGATGTTCGGATTGTCAGGATTAATCCATGAATTCTGATAGTCGTCTCCGCCCGGCGCGCCGCGGAAACCTTCCCAGGTTTTGCCGCCGTCCACTGACCGCCAAGTGACCGTGCTGGTGACAATCACCACATCAGGATTCTTTGGATCAAAGCGTGGCACGCTCAAGTCGCCGCCACCGATGCGCCCAGCGGGCCGCGGATCAGTGGTGATCACCGTCCAGTTCGCACCTGCGTCGTCCGAGCGGTAAATCTGCACTTTGCCTTGCGTCGCAACCGTCGCCATCAGGCGCTTGGGATTGCTGGGCGCGATTGCTATCCACGATTGAATGATGCCTTCGGGCAATCCACCTTTCAGTTGGTTCCACGTCTGGCCGCCGTCAGTGGATTTATAGATACCACCACCAGTGCCGTTCCACGCAGCGTTCTCCCACGGACCTTCGCGAGACTCCCACAATGCTGCATACACCGTGTCAGGATTCGACGGGTCCATTTTCACGTCTGCGCCGCCAACGTTTTCATCCTTATATAAGGTCTTGGTGAAAGTCTTGCCGCCGTCGGTCGAGCGGAAGATGCCGCGCTCTTCGTTCGGGCCATACGGATGTCCCGCAACCGCGACCAGAATGTGGTCAGCATTGCGCGGGTCGATAGCAATCTGCGGAATCTGCTGTCCGTCGCGCAGTCCAAGATGGGTCCAGTTTTTTCCGCCATCAGTAGATTTGTAGATTCCATTGCCTACGCTAAGGTCAGGGCGATGCAATCCTTCGCCGCTGCCCACATAGATAATGTTCGGATCAGAACCCGCTATGGCGATAGTCCCGATCGAGCCCGTAGGCTCAGAATCAAAGATCGGACGCCACGTCCGGCCAAAGTCGTCAGTCTTCCAGACGCCGCCATTCACCACACCGATGTAAAACACGTTCGGCTGGCCGGGCACGCCGACGATAGTCTTGGTGCGTCCACCGCGATACGGCCCGATATTGCGCCACTTCAGCGTCTGCAAAAGTTCCGGCTGCACCTGCGCGAATGCTGTTGCCGCAATGAGGACAAAGAGAACAAGAGTTGAAACGGCACGAAGGGGAGATCTCACGGACGCCTCCTAAATTATTGAGGAGGTAATCCTACACAAGTGGTGGGCGGTTAGGCGACCTCGGTTTTAGCTTGTCATCCTGAGCGTAGCGAAGGACCCCTATTACTCTGCAAACTAGTCGCACATGCACTTCGGGCCCCGTCGTGAAAAGGTTTTAGGCGACTCGCTTCTTCGAACCATTCTCACCTTTGATCGCCTTCACTTCTTCTTGCACCTTCTCGATCTCGATGCGCTCACTCTTGATGTCGAGCCGCAGGCGTCCAAAAATGCTCATATAAATGTTGGCCACCCAGACCAGCGCCAGCCAGGAGATGAGATATCCGCGCCAGCCGTCAAACAGCAGCTGATATCGGGTCAGCCAGATGAACGCCGCGGAGATGTAATGACTGAAGCAGTATTCGCAGGTAAACAGGTAGAAGAATTTTCGCTCCAGTAAGCGACGGCAATGCTCGCTGCGCTTCTTGCAGAACTCGCGCGGCTCGCGAAAGACCTCTTCGTGCGTGACCGTCCAACTGACACAGGCCACCGGTATGGCCAGCACTAAAAGGGAAACGAATTGCGCACCTAAGGTCACATAGGTTGGATGCGGATTTGCTCGCAAATATTGGCCTCTTTTGCTCGAAGACCGAGAAGGTTGGAACAGGCCTTAAAGGCCCTGCGTTTAAAATTGTTAAGAGATCTGGGCTTTAGCCCCTGAGGTCCGCGCTGCTCCTCTACTACATCACCGACCGCAGCCAGTTTCCCGGTGACGAACCCGCACGCCAATCGGCCCTGCTGGCGTGCATCCGCGAATGCGCCCGCTGGGGCGTGGATCACATCCAGCTTCGCGAAAAAGATCTATCCGCGCGGGAATTGGAATCGCTAGCCATTCGCGCAGCTGCGGAGGTCCGCAAGAGCAACTCCACAACGAAGCTGCTGATCAACTCGCGCGTAGATGTAGCCATTGCAGCCGGCGCCGACGGCATCCATCTGCGCTCGCGCGGTGACCTGGCACCCAGCGATGCGCGTGTCATCTTCGCCAAATGCGGGATGAATCGCGCAACGATCGCCGCCTCCTGCCACTCGCTCAACGAAGTCGCGCTCGCCGAATCGCACGGGGCAGACTTTGCCGTCTTCGCACCAGTATTTGAAAAGAACGGT
>JAICLA010000099.1 GCA_025927695.1 Terriglobales bacterium | reverse complement strand
TAAAACTCACTCGGAGTCTTCGCCGTCTTCCGCTTCTCCAAATACTTGTCATACAGCGCGGCGTCGCCGTGCTCGGCGGTCAGCGTGAGCGCGATCGGCGCTTGCCCCGCTGGAACCGACGTTGTGTCCTGCATGTATCCCTCGGCCACGGTCTTCATGTAGTCCAGCACTTGCTGATCACCTGCTTCCCCTAATTCAGCCAACACATCATTTCTGAGGACATCCGTGTCACTGTCCTCGCCGGCCCTGGGCTTCATCCCTAATCGGTCGATGGTCGGCTTAAGCAAGCTACGTTCCCACGCCTGGAACTTCGGTTTCTCTTGTTCAGTGATCACGCGGTTCCGTAAATAACCCAAGGGACCCAGTACGGTCTCCATCACCGCGCGCGAATTTTCGGTCTTAAAGCCTTGCAGCATGTTGAGGAAAGTCGCCGCGTTCTGGCTGCCATTGTTCACCAGCGCCCACTGGTCGCCGACGAAAGAAATCCGCTCACCTGGAGTCAACGCGCTTTCCGCATTCTGCGCAAAGCTCTTCACCGCCGCATCGTCATAAGCGGTACGGTAGTAGCCCACCCCGCCCGCATTTGCGTAAGTGTTTTGTGAGCAACCGTCGAAGGTCAGCGTCTGATCCTTCTGCGTCATTACCCGGCACTGCTGCGCAGCATTTCCGCTCTTGATACATACTGGAATCTGCCAGACCTCGGCAGTTCCTTTTTGCAACAGCGCCGGATCAACGAACAATCTCTGCTGTTTAATCAGCAGAGCGGTCTTCCCGCCCGCGCAGCTTTCTTTCACCGTAAGTAATGGCGCACCTGCCTGGTTCACAAATGTCGGCATGATCTTGTCGATGGGCTTTCCAGACGCTGCTGCGATCTCCGTCCAGAAATCCTTCGCTTCCGTGTTTGCGTACTTGTGGTGCTCTAGATAATTGTTCACTCCCTTGCGGAACGCATCCTGGCCCACGTAACGCTCTTCCATACGCAGCACCGCGGCAGTCTTCTCATAAGCAATGCCGTCAAACAAGGCGTCAATCTCTTCCCGCGTATCCGCCGATTGATGGATCGGTCGCGTTGAAGCCAGCGAGTCCAGGTTCAGCGCGCCTTGCGTGTCCTGTACTTCGTCCAGGTTCGCGTGCCAGTCCGGGTTCCAGGCTTCCAGCGGCTTTGACGACATCCAGGTTGCGAATCCTTCATTCAGCCAGATGTCATCCCACCACTTCATAGTGACGAGATCGCCGAACCACTGATGCGCGATCTCGTGCGCCACCACACCGGCTACATTTTTCTTCTGGTTCGTTGTTCCTGTTTTCGGATCGATCAACAAGTCTGTCTCGCGGTAAATGATCGCAGCAGTGTTCTCCATCGCCCCGGCAGAAAAATCAGGGATACCGATCTCGTCCAGCTTTCCGTACGGGTACTTGATCCCGTAATACTGGTTGTAGAAATGCACCACATGCTCGGTCGCTTCCAAAGCGAAGCCCACTAGTGGTTCTTTATCCGGCGTAGCGCATACCCGCAAAGGAATGCCATCCACTGATCCTGACTGACACTTTAGATCACCCACGACCATCGCCACCAGATAGGACGACATCTTCGCCGTTTGCGAAAACGTGACGGTATGTTTGTCCGCGCCCGGCCCCGGCACGTCAGAGATGACCTTGCCGTTTGAGAACGCATTGTCGCCCTTGTCGATGGTCAGCTTGATATCGAACGTCGCTTTGAATGCCGGTTCGTCGAAGCAGGGAAACGCGCGCCGCGCATCCACTGACTCGAATTGCGTGGTCGCATAATTCCGCGTCTTGCTCTTGCTGAGGTAGAAGCCGCGCAACTCGTCATTGAGTTTCCCCACAAAGCGTATGCCGATCTTCGCCGGTCCGGCCGGGATCGGTTTCTCCGTGGTGAACGTCACCTGTTCTTTAGCTTCGTCATAGGAAATGTGCGCATTCTGAGTATCGTTTCCGACTGTGATAGCGACCTCATTGATCTTGATCTCGATCGAATTCATCGTGATGCTATTGCTCGCCTGCGCCAGCGTCACGTCGATGGTCTCATCACCGGTGAACGTGGCGGCCTTTAAGTCCGGCGTGAACGCAAGCGCGTAGTGGGAGGGCTTCACATTGGTCGGCAGCCGCTGCGCATCGGAGGCTACGAGCATTGAAAACATGCTCAGGATCAAGAGGGAATACGTGTAAGTCTTTCTCACGGGAGCTACCTCCAAGGAAGGAAAAACGGTTACTGCAACTCTTTAAAGTACATTCATCGCAACCTTTTGCGCAAACCGAACGACGAAGCGTCAATCTCGTACACGGTGTGCGACGCCGATGCTTTAAAGCTTCCGTAGAACCGACATCGGGAAACTTCTAGCTTTCGCAAATCCCAGTCGTTCGTACAGTTTCACCGCACGCTCATTCTCAGCTCGAGAATGCAGAAAGGGAACATCACCGCGCGCCCGAATGCGGTCCATTACGCGGGCCACTAACTCCGCCGCCGAACCGCGGCCTTCAAATCCCGGCCTAGTACATACTCCACTGATCTCGGCGTAACCAGGGAAGCAAAAACGCTCGCCCGCCATTGCGACCAACTGCCCGTCATCGCTGCGGATGCCGATGAAGTTTCCGATTTCGTGTGACCGCGTGCCGATCGGCCCCGGATTGGTGAGTTTTCCCAGTTCAACGATCTCCGCCGATTCGGCCGAACCCAACTGAATCGTTCTTATCTCCGGCTTAGACGCCGCCAGTGTTTTTCCGTCATGCACCATTTGCACGATTTCTACACGGGCCACGATCTCGAATCCCGCGGACGCATCCGGGGGTTCTTTAAAAAGCACCGCAATGGTCTCCCGCGACTGCAGCAGTTTTGCCAGACCTGCCCAAGCGTCTGCCGAGATATTCGACAGATCCGCGAACGCGCCCATCGTAGTGACCTCACGCGGATAGCGCTTAGCGTTATCATCGCCTAACGCATAATGCGCGTGCTTCGTCGTCAACGCGCTCCATATCGGATTGTCCAAAGGATGCATAAGCCTTCGCCCGAATGAGATACCATCTTATTGCCTTAAGATTCAAAATGGTTTTCCTAACAACTAACGACTAACTACTAACCACTGACATGAAAGCCATCCGCTTCCACGAATTCGGCGGCCCTGAAGTCCTCAAGTATGAAGACGTGCCAGACCCGCAGCCGCGCAAAGATCAAATCCTCGTCCGCGTAAAAGCTTGCGCCATGAATCACCTCGACCTCTGGGTGCGCAAAGGCTTGCCAGGCGTCAAGCTTCCACATATCAACGGGAGTGACATCGCCGGTGATATCGTCGAAGTCGGCGAATACATAACCGACCTCAGCAAAGGACAGCGCGTTCTGCTCGCGCCCATGTCCTATTGCGGACACTGCCAGGCCTGCATGGAAGGCAAGCACAGCCTCTGCCGCCAGTTCACTGTCCTCGGCAATGGCGTGGACGGCGGCAATTGCGAACTCATCGCCGTCGCGCGCGATAAAGTTTTTCCCATCCCCAACGAACTCACCTATGACGAGGCCGCCAGCGTGCCACTCGTCTTTCTTACAGCGTGGCACATGTTAGTGGGTCGAGCCAATCTCCGTGCCGGTGAGATCGTGCTCATCCTCGGCGGAGGCTCTGGCGTCGGCAGTGCGGCGATCCAGATCGCCAAGATGCTCGGAGCGCGCGTCATCGCAACCGCGGGCGCGGAAGCCAAACTCGATCAATCACGCGAACTCGGCGCCGACTACACCATCAACCATTACAAAGAGAAGATCTCTGACGAAGTGAGGAAAATCACCGCCAAAGCAGGCGTCGATGTCGTATTCGAACATGTCGGCAAAGCCACATGGGATGAAAGTGTCAAATCCCTAAAACCCGGCGGACGCTTAGTCACGTGCGGAGCGACTACCGGCCCTGAAGCCACATTCGACATTCGTGTTCTCTTCGCGAAGCAACTTTCATTCCTCGGCTCCTACATGGGAACCATGGGAGAACTGCACGAAGTGCTGAAACACGTCTTCAGCGGCAAACTAAAGCCCGTCGTCGACAAAACTTTTCCGCTAAGCGAAGCACGAGCCGCTCACCAACGACTAGAAGCAGGCCAGCAATTCGGCAAGATCGTTCTCAACCCTTAAACGGACGACCTACGACCGTCGAGTACAACTAAATTGCTGTCCTGATCTGAGCGGCGCTTATAGGCGCTGCGCAGTCGAAGGACAAGGTATTTGCTTTTTAATTTGACCGGCTGCCCGCGCGGCTCCTAGCCGAAAACCGACGACCGATGACCGACAACCCTCGCTAGGTTTACAATATCCACATGTCCCAAGGCACAGACCGTTTTGAAGGAACTGTCGGCGCGGGCGCAAATGCCACCCGCATTCACAAGGTCGCATTCGGCGAGGGCGGACAGCCCGAGGGCCTCATTCTTACCACGCTGGACTCCGCCATCAACTGGGCTCGCAAGAACTCCATCTGGCCTATGACATTCGGCCTCGCCTGCTGCGCCATTGAGATGATGGCCATGGGCGCGTCACGATTTGATATTGCACGCTTCGGCGCAGAAGTCTTCCGCCCATCTCCCCGTCAATCCGATCTCATGATCATCGCCGGACGCGTCTCCAACAAAATGGCGCCGGTCATCCGGCAGCTTTGGGAACAGATGCCAGAGCCCAAGTGGGTCATCTCGATGGGCGCATGCGCGACCTCCGGTGGCGTCTTCAACAACTATGCGCTAGTGCAGGGTGTGAATCAGGTCATTCCGGTGGACATCTATGTTCCCGGATGCCCGCCGCGCCCGGAGCAACTCATCTATGCCATCACTCTTCTGCAACAGAAGATTGAGAACGACCACGGCGCCTTCCGCCGTGTGCTCAACCTGGAAAAGTCCTAGCTCTTACTCTGCAACAAATAAAAAAGCCCTGGCGAGCCAGGGCTTTTCTCTTTTGTTCGTATTGTTATTTGGTCGTTGGCGGTTGCGTTGTCGCAGTCGGGAGGGCTCCCGGAGTGGTCGCCGGTTGCACGCCCTTCACCGTAGGTAGTGCCTTCACTACGCCTGCTGCGGCATCGTCGAGGTTGATTCCCAGATCCTGCAATGTCTGCCCAGTGATCAGGTCGAGCTGTACGCGTGACTTCTCATACGCCGATTGCGCACTCAAGGTCGCCGAGGCCGCCGTCGCCAGCGCGCTCTGGGCTTGCAATACCAGAGTGTTAGTGGAAGCGCCTAGACTGTACTTTTTCTGCTCCGCATCCAGGCTCTGTTCAGCCAAACGTTGACCCTCGATCGCTGCTTGTACGCGTGCCCGGTTCTGTTCAAGCGCGAATCTGGCGTTGCGTACGTCTATTCCTACTTGGTTCTGTTGCTGCTGAATGCGCAACTGAGCTTGGCGGTATTCCAATTCCGAGCGCACCTGCTGCGCCTGGTTCGCACGGTTGCGGATCGGAATATTGATGCTTAACCCCACTCCCTTGTCTGGAGCAGTGCTATCAAACAGGCTGCCAAAGGTACTCCCGTAGCCGGTAGGCACGAAGCAGTTCGTAAGGCATCCAGCCGCCGGGTTCGGTGCGCCGCCCAAAGCTGACGCTCCGTAGAATCCGAAGATGTCCACTGCAGGTAGCAATCCATTCTTTGAAGCTTTTCGGGTAATGTCGCGGTTCTGAAGATCGACGCGCGACTGTTCCAGGTCAGGACGCTGCGCGATCGCCTGCTTCACCAAGTCTTCGATCGGCACCTGCGGCTCATTCTGCGGAAGCGCCATCGTGTCCGTTGGGATCACCGGCAGTTTGGCCAATGTCGGATCAGACAGGTTCCGCGTGAGCGCATTGATCATCAGCGTCTGCTGCAATTGCAGGTTTGTCTGCGAAATGATCAAGTCCTGATTGCTCGCTGCCACTTGTGAGGTCGCACGCACGATCTCGATCGGCGCCAAAGTGCCGATCTCCACTTGCTTGCGGTTATCGGACTCAGTCTTCTGTGCGAGCGCGAGAGAACGCTGTTTCACGGCAACGTCTTCATACGCCGTTACCAGGTCCCAATAGATGTTCTGGATCTGTGAAACGGTTGAGATCACCTGGTTCTTGAAACCCGCATCCGCGATGCGCTTATCGTTGTAAGCCACCGTGATATTGCGCTTGTTCAAGGCGATACCAAATCCCTGTAAAAGGTGTTGCTGAAGGGTGAAACGGAAGCTGCTGTTCAACGTTGGGTTCACCAAGTTGCCGCGGCTGTTAGTCGCCTGACGCGTGTTGTCAAATCCCACTGACATCAATGTGCCCGGGGCAAATCCCTGGTTATAAGAAAAGTTCGCCGTACCGGTGTTCTGAGACAGGGCTGGAACACCGGTGGTGATGGTGTTCGAGAGCGGAAACACCGCGTGTTCAATCTCCAGGGTCCCGTTTAATGAAGGATCGAACTGCGGGATCGCAGGTCCACCGCCGGCCGTTGAAAGCACAAGGCCGGAACTGCCGGCACCCGCGCCGCCT
Organism: Terriglobales bacterium; assembly: GCA_025927695.1. Lineage (GTDB taxonomy): Bacteria > Acidobacteriota > Terriglobia > Terriglobales > Acidobacteriaceae > JAICLA01. The sequence goes on along the minus strand of JAICLA010000099.1, from coordinate 3,410 downwards.
GCGCCTGCCGTCGTACCGCCCGCGCTTGCCCCGGATGCGCCAGAACCTAAGCCGCCTTGTCCGCCGCCCGGCGTACCACTTACCAAGCCGCTGGCCACACCCAGGATGCCCGCGCCCGCTTTTGCGCGAAGTATGTCTGTGTCAGCAATATCGAGGTTGTAACGCGCGATGGCCAAGTCGAGGTTGTTTTCCAGCGCCAGAGCGATAGCATCGTCCAGCGACAGATAAAGCTTGCCGTCCCTGATCAGCTGATCAAGGCGTGGTGTGTTGGAAAATGACGGCGCCTTTATCTCGTGTGCCGTATAGGGCGCGAACGGATTGGGGATGTGTGACTTCGGTCGGCTGAAGTCAGTCCCTTTGTTGATTTGGGTATTGCTGGCTGCCACGGCACTGGGTGCCTGCGGCGCATCCTGTTGTTGGGCGAAAACATTGACCGGAAAAACCATGGTCAATGCCATGGCTGCCACGGTCAGATTCTTGCCGGCATTCTTCAAGGAACTCACACGCATGAGCTTCGTTCTCCGACTCCTAAATTAGTCCGCTAGTGAAACAGTTACGTTAAGACTGCCCGGCGGCTGTTTGGTCACCACCGGAACCGGGGTTCGTGTAAACGGTTCGCTTCATCAAACAATACGAACCGCACCATTAAATAGTTCCATCCAGAGATCCGGCTCTGGCCCGAGGTTTGCCGCGAGAATCACCAAGACGAAAGCTATCGTGGAAGTACGCTAGTATAAATCACGCTGTCCCACACTAATACTGCGCTCATGCCGCTGCGTAACATCAAACTTACGATTTCCTACGATGGCACTGACTTCCACGGCTGGCAGATCCAACCAACTTTACAAACCATCCAAGGCAGGCTTGCGGACGCACTCGAGCGAGTCACCACCGAACGAATCTGCCCGCAAGCCTCCGGCCGCACCGACGCCGGCGTCCACGCCCTAGCTCAGGTGGTGAGCTTTTCCACGACTTCAAGTATTCCTTCAAGCAATCTCGGGAAAGCCCTAAATAGTTTGTTGCCGGAATCCGTCCGCATATTAGCTGTGGAAGAAGTCGGCCCTGACTTCCACGCTCGACGTTCCGCCCAAGCCAAGACCTATCAGTACAGGATTTACACCGGCGAAGTCTGTCCGCCGTTCCTTGTAAAGTACGTTCATCACAATCCCTATCCTTTACAGTTCGAACCAATGGCCGCCGCTGCAAAGCTAGTCGTTGGCGAACATGACTTCACATCGTTCGCCGCGGTCGATCCCGAAAAGCACAAAGACAAAGATGAGACGGGATCCAACGTCCGCACCATCTTCAGCTCGGAGTGGTCTCGCACAGGCGACGAACTCACCTACACCGTTCGCGGCAACGGGTTCCTTCACCATATGGTCCGCAATCTCGTCGGCACATTCTTGCTCGTAGGCAAGGGAACTATCCCTGCGGACGAGATCACCACGATCCTACAAAAACGTTCCCGCACCGCCGCCGGCCCCACCGCTCCGCCGCAAGGCCTTTTTCTCGTAAGCGTCGAATACTGACTCTTCGCTTTCGCGGTGTGTTCACTTCACTTTTCTTTTTTTATTAACAACGATTCTTTTCCTTCGTGTTAGAAAAGAAAGATGTCCCCCACCATCTCAGTCGCGAAGCGTTTTTGCGGCCCGCCTAATTCAGGCAATGGCGGCTACACGTGTGGCCTGATCTCAAAGGCTATGCACGTCCCTGCGGACATCACCATCCGCCGCCCCATTCCTATGGAAACAGAGCTCTCGATCCATGAGAACGGCGAACACGTGCGCGTCATGAACCGGGAAGAACTCATCGCAGAAGCCGCGCCGCTGATATTCGCCGCCAGCGTTCCCAACGAGCCCATCACATTCAAAGGCGCAGATTACGCCTCCGCCAATAGCCCCGCATTCCACAATCATCCATTTCCCACATGCTTCACCTGCGGACCCGACCGGGCTGAAGGCGACGGCCTCCGCATCTTCCCCGGAAAATGGCAGGGAAACTCGCGCGAATACTTCGCCGCCCCATGGGCACCGCAATCCGACCTCGCCGACAGATCCGGCTACATCCGCGAAGAAATCATCTGGGCCGCCATGGATTGCCCCACCGGATTTGCCGCCGGTTTCCCATGGGCCGGCACGCTAGTAACCGGAAGACTCGGCGCCCACCTCAAAGCTCCCGTTCGCGCCGGAGAAAAATGCATCTTGCTAAGCTGGGCCACCGGACAAGAAGGGCGCAAACACTTCGCCGAATGCGTCCTGCTCGGAGAAGACGGCACAGTCCGCGCCGAATCGCGCGCAACATGGATCAAGTTGGCCTAAAGGCGGATCAAACTCGCCTAGCATCCTCATCTACGATACGATTTACCTGATGTCGCTAAACCATTCCGATCTCATCTACGACTGGAACACCGTTCCCGGCGCGCAATTCCGCCCCGCCGGACGCGTCCTGCTCAATGACGAATCCCTGCGCGACGGCTTGCAATCGCCCTCCGTAAATGATCCGCCGATAGAAAAAAAGATTGAGATCCTGCACTTGATGGAATCGCTAGGCATCAACTCGTTGAACCTAGGCTTGCCCGGCGCCGGACCGCGCGCCGTAGCCGACGTCGAGCGCCTGGCCCGCGAGATCGTCAATTCCAAGCTCAAGATCACTGCGAACTGCGCCGCCCGCACGCATGAGAATGACATTCGCCCCGTCGCCGAGATCGTTCAGCGCACCGGCATGAACATCGAGTGCGCCACATTTATCGGCTCCAGCCCCATTCGCCGATACACCGAAAACTGGACTGACGACTTCCTCCTCACCACCACTGAGAAAGCCGTGAAGTTCGCCCGCTCGCTCGGCCTCGATGTGATGTACGTCACCGAAGACACCACGCGTTGCGACCCCGAGACCATCAAGCGGCTCTACTCCACCGCCATCGCATGCGGCGCGAGCTCCATAGTCATCTGTGATACCTGCGGACACGTAACTCCGTCAGGCGTCAGCGCGTTGATCAAGTTCGTAATGGAAGAAGTCGTGAAGCCCTCAGGCGAAAGGATCCGCGTTGATTGGCATGGACACTGCGACCGCGGCCTAGCTCTTCCCAACTCTCTCGCCGCACTAGCCGCGGGAGCAGATTGCGTGCACGCCGCCGCCATCGGCATCGGTGAACGCGTTGGCAACACGCAGATGGATCAGATGCTAGTGAATCTCAAGCTCATGGGCGTCGAGCCATGGGCGCATCAAGACCTCAGCCGCCTCAAGGAATATTGCCAGGTCGTCTCTGAAGCCACCGGCGTTCCCATCCCGCTCAACTACCCGGTCTTCGGCGCCGACGCCTTCCGCACCGCCACCGGTGTACACGCTGCTGCAGTCATCAAAGCCTTCAAGAAAAATGATCCAGTGCTCGCCAACACCGTCTACTCCGG
>JAICLA010000042.1 GCA_025927695.1 Terriglobales bacterium | reverse complement strand
CGGAAGCTCTGTGAACTGGTTCGCCGCATTCTGCTGCGCAGACCCGTTGCCCTGAGATTTTGCTTTGTGCGAATGATGCGACACCCTTGAGGTTCGTTTCTGACCATTCAAGTCGGCCTTGTCATCCTGAGCGCGCTCTTTGCGCGAACCGGGGTCCCCGACAGCTTCGCTGGCGGGGTGGGATGGACCCCTATCACTCTGCAATCCCGTTGAACTAACCGCGACCTGTGCCCCACCCTTATCGCCCGGGTTTTGTTCGTGGGCGATAGGGTGGGCATTCGATAAGTGGTCAATGTTCCACAATCCCACTGAAACCCCTATCAACACTGTTGCTGCCACCAACCCCCATCCCCAAGCTGGAAACCTGAAAACCTTCGGGCTTTCAATCAGCGTTAATCTGCGTTCTTCCGCGGCTAAAGGTTTCTCATATAACGAAGCCGCATACTCCACCACCCGCGCACTCAATCCCTGTAACTTCTCCCAGCGCTCTCGACACGCGTCGCACTCGGCCAGGTGGTCCACCGCGCGCTTCAGCTCGGCCTCTTCCATCTCGCTGTCCAGCGCCAGCACCAGTTCGTTGTCATTCAGGTGGTTCATGCTAAATCTCTTTCCAGTTGCTTCAATCCTTTTTGAACCCACTCGGCGATGGTGGAAGTACTCGCCTCCAGCACCTCGCCGATCTCGCGATACTTCAACCCCTCAGCCCGCAGATGCAGACACTGTCTCTGCTCTTCCGGCAATCGTGCCATCGCCCACTTCAGCCGCGCATCCTGCTCGCGTTCTAGCAAATGTTGTTCCGGCGTCGGCCGCGTCTCTTTCTGCTCGACTACAAAACCTTCACCATCTTCCAACTGCTCCGCCGGCCTGCGCTTCTTTGTCCGCTGCTCATCCCGCGCCAGGTTGTGCGCCACTCGAAACATCCATCCACGTACATTCTCCCCGGCATCGTTCCTGATTCCCCGCTGGCACAACCTCAAAAAACTTTCCTGCGCGGCGTCTTCCGCTTCGGCTCGGTCTAATCCCAGCGATATCAAATATCGGCAGATAGGAACGCGCAGCTCCAGAAAGAGCTCATGCAACTCGGCCGCACCCACATCCTCCGACTTAGCCGTGTCACCCTCCGCCCCTTCTGCCGCGAGCGCGAGGCCCAGGCCATTACCCGCCGCCATGCGCTCTCCCCTGCCGGAATAACGCACCCCAGGCCCGTTTTTCCGGTCTGGGATTTCGATTATTTTCGGCATGGATTCCGCTCGCGGCATGGCTCTCTATTCGACACGTCTTCACCTTGCATGTCACCAAGTATCTTGTACCGCCGGCGTCCTCGCCGGCTGTCGTGGCGGCATCCTGCCGCCACACGCAACATTCTGCCCTTCGCATCTACCATGCCCTTTCTGAGCGAATACAAGCGATCACGAGCGCAAGCCGAGGTCAGGACTTCGCTCTAAAAAAGTGTCCTCGTGAACCTTTGTGTTCTTTGCGCCTTTGTGGTGGGTTTTTCGGCAGGTCGCCACAAATAAATAAGGGCGGCCTCGGGCCGCCCTTTCGACTACTAATCCTAAATCCATTATCTTCGCGCAGTATTGAACGCTCGCGACCATCCCGCTAACTCGGTCCGTGCATTCAGCCACGCGATCAACTCGTCTTTCGATTTACCCGTCAAAGTGATAAATCGCACGCCGTGTTTGCCATCCGGCCTCTGCCACATGATCTCGATCTTGCCATGCAGCATTGCTTTATCTTCCGGCATGATCAGCCGCAATGTGCCTTCGCCGCTCAGCTTTCTGTCGTTCGGCGCGGTAACGGACATGCCACCTTCACTGATATCGGTGACCGCCACTTGCAACTCAGAGTCGCGCCCCACTTGCAGGTGCGCATACGTATCCACCGGATGCCGCATATAGCGCCGCTTCTCCCGCACGATCAGCGGATGAATCGCCTTGATGCCCTTCATCACCGCGTCGGTGCTGATGGGCTTGTGCAGAATGAACGTTGCCCCGCACTGCGAAACCTTCTTGCGTGAATCCGGGCTTCCATCCACCAGCGCAAACGTGATGGATGATTTGTTCGACTTCCCATTGCGCAGCGCTTCGATCACGTCCGCGCCATCCGGCACTCCGTCGCAGTCGACGACCACCGCATCATAGCGGCGTTTGGAAAGTCGCATGAGCGAGTCGCCCACCGCTTTGCTTTCATCCACCGTGATGGCAGCAGATTCCATCACATTACGGAATACATTAATGACGTCCGGATCACGACTGACGATAAGCGCATCGAGTGACATGAGTGGCGATGACCTCTAGGACCATCGAGCATATGCCCCTTCTCCCACCGCCTCTAGTAACCAAAGTCACTTGTACCCTGTCATCCCGCCCATTTTGGGAAGCCCCGATTCGACTAGCCGCTAGGTACTTTTTCCCACCATCTGAACTTCTTACGCTTTTCTCAAGAGCGACACCAGACGCCAGCCCTTTAGTTTCATTAACTTGCAACTTGGCGCGTCGATTGCATTTCCTCAAGTGCTGTTGAACCGGAAGGAGAACGATCCTAATGGCTACAAGCATCGCCGCACCAAACTTGCAACGTCTCAGCCTCCCCGAGATTGACCTCAGCTATGAAAGCAAGGGCATCATCAGCCTCATTGACGAAGTAGTCGAGCGCGTAATGAAGGCCCACATGAAGAAGTCCTACACGGCGCCGACGTTCGAAGCGAAAAAAGTCGCCTCGTACGATGAAGTAGTCAACTTTCCCGCTCACAGTTCTTATTACAGCGTCTCCCCCGAAACCTCCGAAGCCGCCGCGTAACAACGGTTCTCCCGCAAACAAAAAAGTCCAGACCTGCTAGGTCTGGACTTTTAAGTTTCTATCTCATTATTTACGTCTTCGCAGAACTCCACCCAGCGTCATCAACCCACTACTCAGCAGGATGATAGAACTCGGTTCCGGCACCGGCGAGGTGCCCGTGCTATTTGGCGGGCCTGCACCCCATTCTTCGAATCCGGCATCGCTAGCGTTGTTCTCACCAAATCCGGAATAGAGATAAAGATAAGGTCCGCCACCCGCGAATGCGCTCGTAGGAATGTAAGCAAACATGTCGCTAGATCCGCTGCCATGGCTCAATGAAGAATCCAGCAGCAGATAGTTGTTAGCGCCGGTATCCAGGCTCCATCGCGCCGCGCCGAAGTCGCCACCCGGCGGGCAGCACTGCGGACTCGGGGTTGAACCGGTAAAGAATTCCAGAGTGTCCAGTGAAAGCAGGCTGTCGGTCTTGTCCTGAGATTCGTTAATGTCCAGCATGAACTGGTAATAGGTCACGCCATTGAAAGTGAACACAGGCACCGCGCTCAACAGCAGCGAATGTGTCCACTGCGGGCCCGGTTGAATATCCAGCGGCGGATGCGGAAACTCATCCGTGTTGTATCCATATTCGGTGCCGTTGGCTCGGATCCGCAGGAACGAATTGAATTCACCGGTCCCCGACGGCTGCACGCTGCCTTGCTGAAAGATAGCGCCATTGATGGTTACAGTTGCGCCCGACGACGACAGATCGTACATCGTGTCCGCCAGAGCATAAGAAGTAAAGCAGAGTAGTACTGCAAGGAAGGTCAAACGTAGCTGTTGCATCAAGTTTCTCCGTATGGTCCGAAGCTTCTTCGAGAGCAGACGGGGAACTCTGGATCGCGCTCGAACTCTTACGGCCTTTATTTACCGCGTTGGGCGGTCGAACAGCCTTCACGCACGTTCTTGCCGGATAAGAGTGCTTCTCTCTCGCGCAAGTTTTCTTTCCCTCATATTTATTACAGAGTAGCTGGCCAGAGTTGCTGCTTGCGCTACCATTTACCCATGCATATCGACTGGTCCTGCATTCCACTTGAGAAACTCAGCCCTTTGATCGACCGCCAATTCGTCAGCACAGACAACGTCACGGTCGCGCGCTTCTTCCTACGCAAAGGCGCCACCGTCCCCGAACACCAACACGTGAACGAACAGATCGCCTTCGTCCTTTCCGGCGCACTGAAGTTCGTCTTCACGGACAAGTCCGTGACCATCCGCCCCGGCGAAACGCTCTGCATCCCGCCGAACATCCCCCACAGCGCCGAAGCATTGGAAGACACTATTGATCTCGACGTTTTCACCCCACCCCGCGCCGACTGGACCTCCGGCAACGATTCTTACCTACGGAAATGATGCTTGCTTTGAAACACATCCCGAACGAAGTGAGGGACCTCTATCACTCTGCAAGCCGCTCGCAATCACCACGGCTCTGTCACCCTGAGCGCAGCGGCGTTTTTTGCCGCGGAGTCGAAGGGTCTATGTATTTGTTTTGGGCTGGTGGGGCTCATGGCTGACGGCTGATGGCTGACGGCTGTACAATCCTCCCCGCCATGAAACTCCTGATCTCCCTACTCATCTGCTCGCTCTCCGCCTTCGCCCAGATCTCGCCCGACATCTATCAATCGCTCCATTGGCGCTCCATCGGACCCTACCGCGCCGGACGCATCTCCGCCGTCGCCGGAGTTCCTTCGCAGGTCGAAGTGTTTTACGTCGGCACACCCGAGGGCGGACTCTGGAAGACTGACGACGCCGGCCAGACCTGGCGCCCCATCTCAGACGCCATTGGCGTCGCGCCCATCGGCTCCATCGCCGTCTCGCCATCGAATCCCAACATCATCTATATAGGCACCGGCGAGATGTACGCCTCATCCGGCGGCAGCTCACCCGGCAAAGGCGTTTTCAAATCCACCGACGCAGGCAAGACTTGGACCAATGTCGGCCTCACAGACAGCCACCTCATCACGGCGCTTTCCATCGACCCCAAGAATCCCGACATCATCATCGCCGCTGTAACTGGCGACCCATTCTCCGGTCCCGCACGTGGTATCTACAAGTCCACCGACGGCGGCAAGAACTGGAAGAAAACGTTTTTCAAAGATGCTGACACCGCCATGATCGACATGAACATGGCCAATGGCAATCCCAAAGTCATGTATGCATCCACCGGACATCGCCCCAACCTCCCACTCAACGCTCCGCCGCCAACCGCCGCGCAACGCCGCGAACCAGATGCCGCTATCTACCGCTCCACCGACGAAGGCTCATCATGGACGCAAGTCGCCGGCAAAGGTCTGCCCTCTGAACCCTGGGGACGCGTCGGCGTAGCCGCCTCTCCCGGCGCTAAATCAAAGACCGTTTACGCCATCGTGAATCAAGGCTTCTTCCGCTCAGATGACATGGGCGACACCTGGACGCAGACCACGAAAGATCCTCGCGTCGTCTCCAGCGGATACTTCGGCCAGATCTTCGTCGATCCCAATGACGGCAACACCGTCTACGTCGGCCAGACTTCCATGTATCGCACCACTGACGGCGGCAAGACTTTCACCTCCGTGTTCGGCGCGCCTTCCGGTGATGACTATCACCTGCTCTGGATCAATCCCGCGAACTCTAACTACATGCTTGCCGGCGTCGATCAAGGCGCAGTCATCAGCGTGAACCGCGGTGACACCTGGTCAAGCTGGTACAACATGCCCAACGGCCAGTTCTATCACGTCACCACTGACAATCGCTTTCCCTACTACGTTTATGCCCCCCAACAGGACAGCGGCACCGCAGCCGTAGCCAGCCGCAGTGATTTCGGTGAGATTCGCGAACGCGATTGGGCGCCCACCGGCGGATTCGAATTCTCTTTTATCGCGCCCGATCCTATCAACAAAGACATCGTCTACATCGGCGGATGGTATGGCAGCATCATTCGCTTCGATCGCACCACTAGTCAGGTGAATCCCGTCTTCGTACGCACGCCGAAATATCGCACCGCCGGCATGGCGCCGCTGGCGTTTTCTCCGCAAGACAACAAGACTCTCTACGTCGGCGCGCAGTACCTCATGCGCACAGACGACCACGGCGACCACTGGTCAGAGGTCAGCCCCGATCTCACGCATGTCGAGCCCGCCGCCGGAACTACGCCGTCGCCCGCCGACCGCGCGCGTAACAACAACGCCACTATCAGCACCATGTCTCTCTCGCCCGCTCAAGAGAACCTGATCTGGGTTGGCACCTCGAATGGACTCGTTCAAGTCACGCGCGACGGCAAGACTTGGGAGAACGTGACCCCGCAAGGACTGCCCGAGCGCAGCTTCATCAATGAACTCGAAGCCTCGCCGCACGATCCTGCAACCGCCTTCGTCGTTGTGAACGGCTTTCGAGATGTGAAGCCATATATCTACCGCACGCACGACTTCGGCAAATCCTGGCAGCTCATCACCACAGGCATCTCGCCCGACTTCATCGCGCGCGTCGTTCGGGAAGATCCCGTCAACAAGAACCTGCTCTACGCCGGCACTGAAGACGCCCCCTACGTCTCCTTCGACGGAGGCGATCACTGGCAGACCCTACGTCTCGACATGCCCGTCACTCCCGTGCGCGACATGAAGATTCACGATGACGATCTAGTCGTCGCCACCTATGGTCGCTCGCTCTACATCCTCGACGACGTAACGCCGTTGCGGCAGCTCAGCTCAGACATCACCAGTTCATCTGCGCATCTCTTCACGCCGGAGAAAGCCTGGCGCGTCCGTTGGGACAACAGCCAGGACACGCCGCTCCCCAAAGAAGTCCCACACGGTGAGAACCCGCTCGACGGCGCCATCATTGATTACTTCCTCACCGCGCCGCTCTCCGCCGCCGAAGCATCCAGCATGAAACTGCAGATCTTCGATGCGCAACACAATCTAGTCCGCGAATACACCACGAAACCCGCCGCCTACGACCGTGCCCCCAAGAACGTCCCTGACTATTGGTTTGAAGAACCGGCCACACTCTCGAACAAAGCCGGCATCAACCGCTTCGCTTGGGACTTCCGCTATCCCGATTACAAACAGCTTCGTTACAGCTACTACGGAAACACCACGGAGTACATCGAGTACACGCTCGCTGATCACACCATTCCCGGCAAGACTCCACATGAGATGCCGCAAGGTCCGCTCGCAGTCCCCGGCGAATACACCGTCGAGCTCACCGTCAACGGACAGAAATACACGCAGCCCCTGCACGTCGAACTCGACCCACGCGTTCATGCCACGACCGCAGACCTGCAATTGCAACTCGACACCGAGCGCAACATCGCCGATCAGATGTCCGTCACCTATGACGCCTTTAACACTCTCGAACCGCTGCGCACCGCAATTGAAGACCGCAAGAAAGCCTTGCCACCACCAACACCAGCCGCGAATCAAACTTCATCATTGATCTGTGCCCCACCCTTATCCGCGTCTGTTGCGGATAGGGTGGGAACGATGGAAGTAGCCCAAGCCACGGAATTACTCGAACGCGGCAACAATCCCAAAGAAGAAATGGAAGAAGAGAACGAATTCCAACGCCGCGGCCAAGGCGGCGCACCCGCCGCACCCGCCAATCCACTCGACGCTTACGCGCAGGAGTTCGACCGCATCCGTGACGGCTCCCCGCGCGATCTCGGCATCGGGCCCATCAACCGCGAGCTCAATCGCCTAGCCGGGATGATCGGCTCCGGCGACGGACGTCCTGCAGGCGCACTAGTTGACGCCGTTCGCGACACCTGCCAAGCGCTCGAAAAACGCCTGGCTCAATGGAAGGAACTGGTGAACGCACCATCCTTTGCTGCCGCCAACTCCTATCTGCAGGAACACAAGCTAGCGCCGCTTCCCAATCTTCCCGGGCCGCCAGCAACTCCAGCATGTAAGTAAGACAAACCGTGCCCCATCCCTTATCGCCGCGATTTTGTTTTAGGCGGCGATAGGGTGGGCATCCACCAATTTGCTTTTACTCCGTAATACCAGCGCACGGCCTGAAATCCACACCCACTGACATCCACCCACTCACCCTGTACAATAGAATGTAATCATTCATACATAAAGGAGACTCCCATGGCAGGTTCTACTTTCGGCAAACGCCAAAAAGAGATGAAGCGCCAGGAAAAGCGCCTTGAAAAGTCCGCGCGGCGTGATCAGCGCAAAGAGCAAAAAGGAAGTGCTCAAGAGGAAGAACTTAAGGTACTCGATGGTCCCGTAGTGAATTTCGATTACGACCTCGAAGACACCACATCCCGCTAAAGTTCCAACAATCAGAAAAGGCACGGCGCAAGCCGTGCCTTTGTTTTTTCTGACGACTATCTACTGATTACTGCCTTTTAGCCGCCGGCGGATCAATAGCCGCTTCCATCATCAACCGTTGCGCCGTCTGCTGCATACGCGTTGTATCCATGTCATACGGAACAACCGCATACACAACCGTTCCCACGTCCAGATGCACCAAGCTGTAGTAGCCCAGGTAATCCTGTCCACCGACTTTATCCCGCAGCATCGACCGCACTCCCGGACCCAGATAGATCACATACACTGAATTCGCTTGCGGAGCTTGCATCGCTCCGGTCGTGATCCAGGTCTGGATCTGCCGCTGGATGCCCAAGTCGGTCAGCGGCGGATGCAGCCTCATGTCTGTGAAATCTTCCACGAACGAATTGCGGGATTCCACCGCGCGCATCTGCGACTTCTGCATCTCCTGCTGCTTCGCCGACCCGGCCGAAGTCAGCAAGTTCGTCAGCTGCTGCTCTTGTGCGCGGTTGCCTTCCTCCGCCCACGTTCCACCGTAGAACATGCTCACTTGTTTAGGCGCGTGGATCGCGGCCACTTCCTTGCCGCTCACCGTGGACGCGCCACTATCCGCGCGCACCACCCGCACCTGTCCACCATCTTCATCCGGCAATAGATCGCTACTGGTATTTTGTGCGCTTCCCAACATCACCAGGCTTGCGATCGAAAGCAGTGTTAGCGAGATTCTTCTGCTCATAAGCTTTTCTCCTTTTCTTTAGTCGTTCTTTTCGACCGCATCTCTACTGCGTTACGTTGAGCGCAAAATCATCCACCACGAATGATGTTTGCAGCGTTCCATCTTCCACGCCCACCAGATACACCTGAATCGTCTGCCCTTTGTAGCTAAGCAGGTTAAACGTCTTCAGTGAGTAACCCGTGTTGTGATTGAGGTTGGAATAGGTCGCCAGAGTTGCCAGCACCGTTCCACTCGAATTGCGTATCTGCACTTTGAGCGTGTCGTATTGCGTGGTGGTTGTAGTCTCCGCCGTATCTATGTGCAGATAGAACTGCAGCGACACCGCCGTAGCCGTGGAAGATATCGCCTTCTGCTGCATCAGCGTGTCGGTCGTCGCTGTGCCGTATCCATCCAGCCACGCCTTCCAGCTTCCACTGTGCGCCGCCTCACTCGAGGAACTGGTGATCACGCCGCTGGTCGCTGTCCAAGTTACATTTCCACTCTCAAATCCCGGATTCCCCAGGATCTGCGTAGTCCCTCCGCCACCGCCGGACGTTGTCACCGTCAGTGACACGCTTGTGGTGTGCGTCTTGCCGCCGCCCGTTCCCGTCACCGTGATGGGATAAGTCCCCGCAGCCGCCGTCGAACTAACCGTCAACTTCAAAGAAGACGTGCCGCTACCCGGTGCCGCGATTGACGTCGGCGTGAACGCCGCCGTCACTCCACTCGGCATGCCGCTCGCGCTAAGCGAAACAGCAGAATTGAATCCGCCGCTCACCGTTGTCGTGATCGTGGAAGTGCCCGAGCTTCCCGGAGCCACACTCATACTCGTAGGCGAAGCAGAGATGCCAAAATCCGGGTTCGATGTCGGATTAAAAATAATGTCCAGCACCGGATGTATCTCGATGCCATTCGGCGCCACGCCTGTTTGCCCGTGCAGAAAGTCGAACATGCCCACGCCCTTGATCTGCACCGGGATGTTCGCCGTCTTGAAACTTGTGGTTGCCGTGTACTTGGCGTTGAATTCGTTGCGCGCATTCGTGATGCCGCTGGTGAACACGCTTCCCGTTCCCACGCAACTCGGCGAAGGTATCTCCGCGATCATCGTGTTCCCGCTCGCGTCCTGGATCACCAGGTGATAATCGCTGTCGCTCTCCAGCTTATATTCCGTGAGCGTCGCATTGATCACCCACTCCGTCGTCTCCGTAGGTGACACGCGATTGTTCGCCGGTATGGGATTCGGTGCCGTTAGCGCCCTCATCGCCGCAATGGTCGTGGCGCTCGTCGAACTCAGATTGACTAGGTTCTTGTCGGCATCAGTGCCGGTCTTCACGCTCCATCGCTCAACGCCGCACTGTGCGACGGCAACAGATTGCGCAAATAAGATGGTAAGTAAGAACAGCAGGTGGGAAAACAGCAAATAGCCTGAACGTCTACAACGCTTCATGATCACCTCAGGTGACTGGCAGTTGTAAGTCGGGGCCCGTTCGTGCGTCAGAGAAACTATCACGAATAGTAATGAGACTCAATGCATGTCTTGTGGAAATTGCTTCAGCGTAATAACCCGTTCACCAAAACGGAACAGCACAAAGGCCGCCCGCAGGCGGCCTTATCGTTCCTTACAACTCTTCATTTAGTTTGTTGTCGCAAGTTCGTCGCCAGTAGATCATCGGCGGATTTCTGCGCCACTGCATCTCCCGCCATCTTGGCCGCGTCGCGCAGATCACTGAGCGTCGCCGTTCTGCCCGGCGTGCGTGATAGTTGTTCATGAAGCACCGCCATCGCATCGGCTGCTTTGTTCATCTTCATCAGCAACTCCGCATACATCTCCGCAGTCGGCTTCGGAACCTCCGGCGGACCAAACTCAAACGGTATTTCCGTCTCCATCTTCATGGTCTGCTTTAGAAGCTCCAACGCTCCGCTCTGATCTCCACGCGCCAGCAACAGAGTCGCCTCTACTTGCCGTTCTTCCACCGCCGCATATTGTTCAATGGCGCTGTTCGGATGCACAGCTCTCTTCATCTCTACCACGATGGCCTCATGTGTCTTCTTTAAAGCGTCGTAATCTTTCTGCGCCTCATCCATGTCACCTCGGTTCGCCGCGGCTATGGCATGGATGTACCAGTAAGTGGCCAGCGCGCGCGGAAACTTGTCCGGCGCTGCCATCTGTTGCAATAGGGGATCGTTCCACTTTTGTGCGCCAATTACGTAATGAGCCGTCATCTCTTGCGCATAGCCGTATGCTGTTCTGTCCGGAGGCGCAGCCAATGTTTTGGGCACGCAGTTCGCTACTACGTCGTGCGCCTTCTCAACCTCACCGATTTGCAAATATCCATAGAGAAGCCATGAGCTTGCATGATTGCAGACCGCCGCGAACTCGGCTCCTGCTTCGCTCAAACGTGTTGAAGTGGCCAATGCCTCGAGGTTTGCGTGGATCACCTCCGGCCACATGCCCATCGCGATAAAGATGTGCGACGTCATGTGCTGCGCGTGTCCGGAATCAGGCGCAATATTCCCATACAGCCGCGCTGCCCGCATTCCTAGCGGCGCATGCACTGGATCGTCATAGCTGTGGATCAGGTAATGCACCACACCTGGATGCTGTTGGTTCGTGGGGAAATAATCTTCCAGAACCGCCGCCGCCCGCATGTAAAGCGCCGGGTCCCGCTTCAACTGCTTGCCTAGTAATGACAAGGCATATAGCGCCGCCGCATCTACGTCCTTCCGATAATGTTCATGTACCTGCGCCAGTGCATCAGAGTAGCGCGCGTTTCGCGTGTCGCGGTCTCCCTCGCCAAACAATGTCTCAATGCTGCGAAAGTATTCTTTCTCGCGCGGTGTCTTCGCTTTGGCGATTCGTTCTTCCGCCGTGGGCGCCAGTTTCAGCAGGACTTTGCGTGCGCCATCTAGGTCCTCATAGTTCCACAGCGGATGCACATGCGTCAGCGCTTCGCCCCAATAGGCCATGGCGAAGTTTGGGTCTGCCACCTCGGCCTTTTGAAATAGCTTTTCCGCCTGCTCATATTGAAAATTATGCAGTTGCGTCAGCCCCGTCTGAAAATCCGCCTGTGCAGCCGGCGCTCCGGAATTTTCAAAGTGTACGATTCCCGTCCGGCTCTGCCCCAACGCGGACGCAACCAGTGCCAGAACCATCACTCCCAGCGCCGCCCTTTTCAAAATGCCGTTTCTCGGCCGCGAAGGGATGAGCAAAGAGCTTGCGCGACCCGATTTGACGCGAGTTGCTTTCGAGCGATGGGCGCGGACAGAAATAGTTTTCATACGCAAGTTCTCCTTGTCTCCAAGCGGGGCCGGACGGCAATTTCTTTAGTCCTTTCCCACCACATCCTTAATGATCCCCACCACCAGCAACAAAAAGCCGACGACCGCGCAAAATATAGTAGCCAGCGCGTGCCATCCTGTGACTTCGCCATTCAAGCGCAGCTTCCACATACCCACCGAGTTCCCCGCATCGATGCCCGCATTCCCGTGCAAACCGGTCCACGCAAATATCATCGCCGCCACCAGCAGCGCTCCCGCCGTCACATACATCACTTTGCTTCTCATCTCGCCTTTTAGTTCCCTTCGCGTTCCTTAGCGTCCTTTGCGGTAAAAAAGCCTCTCAGATTTTCACGAATATTTTCTTCCGCCAGAACCACCACATCACCGCCAACCATATCAGCACATAACTTAGCGCGAACGCCAGCGAGCTATTCCGTACATCCGCCCCCAGCAACCAAACGCGCGGACGCCAGCTGTTCACGATCACCCAACTCCAAGCCGACATCGACCCACCCTTCCCGTTCGGCACATGCGTGATCAGCAATATCTTCGTCACCCAGGTAGAAAGGGTGAACACCAGGATGGCATTCGATCCAAACACCAGGAACGGCGTAGCCCACTTCCGCCACCCTTTAACGTCAACGATCCAATAACAAGCCGCCAGCGCCAACATCGCGTACCCGGCCGTGAACATGACATAAGAACTAGTCCAAAGGTTCTTATTGATCGGAAACCAGATGTTCCAAACCTCGCCAATAACAACAAACGCGATTCCCCACGCGATCAATCTCTTTACTTTGTATTGCCAAGTACTTTGTAAATCTGCAAACCTATCTGTTTTGTCATCCTTAGGCCCGCTCTTGGCCGAAGTACCCCTATCATTCTGCAAACTATCCGCACGAGCGTTCTTTTCCTGACTACTGGCTACTGACAACTGCCTACTTGCAACAAACAACTCCCCCACGAACGTTCCGATCAACATCGTGCATATCGCTGGCACACTGCTCAACAATCCTTCCGGATCCCAAGCCCGATGCTGCCACATATGCTGCACGCCAAAGATGGCGTTATCGATATAAGCCGCCAGGTTGTGCGTAGGAGCTAAGTCCCCCGCTCCATATCCCGGTACCGGTATCAACTTCATCGCCGCCCAATATCCCAACAGCCCTGCAACCATGATTGCGACCCGAGCTCTTCTTCGATTGTCATTCCGACCGAAGGGAGGAATCTGCTTTTGATTTTGATCTTGATCTTCCTGACTACTGACTACTGGCAACTGGCTACTAGAGGTCCACAAATAGATCATCCCCGCAAACACATAACAAAACCCGATCCGCTGCAGCACACCCGGGATCCGCAAAGTCGCATACCGATGCGCGTCAAAAAACCACGGATAAAGATTAAGAAATAATCCGATAAGAAATATGGTCGCGCCGCGCCGCACCGCGTGCCACATCAACTCACGTCGCAGCGCCTCTGCTCCAACCTTATTTTCATTTGCGTCCTCCGCGCCCTTCGCGGTGAAAGCTTTTGACTTTCGCCGCGAAAAACTCAGCGCCATCGACGCACCGGCAATAAACATAAAGAAAGGAAAAATCAGGTCTGTGTGTGTCCACCCATTCCACTCAGCGTGATCCAGCGGACCATAGCTCGGCCCACCAGAATTGTTCACCAAGATCATCCCGGCGATAGTCATGCCCCGAAACACGTCCAGCGAAACGATCCGGTTCGATACCGGGCCGCTGTCCCTTTTGCTACTAGCAGGTGTGGGCTGAGCTGCGGTTCTGGGGCCGTTCGCCGCTCCAGATTCCGCAGGCGTTGCTTCCACGCTAATGATCTCTTCCGGGCTCATTTTCGACTCTTGCGCGCCAATATAGCACCGAACCTAAGAAATTAGCTTGGTTCAAAGGATTCCTGCGCTTTTCCGAGCAAGACGGAGCCGAAAAGTCAGCTTTTCTAACCTAGAACCAAACTAGTAACCCTCGCATAACTGCCTATATCGCAGGCTAACTTGATTCCGGTTCGCAATGGTGGGATGGTATGTGCCGAAATCGCCTGTTTTCTTACGGATATCTTCCGGTTTTAGCCGTTAGGGTGGGAGACTTATCCAGTTATACTCAAGATAGTAAACAACTTACAGCCAACTCCCCTGTTGACTAAAGTGGTACCTTATCTCGGAAGTTTTCCACAGCGTTCCACGTGGAACAATTTTAAATTACCAGCAACGCCTGAAAACCTGCCTGAGAAGATATCCACAGTGTTCCACGTGGAACATTCTTGCCTTTTTCCTCATATCTAAGGCCCCGTTCCACACAATCCACAAGTGCGTCAATTCCATCGCACTGCTATATTTACACCTATAAATGAGTAATTCGGCTCGAATCATAGCGGTCGCCAACCAAAAAGGCGGCGTGGGAAAGACCACAACCGCCATCAACTTAGCGGCCTCATTCGCCGCCGCCGAGACACGCGCGCTGCTGGTCGACTGCGATCCGCAGTCAAACTCCACCGGTGGACTCGGCTTCCTCCGCGATCCGGACCGCCTAAGCACATATAGCGTGCTCATGGCGGACTGCGCCGCCGCAGATGCGGTCCAGCCGACGGAGCTGGAAAACCTCAGCATCATCCCAGCTCACAAGAATCTGATTGGCGCGAACCTCGAATTGGTGGACGCCGAGAACCGCGAATTTCGTCTCCGCGGCACGCTCGATACTCTGCGCGCCGATTTCGATTTCATCGTTCTTGACTGTCCGCCAGCACTGGATCTACTTACGCTCAACGCGCTGGTCGCAGCCGATTCCGTCCTGATTCCAATGCAGGCGGAGTACTTCGCGCTAGAGGGTGTGAGCGAATTGCTCGACACGATCGACCGCATCCGCCTCGCGCTGAACCCGTCGCTGGAGATTGAAGGTGTGGTGCTGACTATGTATGACGATCGCACCAACCTGGCGCAGCAGGTCACCGCGGAGCTGAAGAAATTCTTTGGTGACAAGCTCTTCAAGACGACGATTCCGCGCAACGTTCGCTTGGCGGAGGCGCCTAGCTACGGAAAGCCGGCGCTAGTCTATGACGCGCGCTCGCGCGGCGCCGAGAGTTATATCAAGCTGGCGAAAGAGATCATGGGACGTTTGTCCGGCGCGCGGGCGGCAGGGAAGAAGACTACGGAAGCGCTGATGGAAGCGGCTGTCGGCGCGTCGGCGGAAGATGCGATCGAGCGGGAGATGAGCCCCACGCGGGAAGAAGAGAAGCAGCCGCAGTGATGCGAATCGCCAGTGTTCATGCGGATGGAAATTAGTTTAAGCTTAAACTAATCCAGAAGGTGTTAGCGGCGGACGAAAAGCGAAGCATTTGAACGGCGCGCGTTGCGCGCAGGCCTCCGGCAGGCGGAAGAAGATGCTACAGCGATTCTGCCGGCGCAAGTTTGGATCAGTCTGGGCATCACCCGCGTCCTGACTGGGGCAGAGAACACGAGTGCGAACGGATAAAAAATCATGAGCGAGAAACGAACTGGATTAGGTCGGGGCCTCGATGCGTTGTTGCCGGGGCGGCAGGTGTCGCGGCCGCCGATGGGATCTAACGTGGGTGGGACAGGAGTTATGGTCCCCACCCTATCGCCGCAAGAACAAAACCGCGGCGATAAGGATGGGGCACTAACCGTAACTGTCGTCGCCGACAAAGACGCCCTCGCCGGCGCGAAGCTGATCGCCGTCGAGGCGATCGAGCGCAATCCTTATCAGACGCGCGGCAAGGTGGATGAAGTCGCGCTGGCGGAGTTGGCGGCGAGTATCCGCGAGCAGGGTGTGCTGCAGCCGATCATTGTCCGTGAGATCAGTAGTCAGTCGTCAGTTGGCAGTAGTCAGGGAAGTCAAAGGCAAGGGCTTGGAACTTCGCCGCGCGGT
>JAICLA010000262.1 GCA_025927695.1 Terriglobales bacterium | reverse complement strand
GCATAGCCGCTGCGACAGCCGCACTTACTTCGCATGTTTCCACCCCTGCAGCGCCGGCCGCGAGCCATCACACCTCCGGCAGCTCTGTAGTCATCGCCACCGCGAAGAAGCATTGGGCTACAACGACAGGTGGATTGCTTTTCATCGTGGCCATTCTCGCAGCGGCCGTCTTCGGCGTGTACACGTTGATCACGCGTAATCAATCGGTAGCCTTCGATCACACCACGCTAACCAAGGTCACCGATTCAGGTACAGTCGGTCTTGTCGCCGTCTCACCTGACAGCAAGTACATCCTTTATACGCAGCGCGACTCCCAGGGGCAGACCGGTCTCTGGATCCGCAATATTCCCAGCGAGAGCAACACGCAGATCGTTCCCGCTGGTGACGTCCAATATGGCGGCCTGAGTTTTTCCCCAGACGGCAACTTCATTTACTTCACACGCAATTCACCGGAGAATCGCCCGGTTTATTTTCTTTTCCGCGCTCCCGTGCTTGGCGGCGATCCGCGCAAGCTCGTGACCGACATTGACAGCAACGTCACTTTCTCGCCTGACGGCAAGCAGCTCGCCTTCTATCGCGCAAACAGTCCTGAGACCGGCAAGTACCGACTGATCGTCTGCGACATCGATGGCGGGAATCAGCGCGATGTGCTCGTCGCGAATCTGCCTACGCCCAACCCCCAGATCAGTTGGTCGCCGGACGGAAAAGTCATTGCGCTTGCCCTGGTTCAGCCCACGAAAGATGCCATCGGTTCTGTCTCAGCTTTGGATGTACAGACCGGCAAGCAGACCATCTTTTACCAGTCGCGATACAACGCTATTAACTCCATCGCGTGGTTCCCATCGGGCAAGGAATTAGCCGTCACCTTCTCAGGCAAAGACACCGCTTTCACCCGCACACAGATCGGCATCGTGACATATCCTGACGGCAATTTCCGTTCAGTGACTAACGATCTGAACACCTACAACAATGTAGGCGTTTCCAGTGATGGCAAGATAATCGCCACCATCTTGCGTGACATCAAATATGACGTTTACGTCATTCCCTTCGAGAACGGCTCTGATGCAAATGCCACACAACTCACCTTCCATCACCCATCGAACAACCTTACTTGGTCATCGGACGGCAATGTGATTGCCGATTCTGATTTCAAGATCACCAGCTACTCTCCCAAGGGCGGCTCGTCCGCGCCGATCATCAACGATTCTGAGCATCCATCTGCCGCAGCCGCAGTCTGCGAAGGCAAATACCTGGTCTTCTCCAGTGCCTTCCATACGGCGGATTTCGCCGTTAACCTTTGGCGTTCCGATTTGAATGGCGGCAATCTGAAACAACTCACTAGCGGACGTCGCGATACCGGCGCGCGCTGTGCCATCACCGGTAACGATCCATGGGTTTATTACCAGGATGAGACCAATGCAGACACCATCATGCGCGTCAACATCGAAGGAGGTCAGCCTGAATTCGTCGCCAAGGCTCCCAGTAGTAACGATTTTGAACTTTCTCCTG
The DNA here is from genome assembly GCA_025927695.1 of Terriglobales bacterium. GTDB lineage: Bacteria > Acidobacteriota > Terriglobia > Terriglobales > Acidobacteriaceae > JAICLA01. The sequence goes on along the minus strand of JAICLA010000262.1, from coordinate 2,231 downwards.
ATGGCTCATTGCTGACCGTCCCGGTAGTGACCGGCCCATTGCAATTTCAAATCGGCATTTTCAAGACTGGTTCAAAAGAAAAACCTTCTACTGTGCCTTTTGATTTCCGCTCCACAGGCGTCGTGCGCTTCACCGCAGACAGCAAGAACTTTGTGCAGGTCATTCGTGACAAGGGTGTGGACAACGTGTGGCTCTATTCGCTCCAGATGAAACCTATCCGCCAACTTACCCACTTCACCAAAGAGTTCATCTCTGACCTGAAGGTCTCACCTGACGGCAAGCAGATCGCCATCCAGCGCGGACACACTGAAGCCGACGTTGTCCTCATCAAAGACGCCAAGCAGAAGTAATCACGCCCAAGCCAATACCACTGCGCCGCAAGTGATCAGTCCGCCGCCTACCCAGTGGTGCCACGTCATCTTCTCGTGCAGGAATAGCGCCGCTAGCACCAGCACGAACACCACGCTCAACTTATCGATGGGCGCGACCTTTGACGCTTCGCCCAGCTGCAGCGCGCGGAAGTAGCACAGCCAACTCAGTCCGGTTGCGAGTCCAGACAGCGCCAGGAATATCCATGTCTTGCGCTGGATGGTCGCCAGCGACTGCGTATTCGTGAACATCGCAACCGACCACGCGAACACCACGATCACTACGGTGCGAATCGCTGTGGCTAAGTTGCTATCTACATCTTTCACGCCGATCTTCGCCAAGATCGCCGTCGCACCAGCAAACGCCGCCGACATCAAGCTCCACACTAACCAACTATTCATGCGCGCATCCTCGACGACAATTACAAATCAGAAATCGCAAATTGCAAATAAAAACGGGGCCTTATTCGGCCCCGCTTGCAACTTGATGCTAGGTGCTCGGTGCTGACTGCTACTTCACTTCCACCGCATCCTTCAGCTTGAAACTCAACGCGGTCTCCGCCGGCAACACTATTTCTTTGTTGCCCGTGAAGTAAGTTCCGCCAGTTCCCGCAGCAGCGCCTGCGCCTGCGCCGATGGCCGCGCCTTTACCGCCGCCCGCCAGGCCGCCGATCAGCGCACCCAATCCTGCGCCGCCGCCGATCATCACCGCGCTGCGCTTGCCTTTGCCTTTCACTGCGCGGTCAACCGTGGAAGTGTTCACTGCCACTTGCTGTCCGTTGAGCGTGATCGACGTCAGCCGCAACTCGAGCCGCGCTCCGCCCTTGAACTTGCCCAGCGGTTGCGCATCCACGACTGTTCCGGCCGCCGAAGCACCTTTCGGCGCGAGCTCGCGTCCGCCAACCACAAGCGGCTCAGCCAACGTGGCACTGAATCCTTGGCCTGAGGTGCTGGTCTTCGATCCCAGCGTCTCGCCCAAACGCACAGTCACGACCGTTCCTGCAGGCACAACCGTCGCAACCGGCGCAGCAGGCGTCATTCCTGCAGGCGGATTCGCTCTGGTTCCTCGGCTCGCGGTCGCACCATTTGCAGGCGCCGCATTATTGGCGGCAGTCGCATTATTGTTGGCGGGCGCAGCTTGTTGTGCATTTCCATTCGCGTCGGTTGTGCTGGCTGGCTCGCTTGGCTTGCTGCATCCGGCAAAGAACGCCAGCATCGCCATCATCGACAGCAATAAAAAGATTCGTCGCATCGTTTTCTCCCTCGATTTTTGGTACATGTCTTCCAGATCTGGATCGATTAAACCGAACAGCTAAAAAGATGAAGTGGCACAACTCGTTTGAAGGGACGCCCGCCGGACCTGCTCACAATATATGTAGGGTTCGTTACTCGCCCGGCGCAGATGAACTTATTACATACCTTGGATTCGGAAAAGTCACGTCAGGGCTATTTACTGGATGGGCAATGGTAATAGTTATTCAGTGGCTAGTGGCTAGCAAAACCGACCGTGTCCGAAAATCGGTATATCAATCTGATATAGCGATACCGAACGTTGTTATCCATTAATAGCTGCTTTGCGCTTTGAATGTCAAGCGCGTTATCTGCTTTCATCTTTCGTTTGTCTGTCTTGATCCACGTTCAAAAGATTTAGCGCTTGCCTTTGCTGTTGCGGTTGCCTTTCGCTAGCCACTAGTCACTGGCCACTAGGCACTGGATCAACTAGTCGTCGCCAAACAGCTTGCCCACAGGCGCGCCCTCTTCGCCTTCCACGCTGGACACCACGCTGAAGAACGCGTCTGAGACTTCGCCATCGTCGCCCACAAACTTCATCTCCCGATACTTCACACTGGCCGTGATCACGCG
>JAICLA010000280.1 GCA_025927695.1 Terriglobales bacterium | reverse complement strand
TGACTCCATACCCCCAGCCACCACGATCTCAGCATTGCCGGTCTGGATCGCTTGCGCCGCCAACCCGACCGCTTTCAGCCCCGAGCCGCAGACCTTATTAATCGTGAGCGCGCCGACCGTGTCAGGAAGTCCGCCACCGAGCGCCGCCTGTCGCGCAGGGTTTTGTCCAAGTCCGGCCGAAACCACATTGCCCATGATGCATTCATCGACCTTCGCCGGATCCACCTTCGCACGCGATACCGCCTCGCGCACTGCGATAGCGCCCAACTGGACCGCGCTGAAATCGGAGAGCGAGCCCTGGAATTTGCCGATCGGTGTACGGGCTCCCGCGATGATGACCACATCAGAATCTTTGTACTGCGCCATTTTGCCGCTCCTCACTAGGATGATTGCATCTACTCAAGTTTGAACTCTTCATTATAAGATGACCGTGGCCCTTCATCGGACGCGGAGAAACCATGGACCAGCCTCTAAACCCGACCGTCATCGAACCCATCTCTAATATCGACAATCCCTCAGCGATGCCCGGCGGCCCATCTGTTCCGACTCCGGTAGCGTCCTACATTCATACATTCGTCGTCATCGTCATCATGGTCTGCGTTTCGCTAATGTCGGCGAAGACGATGGATGCGCGCCGTAATATCCCAAATCCAGTCAGTCCCTTCGGCCAGTACGTCACCACTCTCGTGTGGCTGTGGTTGCTCGCCGCACTCTGCTACATCGGAATGCGCGCGCGCAAAGTGAGGTTGGTCGAGGTCATCGGCGGAAGATGGAAGAGCTTCGATGACTTCCTTATTGACATAGCCATTGCCGCCGGCTTCTGGCTCGCGTCTGCGGTTTGTCTCGCTGGAATAAAGTTCGCGTTGAACCACGGCAAAGCGACAACGCTCAACGATCTGCCTGAAGCGGCGAAGAGCTTCGCGCAACTGATTCCGCACACGCCGCGCGAGATTGTTTTATGGATCGCGCTTTCTATCACCGCAGGACTGTGCGAGGAATTTGTCTTCCGCGGATATTTGCAGCGCCAGTTCACCGCTCTCACCCGCAATGCCGCCGCGGGGATCGCACTCTCAGCGCTGATTTTCGGCGTGGGACATCTCTACCAGGGCGCGCAGCAGATGTTCATCATCGCCTTGTATGGCGCGATGTTCGGCACACTTGCATATTTCAGGAAGAGCATACGTCCCGGCATGATGGCGCATGCGTGGCAAGACACGCTCAGCGGTCTCGCGCTCAGCCTCCTGCTACCGCACGCGGGAAAATGATCTCGCTCGCTCGGCGACGCGCACCCCATGAGTACCCGCGACCCTCACTTTTTTCTTGACATCGTTTTTCAATGACTTAAACTTTTCAGCAATGTGACGGAAACGTCACTCAAAGGGAGAATAGAAAAATGGCAACCAAGAAAAAGGCAAAAAAGGCCGCAAAGAAAAAGAAGTAACTGATCTGAACGGCAACCATAAGGGGACCTCCGAAAGAGGTCCCCTTAAATTTTGCGATGTCATCCTGAGCACGCTATTTGTGCGAACGATCGCTATCGCTGTGCACTAGATGCGGGCCTAGTCCTCGATCTCATCGCCCGCAGCAGCAGCTAGCCTCTTCAACTTCAACTGCGCGGCAGCCTGGTCTTTCCGTTCGGGCAACCCACGTGGCGAACGTTCTACCGTCTCGATTGACAATATCTCTTCACCACCGGCCGCTCCTAGCTCGTGAAATTTCTTGGCCGGAGCCAGCAGATGATTCAGCGATCCCACTGACTCATCAAACGCCTTCACAGACTGGTCGATCCGTTCGCGGACCTTGTCCAGTTTGTCCACCAGCTTCCAAAGGCGTTCATACATCTGACGTCCGAGTTCCTGTATCTCGAGCGCGTGCACGGTGAGCTGCTCCTGGCGCCATCCATAGGCGACGGCCTTCAGAAGTGCGATCAGCGTGGTCGGCGTGGCGAGGATCACACCCTCTTCGGCACCATATTCGATCAGACTCGGGTCTTGTTGCAGCGCGGCGCTGAAAAAAACTTCGCCTGGAAGAAACGCAACGACGAACTCCGGAGTGCAATCGAGTTGCGACCAATAGGACTTGCTTGAAAGTTTCGTAAGATGTGTCTTCACCTGCGCGGCGTGCTGTTTAAGCTTTGCCACGCGGATGGTCTCGTCTTCCGTGGCCATGGCGTCATAGAAAGCATCGAAGGCGACCTTAGAGTCCACCACGATCTCGCGCCCGTTTGGCAGGTGAATGGTCATGTCGGGCCGCTGCTTCGCGCCTTCATCCGTTGTGAAAGTGAGCTGCTCGTGGAAGTCACAGCGGTCCACCATTCCCGCAAGCTCGACCACCCGCTTTAACTGAACTTCGCCCCAGCGCCCGCGATGCACCGGCGTGCGCAATGCTGTCACCAATCGTGACGTCTCAGTCTTGAGGTCTTTCTGGCCGCCGCTGACTTCGTGGACTTCTTTCTGTAGTTTGGCGAGCGTCTCGGCCAGCGGGTTCACTAGCGACTCTACGGCCTGCTTCTTCAATTCCAATTCTTTGGTCGCCTGGATCTGTTGCCCCTCAAGCTTCGTTTTCGCCAGCTGCAGGAAGTCGGCGTTGTTCTTCTGTAAAGCTTCTGAGGCGATGGCGGCAAATGATTCTTTGAACTGCTTCTCGCTCTCCGCGATCAATGCTTTTTGTTCCTCGAAGCTTTTGCGCTCGCTCTCCAGCGTCGCCTTCGCGCGCTCCGCTTCGGCGCGCAATTGCAGGCCGCTCGCGCGCTCGACGGACACGTCCTTTGCCAGACTAGCTGCCTGCTGCTCCGCGCCGCGCACCCGCTCGGTTGCCTTCGCTGACGCTGCCCGACCCACAAGCCACGCCACTCCCGCTCCGACCAGCGCTCCGATGATCACCCAAATCAATATCTGCATAAGTCTTCTCTTACTGCACCGCCGCAACCGTCTTCGTGATGGAGATCACGCGTTCTTCCTTCGCCGGACAGATCGACGCATACGCACACCACTTGCACCCGAAACTAGGCTTCGGCGTGAACTCGCCGTCACGGATCCCCTTCGCCGCCTTCTTGATCTCGCGTTCCCCGTCCGCCAGGTCTTTGTCGCTGCGATCCACCTCGATCACCGTATCGTTTTCCAGGTTGTAAATGCTGACCTTGTCCGCGCGCATGCCTTCGCGCTTCGCTGCCAGCGCATAGATCGTCAATTGCAGGCTGTCTTCGGCAAATTTCTCATTCTTCGCTTTGCCAGTCTTGTAATCCTGAATGGCGACACTGCCGGCAGAGATCTCATCCACGCGGTCCATC
>JAICLA010000300.1 GCA_025927695.1 Terriglobales bacterium | reverse complement strand
AGCTGGACACGGGTGCTCTCTGATCTTGAGACGGTCATGCCCTCAGGCGTGCAGGTGGTCTCCATCAAACCGCAGATCAACCGGCAGGGACAGATTGAATTCACTTTGGTGGTCGCCACCGAGCGTCGCGAAGATGCCATTAAACTCGCTCGGAACATGGAAGGATCACCGCGCTTTTTTCAGCCATCGATCCGCGCCGAGCACGCCAAGAAAGACACTAAAGATAATCGCCAAGTGTTGACGGTCGATATCGTCTCCCAATATGTTCCCGACCTGAAGAAGGGCAGGTCCTGATGGCAGACCTAAGGAACACGCGAAAGCGTTTTGCCGCGGCTTCGGTGGTGCTCATCGTCATCATCATTCTTTCCGGGCTGTACCTTGCCACCCCGATCGGCGCCTCGAATGCCGACCTCAACAGCGAACTGAAGCAGACGAATAAAGAACTTGAGATCAAAGAGCAGCGTGTGGCGCCGCTGCGCGGACTGCCGGAAAAACTCGTCAAAACGAATGAAGACATCACGTCGTTCTATCGTCATCGGCTGCCGGAGCGGCAATCAGATGTATCCGAGGAACTGGGCAAGCTGGCGACAGCAGAGAACATCACACTCAGTGATGTGAAGTACGAGAATTTTGATACGGACATCCCTTCCCTGCGCGCGGTCGTAGTGGAAGCACAGCTAAGCGGCGAATATTCGCACTTGGCGAAGTTCATCAACGCGGTGGAGCGGGACAAGATGTTCCTCATCGTGGACGGGCTGTCACTCGAAGACCAGAAGTCTGACCAAAAGGGCGCCAACACGGTACGGCTCACGTTGCGGTTCGGCACATGTTTGCGTCCCGCAAATCTGGCCGCTGCGGAGCCGGAAAAGCCGGCAGCAGAGGATTCCGACCAAACGCCTGAGAAGCCGGCCAGGAAAGCCGCAGTATCGCCAAAGGCGTCTGCTCCTAAACCAGTGACGGGTGCGAAGAAGAAATAATGCAGATAGGCGCCGAAAACCGGAACAAGACGATCGCACTTGTCGTATTGGCGGTGATCGCTGCGATCGCGTTGCCGTATTCACTCAGTAATCGCTCTAATGCTCCGAGCACAGCCGCAACCACCGCCACAACTTCGACCACCGACGCTAAGAAGGCTCCGCGCAACACGGACCGTTCTTCACAGAAATGGCCCGCGGCAAACAAACTGCAGCAGACTGCTTCCCTTGATCCCGCGTTGCATTTTGACTTACTCAAAGGTAGCGAGGATCAGCAATACGAAGGCACGAAGCGGAATATATTCTCCGATCAACCCGACATTGTGATCCCGAAGCCGGACCCTGCGTTTGTGAAAAAGCAGCAAGAGGATGAGCAGCAGAGACTCGCTAATCAGGGTCCTCCGCCACCGCCGCCCATCCCGCTAAAGTTCTACGGATTCGCCACGCAAGCCGGCCAGCCGAAGCGTGTTTTCTTATCCAGCACCTCAGGCGACGACGTCTTCGTGGGCACCGAGGGCCAGGTCATCAACAAGCGCTATCGCATAGTCAAGATCAACAACGCCAGCGTAGAGATGGAAGACATCTTGAACAGCAACAAGCAGACGCTGCCGCTGACCAGCCCGCAGACATAAGCTTTCGTATGTTTCGCTTTGTAACAACACGTCACCGGCAAGCGAACGGCGAGCGGGGCTATTTTCTTATCGCCGCCATCTTCGCCGTGACGCTTATGATCATTGCTCTGGCTGCGAGTATCCCTGCGATCCGTGGACAGATCAAGCGCGACCGCGAAACAGAGCTCATCCATCGCGGCAATCAATATGTGCGCGCCATCCAACTTTTTTACCGCAAGTTCGGACGCTATCCCAACTCGATCGACGACCTTGTAGATACCAACAACATCCGCTTCTTGCGCGCCAAGTACACTGACCCGGTGACTGGCAAAGACGAATGGCGCCTCATCCATTACGGAGAGGCGCAACCCAAACCGTTGCCGCCTTACATCAGCCGACCGGGCGGCGCGGGAGCAGGCGGTGGTGCGGTGCCCGCAGGCGGCCTCTCCAGCGGAGTGAGTACCGCGGGCGCGACCAATGCTTCAGATATGTCATCGCGCGTATCAAGCAGCACAACTAATTCGCCGGGGACCGGACCGATAGTCGGCGTGGCCAGCACAAGCGAACAGACCAGCCTCAAGGAAGTGGACGGCAAAACGAAATACAGCGACTGGGAATTCGTGTATGACCCATCGCTCGATGCTTCGCGCGGCGGCGCGGGCGCGAATAATGGACAGGGACAAGGTCTCGGTAATGGCAATAACGGCGGCCGCGGCAATCCGGGTAATTTTGGAAATCCGAACGGCGGCGGGAATCCTAATCCCACACCTCGTCCGCCCGGCGGACGCTAGACAGAACTAAATATTGCGCCGCAACGCTTCACGGACAGTTTTAATCCTTCTATGCCACTCTTCTTCTTCACCATCATCTTCCCAGCCCTGACGAAGTTGAGAGTTGTGTTCGACACGGTCAATCGCTTCGATCGCAATCAGATTCAAATCCGTCGTCCACTCTTCGCGATGCTGTGATGCCCATTTATTCAAACTATCGGCAAGATTAACATTTGGAGCATGCTTCATTGCAGCCACAACTTCCGCAGATATCAGTGTTTTGACGCTTACATGCGCGTCTATTTCATCGGTGGTGCAACGTACCTGTTGAAATAAGTCAGAGAGCATGGCCGTATCGCGCGCGTTGCCCAGAAGCCTTATCCAGTCGTCATCAGGTTCGTTACGCCAACTGAAACGTCCAGTAAGGGCAAAACGCAAAGAAGGGTAACCAAAAACTATCGCGGCTCCCGATGCTTCAAATAATCTTGATCT
>JAICLA010000208.1 GCA_025927695.1 Terriglobales bacterium | reverse complement strand
TGTGCGTGCGGTCATTGCGCAGAGCTTTGAGCGTATTCATCGCTCGAACTTGGTGGGAATGGGAATCCTGCCCTTGCAATTCATGAACGGCGAGAATGCCGACTCGCTTGGACTCACTGGCGATGAGAAGTTTGACTTCGTCGGCATCGCCGCCTTGCTCGGCAAAAAACTTGGCGCAGATCGCGTGATCACTGTGCGCGCGTCGGGCGGAGGCAGCAAGACGACCGAGTTCAAGGCGCTGGCACGCATCGATACGCCGCAGGAAGCTCTCTATTACCAGCATGGCGGCATCCTGCAGTTCGTGTTGCGGCAGTTGCTTGCGGGCAAAGAGAAGCCGGAAGTCGTAAGCAAAGGCATGGCGACCGTGGGAGACCCGAATACGGGCAGTTCGATTTCTTAGGCCAAACTTTACGTTTGCAGCCTTCAGGCTTATCGCCGCATAAAACAAAACGGCGGCGTTAGGGCTAGGGGCACAATCCATATCTCATCCTGATAAAATCTAAATTTCCCGAAAGCCCTTTGGAGGAACAAAGCGTGCCCCTGCAAGTCGGTGACACTGCCCCTGATTTCACTCTCCCTGCAGTCACCGGGGAGAAGCGAAGCAACGTCAAGCTGAGTGACTTCCGCGGAAAGCGCAATGTGGTGTTGGCGTTTTATCCGTTGGACTGGAGTTCGACGTGCACCACAGAGATGCCGGCGCTGAATGCTTCGCTAAGTCGCTTCCAGGGACTGGACGCGGAGGTGGTCGGTATCAGTGTTGATTCGATTCATAGCCACATTGCGTGGCAGGAAAAGTCGATCGGCAATCTGGGATATCCACTGGCGAGCGATTTCTTTCCGCACGGTGGAACGGCAAAGGCATACGGCATCTTTCGTGACGGCGACCCGATTCCCGGAATCGCTGAGCGCGCGGTCTTTGTAGTGGACAAGCACGGCAAAATCGCATTCAGCAAGGTGTATGAGCTGGGCGAACTCCCCGAGGTAGATGACATCATCACCGCAATCGGAAAATTGCCGAAGTAGCCATTCATGAATATCTTCACCCGGGCCTCAGTCCTCTCTTTGATGTTAGCGGCATCTTGCCTAGCGCAGACGCTTTCGCGTCAAGAAGATGATAAACGCATTGAACATCAAGTGCGTTCTTACGCCGGCGCGAAAGCAACCGCCCGGGTCACGCTCGGCGACCGCAAGCCCAGCGACCTTGCCGGTTATGACCTTTTGCCTGTGACCATCGACCAGGACGGCACAACAAAGACCTTTGACTTTCACATTTCGAAAGATGGCAAAACGCTTTTGTATGTGAACCGGTTCAATCTCAGTGAAGACCCGTGGAAGCGCGCCATGCATGGTATCGACCTAACGGGCCGGCCGTCCCGCGGCGCTGCCGACGCCACAGTCACCATCGTTGTGTATGACGACTTCCAATGTCCCTTCTGCGCAAAGTTCTACATCGCGTTATTCAATGAAGTGATGAACCACTATCGTGATAGCGTGCGCGTGGTTTTCAAGGATTTTCCTTTGGCTGATGTGCACCCGTGGGCCACGCATGCGGCCGTTGACGCAAACTGCCTCGCTGCCAAAAGCACTGACGCATATTGGGCATTCGCCGATCATATCCACACTCATCAACAGCGGTTCAATGAAGCTTACAAAACGTCACCCAACGACGCTTTTGCGGCTTTAGATCAATTGGCAATCCAGCAAAGCGCGAGATCACAGCTAGACAGCGCTGCTTTGTCACAGTGCATCGCACAGCAGAAGACCGATGCGATCTCGGCGTCCGTGGCTGAAGGAACGAGACTCGGCGTGAGTGCCACCCCTGGGATCTTTGTGAACGGTGAGCAGCTTGAGGGCGCTTTGACTGCTGATGAGATCAGAGCCACGATCGAGCAAGCGCTCGCCGACGCCAAAGGAGACAAGAGATGAATCTTGCAGCGATGCTCGTGCTGGCGTTGATGGCCGCTGGGCAAGATGTGCGACCGGCAGACCACAGCGGGCAAACCACCGGAATCAAGATCACGAGCCCAACGCGGCAGGTAGTGGTCTTCTCGGAACTAGAACGTTCATTGCTTGCGGCGCAACAGAACAAAAATACTGAGCAGATCAAGACGCAACTTGATCCGGGATTCGAATTTGTCACGGCGGGTCAGAGTGCGCCCACGCCGCATGACGAATGGCTTGATCAGCTGAGTAAGCAGTCCGCTTTTGTCGCTTTTCGCATCAGCCAGCTTTCGGTGCGCAATCCGGTTGGCACTATAGCGATGGTCAGTTTTTTGAGCTCAGTCAAGCTAGATGCAGACGGTAAGAAATTTGAAGATACATTCATCGTGGATGAGTGGGTCGACTCTGGCGGCGTGTGGAAGTTGAAAGTGAGATACGCTTCGCCTGTGCAGAACCTGCCGCATCCGGCGCCCAAGCCCACCGGCAAGCAATAAAAAAGCCTCCCGCGAACGGGAGGCTTTCAAGCCGAAGCTTACTAGTAGCTCAGTGCGCAGAAACCGCCACTGGCGTTGACCCAGTTGCGCTGGATCAGATACTCCAAGCCATTGATGACCATGTTGTACTTGGAGCCGTTGGCTGCAGTCTGTTCCGTGCCAAACGTCCAGGCGCACTTGTCTGCATTTTCCTGTCCGCGACTGTCATACCAGGCGTTAAGGTCTGGATCCGAGGTTGCTTCTTCGAGTTCGTGAGCAACGATCGAGGCCATGCCGTCTGCTCCGGCATTGTTGTTAGGGCTGGTGGACTGTTCCGCACAAGCTGACAAGCAACGATCCGGATTGCCGACAAAGGCATACTTGATGTCTTTGCCGCCGATAGTCGCATGCGTGTGCCATCCGCAATATTGAGTGCAGAAGCCGCTGGTCTCGTTGACGTCGGCCGTGGTCAGCACGAAGTAGACGGCGTTCGTGTCAGACGGTAGCGCGCCGGAGCTGATCTGGCTTGAGACGATCTGGTTGATGCTGGTGTCGCTCAAAGAAGTTCCATGCGAGTAGTTATCACTCACCGCGCGTTGATAGGCGATCGCGTTGGAAACATGCTGGTTGGACCCGTTGTAGTAGGTGGTGTTGATGTTGTAGTACGGGCTGCCGCCTTCGTGCGCCACGAAGTTGGTAAGGATGGTATTGGCGCTATTCGAGCCCCAGTTGCCATACCAAATGAAGTACACGTTCGTTGTGCCAAGCATCACCGGGCCGCCGTGATAGCTGATGCCATTGGTGCGGGCACCCCCCGTGGGTTTCGCTTCTCCTTTTTCCTGTCCATTGCCTTGGTTGCCAGGCTCGGCTGCCGGATTGATCTCACTGGGTCGAGCTGCCTCGCCCCAACCTTTTCCGTTCGGTTGTAGGTCTGGACCTGCTTTTGCGGTTTGAGCTTGCGCGATAAGACTGAGACTTGCGATAACGGTTCCTGCGAACAGCGTTCTTACGTAACGCGATGCAATCATTTTGGATCACAACCTCAGATTGGGATTTTGCTTCAACCTCGATGAATGATAGGAAAGAAGCCTCAGGGAAGGAATGAGGAACTCACAACATTGCGAGTGAGAATAATCCTGAGTAGAAGCTGAAGTCAATGTGAAGAACTAGATTTCTTACCTTAGAAAAAGTGAAAACTGTTGCGGTAACCAAGGCAATTTCATTTCCATCTTAGTGCGAGATGACTCGAGGACAAAAATGAAAGGCCCGGCGCTATGCCGGGCCCATTTCGGAACTGGAGAGCCTGACTACTGCTTACCCGCCTTGGCCGTCTCGATCATCTGCGTGAGCTGGCTGCGATCGACTACTTCCACGAAGGGCTGGCCTTTGCTGGAGTTGGTGACAACAAAGAGCGTAGGCGTGTGTTGAATGCCGATCTTCTTGCCGAGCGCGAGATCCTCCTGGATCTTATCGTTGAGTTTGCCATTCGGATCGACCAGGAACGGGAGCGCTACGCCGTGGTCTTGCGCGAATTTCTGCGCCGATTGTGTCAGATTGTCAGGCGTGATCGCGGGCTGGTTGGTAAAGCAATAAGCGCGCCATGCATCCCCAACTTCTTTTGACTTGCTGTCAAAGTAGCGGCCGATGATGGCCGCTTGATATGACCAATTATGCATAGGCAGAGGGAAGTCGTGGAATACGACGGGCACGTTCTCAGCTTTGGAGACGTCGTGTACTAACGGATACGCGCGCGCGCAGTCCGGACATTGCAGGTCCAAAAATTCAATGATCGCCACCTTCGCGCCAGCAGGCGGTTTTAGCGCGTCAGCTTTTGGGTCGCCGGTGCGGGCCGGTGCGCTGGCGGTGCTTTTTGCAGAAGCTTTTTTTGCGGTGGCGGTCTTTGCCATAGTTCCTTGTCCCCAGGCAGCAGTAGCCGCCAACATGATGAGTGCGGATGTGAATCGAGTCAGTCGCATGAATCCTCTCGTGCGCGGTTTGGCGATTGATGCCTTACCGCGACCTACAAAGATGTTAGCCAAAAAGCAGGTATTTAGGAAATTGGATGCGGGAAGACCGGGGGTTCTATTCAGAAAATTTCAGGGGATACAGGCCGGGGTGTCGCGCTGCGATTGACAGTGGAGGCTTCGGGTGCGGGGGAGGCGTGCACCATCTTTACTGTTCGGGCCGACGGCCCGATTCCACTTGTCCACTCAGGCTTCAGGAGCTGCGCGTTGCATCCTGGTTCCTCGAGCGTTAAGGCCAACGATTATGTTGCAGCGCGACGCCGACCTACATTCAAGATTCTAGCTCCGCTGAAAGCCTTATGCGCATCCAGAGCTGGATTTATTGTTTCTTAAGTAAAAGGAATTAAGGTGGAGTAGCTGGGTGTGGCGCGAGTGGCACGCGGTAACGTGCCTGTGCTAGCATTACCGCCCCTGCAGGCTACAACCGCAGTATGCCGTACTGCAAACTACCGCCGAGCGTCGTAGGCATCCATCGAGCGCGGCCATGCGCCGCGCGCCCTTACTGCAATAAATCCCTGCCTACCGCCTGCCTCGCGCTTAATCCTCA
>JAICLA010000094.1 GCA_025927695.1 Terriglobales bacterium | reverse complement strand
GCTTCGCGCGTTGCGACAGCAGCGTATTCATAACAGCGTAATCACTGCCCTTATCTTTACCACCTAAGATAATGTGCAGATTCGCCGGAAACGATTCGATGGCTTTTATCGCTGCATCGACATTGGTCGCCTTTGAATCGTTGTAATACGCCACTCCGTTGATGGTGGCTACGTATTCCAGTCGATGCTCAACAGCTTTGAACTCTTTCACCGCGCGGCGCACATCTTCCGCCTTACAGCCGCCGAGCATGGCCAAAGCCACCGCAGCCAATACATTCTCAACGTTATGCGCGCCCTTCAGGCCAATATCTCTGAGGGGCAGAATCTCTTTTTCATTCGCGCCGTCGCGCCAAAAGATGCTAGCCGCGCGCACAAATGCGCCGTTGCCCGCGCGCTCACGTCCGCCGAACCAATAGACCTGCGACTTCACCTTCGCGGCGATCTCGACGCAGGTAGGGTCATCTGCATTTAGCACCGCGAAGTCCTCCGCGGCCTGGTTCTCGAAAATGCGGGCTTTCGCTGCGGCGTAGGCAGCGAAACTGCCGTGGCGATCCAAATGGTCAGGCGTGATATTAAGGATAGCGGCTATTGTCGGCCGAAATGTCTGGATCGTCTCCAGCTGAAAACTAGAGATTTCCAGCACGTTCCACGACTCGTCAGTTGAGCCAGCGATCATGTCCGTGACCGGCGTGCCGATATTGCCGCCAACTTGCGTCTCAAATCCCGACTTCGCCAAGATCTCGCCGCAGAGAGAAGTCGTGGTCGTCTTGCCATTCGACCCGGTAATGCCGATTAAGCGTCCGCGCAGGAATTGCGATGCCAGTTCCACCTCGCCGATGATGGGCACACCCAACTCGCGCGCCTGCTTCAATTGCGGCGTATCCACCGGCACGCCGGGACTCACTACGATCAAGTCTTGATCGCGGAAAGTGCGCTCGCCGTGGCCGCCTGTCTCAATCACTACGCCTCGGTCAAGAAGCACAGGAATATCTTTGCTGAGTTGCGTCTCCGTCTTCGAATCAGAAACGGTCACGCGGGCGCCCCGCTCGCGTAAAAATAACGCTGCCGCTACGCCGGACTTTCCCAGTCCTACGACCAGTGCGCGCTTGCCAGCGAGTTGTACTTTAGGACTCATGTATCAACGCAGTTTCAGCGTAGTCAATGCGAACAACGCAAATATCAATGATGCTATCCAGAATCGCGCAATGACCTTCGATTCTGACCAACCCAGCAACTCAAAATGGTGGTGCAGCGGCGCCATCTTAAAGATTCGCTTCTTCCGCAATTTATATGAGCCGACCTGAAGGATCACAGACACGGCTTCGATCACAAAAACGCCTCCAATGAACGGCAGTAACAACTCCTGCTTGATGATCACGGCCACGGTGCCGATCGCGCCGCCGAGCGCGAGCGAGCCCACGTCACCCATGAATATCTCCGCGGGATGCGCGTTGTACCAGAGGAATCCGATGCTCGAGCCGACCATTGCTCCGCAGAAAATTGTCAGCTCAGCCACTTGAGGGATACGCGGCAATTCCAGGTAATCTGCAAAGACTGCATGCCCACTCACATAGGTCAGCACAGTCAACGCGCCCGCCGCGATGACCGTACATCCGATCGCTAGACCGTCGAGCCCGTCAGTCAGATTCACTGCGTTGGTAGAACCAACGATCACGAATGCCACAAATGCAATGAAGGGGAAGAACGCTACGAACCATGTTCTCGGGTTCGCTAACAAGCCGTTAATAATGAGGTCTGGGCGGAAGCGTTTGAGGAAGGGCACCACCAAGTGTGTGGAATATTCGCCCTTCGCTTCCAGCGCGACCAGCACCACTGCAATGGCAATCGCGACCAGGACTTGCAGCATAAGTTTGCTGCGTCCGGTAAGCCCCAGATTACGATGGTGGATGACTTTTAAGTAATCGTCCGCAAAACCGATGGCAGCAAATGCCACTGTTCCCAACATTGCGATCCAGACATACCAGTTCGTAAGGTCGGCCCATAATAACGTGGGAACCACCATCGCGATCGTGATAAGCACGCCGCCCATTGTGGGCGTGCCAGCCTTCTTCTTGTGCGCTTGCGGGCCTTCTTCGCGGATGTACTGCCCGATCTGAAATTCGCGCAACTTGCGGATGACGTACGGCCCCACGATCAGCGTCATGAACAGGGCGGTGAGAGAAGCAAAGACGGTCCGGAACGTAAGGTAACGGAAGATGCGGAACGGGCTGATGCGGGGACACAATTGTTGGTAGAGCAGCCAGTAAAGCAATCAGTTCCCTCTTCCTTTATGTCTTGCCTGACACGGCATTGTGTCAGCCTGCAGACATTTCAGTTGCTCGAGCCTAACTTTTGCTGCAAAACGTCGAGCGCTGTCTCTAATTTGACGCCACGCGAGGCTTTCATCAAGACAACATCTCCAGGTTGCAATTGCTTTGCCAATAGCTCCGCTGCTTGTTGCGGAGTATCGACATACTCTGCTTGCACGCCCACACTTGTCGCTCCCTCAACAAGATTTCGCGCCAGTCCGCGCACGCCGATAATCCAATCTGCTTTGCCCTCCGCATACGCACCGCAATCGTGATGCAACTGCGGTCCAGTTGGACCAAGTTCCAACATCTCTCCTGCAACCAGCACATGCCGTGAGGCGGGCATACTTTGTAGGACATCCATCATTGCTTTTAGCGCCGCTGGATTCGAATTGTAGCAGTCGTTAATAATGATGATTCCACGCAGGTGAACTGTCTCACCGCGCTTATCTGGGGGCCTCACCGAACCGAGGGCAGCCGCAATCTCCGCTGTCGAAATTCCAAATTGAAATGCCACAGCCGCTGCGGCCAGCGCGTTCCTCACGTTATGCTTGCCATATAACGGAAGCTTCACTGCGTACTTGTCATCATTAGTACGTAATGTAAATGTGCTGCCCGCTTCACCATCCGGCTTAATGTCCTCAGCCCAAACGTCACTCAGCGAATTATTTTCAATCCCAAAGCGCACCACGTTGCCGTGAAAGTCGCGGCCAAACTGCGAAACGAAGGTGTCATCGGCATTCAGAACGGCAGTCCCACCGGGTGGCAACGATGCGATCAATTCATACTTCGCTCGCGCGATATCGGCGACCGAAGCAAAACTTTCCAGATGTACAGGAGCCACGCATGTCACCACGCCTGTCTCCGGCCTGGCAATTTTGGCAAGTGCTTCGATCTCTCCCGCGTGCGACATTCCCATCTCGAACACAGAGAGCTCGTGTTCTCGCTTCAGCTTTAAGAGTTGAAGAGGCAATCCGAAGTGGTTGTTCAGATTTCCCTGCGACTTCAGCAGGTTGAACTTGGTGCCTAACACGTGAGCGGTAATCTCTTTAGTGGTCGTCTTTCCCGCCGATCCCGTGATTCCTATCAGGGGCTTTCCCCATAACATTCTGACCGCATGCGCGAGAGATTGCAGTGCAACCAGGGTGTCATTCACTGCCAGCAGCGTTCCAGTCTGAGGTGACGACCCAGCGCGATCTTTGTTCACGACCGCGGCCAATGCGCCCCGACCAAGAGCCGCATCCACATAATCATGGCCGTCTAACCGCTCTCCCTTTACCGCGAAGAACAGTTCACCTGGCTGGACGGTGCGCGAGTCGATTGAGTAGCCGACGGCAGACCGGTCTGAATTTTGCAGCGGGCCAGGCTCAGCACCGATAAATTCTGCGATGCGACGCAGCGATAGTTCCATCTATGCGCTCGCGTTTCCTGAACGCTTTACCGAACGCGAAGCGCGAGATGTTGACGCTGAAACGAGTGCCGCGCGTGCTACTTCTACGTCATCGAATGGCTGGGACCCGTGAAGTGTGATCTGGACCTTCTCATGTCCCTTCCCGGCGATGAGCACGATGTCTCCTGGCTGCGCCAATTGGCATGCGAGTTGAATAGCCCTCTTGCGGTCGGGCTCAATAGTGAACTCCGCGTGTTGTGATCTACGTAGGCCGGCGAGTGCATCATGGATAATCCGCAACGGATCTTCGCTGCGCGGATTGTCTGATGTCAGCACTACGAAGTCGCTTCCTTTGGCTGCCGCCTCACCCATCATTGGGCGCTTCTCGCGATCGCGGTCTCCGCCACAGCCAAACAGCGTGATCACCCGGCCTTTTTTGCCGGACTTCGTAACAAAATCCCGGGCGAAACTTGTCAGGTTTCGCAACGCATCATCGGTATGCGCGTAATCCACCACAACGGTGAATGGCTGCCCGGCGTTCACGCATTGAAAGCGTCCGGGCACGTGAGAGAGCGCTTTCACGCCAGCGCTGATCTGCTCGTGGCTGATGCCACGCGCTTGGGCCGCCGCCGTCGCCGCCAGAATGTTGTAGATGTTGACTGTACCCACCAGTTGCGTATCAATGGCAATCTCGCCCATAGGACTAGAAATCAGGAACGATGTTCCGGTTACAGCCAACTTCGGCTCGCCCTTTACGTGAAAGTCCCCGCTCTTTAGACCGTATGTGAATACTTGTGCAGATTGCTTCTTCGTAAAATCGGCCAACGGAGCGCCGTATGGATCATCAATGTTAATCACCCCGACGCGCGGTGCAGCGGCGCCCGAGCCCGCGAATAAGATGCGTTTCGCTTCGAAATACTTTTCCATCGTGCCGTGATAATCCAGGTGATCCCGAGTGAGGTTCGTGAAAATGGCCACATCAAACGGAACGCCCCATACGCGCCCCTGTTCCAGCGCATGTGACGAAACTTCCATCACACCCTCGCTAGCGCCCCGCTGCAGGGCATCCGCAAGAAAGATATTCAGGTCGAGAGATTCAGGCGTGGTATGCGGCGAAGGTACGACCGTCCCAGCAACGCGATATTCAATGGTTCCGATGAGCGCAGACTTTCTTTTGGCTGCCGAAAAGATTGACTCCAGCAGGTAAGTTGTCGTCGTCTTGCCGTTGGTCCCGGTCACGCCGGTTAATTTCAACCTCTCTGCCGGACGACCATACAGAGTTGCAGCGGCGCATCCCAACAACCGACGTCCCTGCCCGGGCGCGACCTCTGCCCACGCTATCCCATGTCGCGGTTTCTGCTCCGCGGAGTCGCTGGCGATCGCGACTGCGCCCTGCGCAATAGCGGCATTGATGTATTTATTGCCGTCGGTGGCGCCACCTTTCATGGCAATGAAAGCGTCGCCGCGCTGCACCTTGCGCGAGTCGTACTGCAGTCCCGTGACTTCAGTATCACCTGCCAAGATTGACAGAGTTTCTGCGCCGGCGAGCATTTCTTTCCACTTCATGCCTTGATTATAGTGGAGGAAAACCTCCACACTTTAGGACGAAAACCGCAGTTTATCTTTGGAATGTCACCATCACATGCGCGCCAGGCGCGATGCGTTCACCCGGAGCCGGTATCTGTGCTTTCGCGACCCCAGAGCCCACTACATCTATCTCCACGCCTGCATCCTGTGCCGCTTCCAGCGCTGCTCGCACCGTCTTTCCCAGGAGCTTAGGCGCGACCGCCTGGCTTCCTTCCGCCAAGATCACAGTACCGTTCGCGGGAGGGACGGGACCTGTGTGTGGTGCCTCCCTTGGCACGGCGATCGGGGGCAGAGTCTTTGGCTTCTGTGCCACCTGCGGCGTAAAGGAAGCTGCGAGCAAGCGCGCGTGCTCTGACTCATTCCGCGGACTTGCTGACACAGGCAGCTTCATGACGTCTGCATCCGATTGCAGCTCTGCCATGGTATCGGTTCCATCAGACGAGAATCTGTCCGGCGATCCTTCTTCAAAATCAGAAGGTTTCGCGGACGCGCGGATCATCAGTCGTTGCGCGTTATGTACATCCGCGTCGTGCGGAACATTCATATATGCCAACACCTGCTGCGTCACGCGTGCAAACAGAGGCGCCGACACAAGCCCGCCTTCATGCCCGCCCACTTGCGGCGAATCTAGCATCACGGAGATCGTGACCATCGGGTTGTTGACTGGCGCGAAGCCCGCAAATGACGCGATGTAATTTCTAGCGCTGTAACGTCCCGTTGCAGGATCGATCTTCTGAGCGGTTCCAGTCTTGCCGCCTGAAGTGTATCCATCCAAGATCGCTTTTTTACCGGTACCGAAGAGAACAACGTTCTCAAGTATTTTCTTCATTTCCACTGCGGTAAGTGGTGACACTACTCTGTGTTGTCCTGCAGGCTTGAATGCCACTGTCTGCAAGTGAGCGCCATTAGAGTTTGACGGCGGCAGTTCGCCAGCCACCAGTCTCGGCGGGGTATAAATGCCATCGTTGGCAATAGTCGAAACCATTGAGACCAGTTGCACGGAAGAGACTCCGACTTCTTGCCCCATGGATATGGAGCCAATGCTTGACTTGGTCCAGCGCTCCGGGCGCCGGGCGATGCCGCGCGTCTCTCCCGGCACCTCGATACCGGTCTGCGCACCAAAACCATATTCTCGGATGTAGTGGTCCATGCGCTGATCGCCAAGCCGTAGTCCGAGTTTGATGGCGCCTACGTCGCTCGAGTTCTGCATGATCTGCGTCACGGTCAGATTGCCGTAAGGCTTATGGTCATGGATCACGCGACCGAAGACAGTGATCGCTCCCATCTGGCAATCGATGACTTCATCCGGATTTGTAAGTTTTTCTTCGAGCGCGGCTGAGAGCGTCACGATCTTGAATACTGACCCTGGCTCGTAAACATCACTCACGGCCCGGTTCTTCAGCGCGCTTGGAGTCGAGCTTCGGAACGCATTCGGATTGAACGTGGGATAGCTGGCCAGTGCAAGGATTTCGCCGGTGTGAGGGTCTTGCACAACTACGGTGCCCGCTTGCGCATGGGTCTGGTTGATTGCATTCTGCAGCTCACGCTCAGCAATGAACTGAATGTTTTCGTCGATAGTCAGGACGATGTTCTCGCCCGGCTCCGGCTGCTTCTCGACGCGACCGAGAGAACGCTGCTTGGCGTCTACTGACACCAGCATCTTGCCCGGCTTGCCGCGCAGCTGTTCGTCGAACGAACGCTCGATGCCGCCTAAGCCTTCGTCGTCCAGTCCAACGTATCCCAGTACCTGCGCTGCGAGGTCACCTTTGGGATAAAAACGCTTGAATTCCTTCTGGAAGTAGATGCCCTTGAGGTTCATTCCGCGGAGACGTTCACTCTGGTCAGCGTCGATCTTGCGCGCGATCCAAGTGAAGTTTCTTGACGATTCGATCTTCGCCAAGATCTCTTTCGGCTCCGCGTTGAGGACTTGCGCAAGCAGACTGGCGGCAGTTGCCGGGTCAGGGATCTCGGATGGCACCGCGAACACCGAATCCACGCTCACCGTCATGGCAAGCGCGCGGCCGTTGCGGTCATAGATCACCCCGCGCCGTGGGGATACTTCCACCGTACGCTGCTGTTGCCGCGCGGCACGCTGGCTGAACTCGCCATAGCGCACCACTTGCAGCACTACTAGGCGATATCCGATCAGCCCCACCCACAAAAGAAGGAATGCGGCCAGACAATAAAGTCTCAGCTTAGGGTTTGGGTTGGAATCTTTTTTTGCGCGAGCAGACTTTTGCGAATTGGCGTTGCGAACGTTTTTCGGATTTTGTTCCGCCATCTCCGCCTGTCCGTCTTTAGATAACAAAATGGCGGAATCGCCGTTTAGCATTCCGCCATCTGCAGGTCACCTTAACCGACCCACTAACCTCGTTGGTTTGAAACCTATTGCGTAGCTGCGATCACCGCGATCGACGAATCCGTCACACTGGCCAACATCGGCGACACCGGTGATGCGGTGTTATCAAAGTGCTGCATCTGTCCCGGCATTGGCGCTTCAAGTCCCATGCGACGCGCCAGAACATCAATACGCTCCGGATCACGCAATGTGGCCTCTTCCAAACGCAACGCACGATTGGCTTCGATCAATTCCTCGCGCTGTTTCTTCTGCGCTTCAATCTTGTAGCCGTATTCGATCGAGCTGAAATGTTGGAACGCATAGACCATCACCACAAAGAACAGCACCGCAAGCGACATGGCGAACATGCGGTTCTCACGAACCACGCGATGGTCTGTCACCTTCACCAGGCGAGTGTTGTCGATGTTCTTGGAAAAGAAGATCTCCGGCGTGCCGACGCCCGGCATGCGGCGCTTGACGCCATCCCCGCCCGCCACGGGCGAGTAGATGCCTTGCACGCGCGGCGCGCTCTTGCCCTGCCATTCCAGATTGTTCAACCACTGCGCTACTGACATCTATGCAACCTCGTGTACCCGCATCTGCGTTCTCACATATTCGTTCACGTACATGGCATAAGCCTGTACGTTGGCTCGGGTTTTGGCCGCAGTCTTTTCTTCGGCAGTATGCTGCTCAGCAACCTTCACTGATTCGATCAGGTCGTCAATCACAGTTCCTCTGTACATAGCTTCCTCCAGCTTCCTTAAGAAGCCACCAAAACTTATTTCCGGAATGACATCGAAACGGTGGGATAAATACTGTGGAATTTTCGCCCTATTTTGTTAGAGAGGACGATGCCACCCCGGAACCTCTAACGACTTATCCGATTCCACCCGAATCAGTCGCCTTAAACTTTTATTGCGGCCCTCAGCTTCGCGCTGCGCGACCGCGGATTGCGCTCGACTTCTTCCTCGCCGGCCGTCACCGGCTTCTTCGTCAGGATCTCCCAACGCTTTGGGCGGGAGCGAGCACCTTCCCTCAGCGTATCTTTTACGATCCTGTCTTCCAACGAATGGAAGCTGATCACCACCAGCCTTCCACCAGATTTAAGGACGCGAAGCGCTGCACCACCTTTTCGCGGCGGGGCAGTTTTTCCCGATACCAGCGCTTCCAGATCGTCCAACTCACGGTTTACGAATATTCGGATCCCTTGGAAAGTCAGCGTCGCAGGATGAATTCGCTCTTGTTTCATTGGCCGGGCGGCGGCCGATATAACTCTTGCCAATTGAGCGGTCGAATGTATCGGCCGCGCCCGTACAATGGCTCTGGCGATTCTCCGCGACCTCCTTTCCTCACCGAATTCGTAAATCACATTCGCGAGGTCTTCTTCGCGCATGTGGTTTACCACTTGTTCGGCAGTGCGCTCACCCTGCGGATCCATCCGCATGTCGAGCGGCCCTTCTGCCTGAAAACTGAAACCCCTTGCGGGGTCTTCTAGCTGCATAGAGCTGATACCGATATCTGCCAGCAACCCGTCCACCGAATTCGGCGGAACATGTTCGGCTATCTCAGCAAAGCTCGCATGCAGGAGCGTGATCCGCGGCCAGTCATCTTTCAATCCCTTTGGCGGCTCGCTCAAACTCCGTTTTGCCTTCTCCAGCGCATGCGTGTCTTTATCGAACCCAATCAAATGACCCTGTGCGCCGAGGAGCTTTGCGATAGCGAAGCTGTGTCCGGCCAATCCCAAGGTCGCGTCGATATAAGTCCCACCGCGCCTGACGGCTAAAAAGTCGATCGCTTCTTTTAAAAGAACCGGAACATGGCCAAACTTCTCTTTGCTTCCATGTCCCGCCCCCTGAGGGGCGTTGTGCTGCAAAATGTCTTCGTCTTCCGCCACTAGATGCCCAGTTCGTCGAGCGTCTTTTCATCCTCGGCTGAAAGTGGTCCCTCTACCTGGGCGCGCGCCAGATTCATGTTGCGCACTTCCAGGTAAGTCAACATTCCCATCACAGCTACCTCGCCCTTGATCTCCGCTGCTTCCCGCAGCACTTGGGGCATCAGTAGCCGGCCTTGTGCATCCATCTCCACCTGCTGACCGTAATAGTTGGTCCGCATCAAAAATGCCTTCTTCGCAGGATTGAAGTTCGAGAGCTTCGCCAACCGCTCCTCGATCCTCTGCCACTCCTCGAAGGGATATATCTCGGCAACCTTGCCGTCGCGACTGGTGATATAGAATTGCTGCCCGTACTTCTCGTCGAGAGTCCGCTTGAATTCCGCGGGGACCTTCAAACGGCCCTTTTCGTCGACGCGAGTTGGGTGATTGCCGCGAAACATTGTTCTTTGCTCTGCCCTTACCGGGCCGGTTGCTCAAATTCCTGGCCGTTACTGCGGCCACTAAGGAGGTAAAAGCGATAGCGATTTCAGGTTCTACGGGTGTTTCTGGCTCGGTATTTGGGTTTTTCTGCTTCATTCGCCCTTTGCCGAAGTTTTCAGCTACTTTGCGCCACTGAACCTAATATTTC
>JAICLA010000252.1 GCA_025927695.1 Terriglobales bacterium | reverse complement strand
GATCTTGAAGTTTGCGGCTACAATCAAACAGAGGCGTTCCACGCACTCTACACGCTAATGGCCCAGATCACAGACGAGACGCGCGCTGCACTTGCGGCGCAGGTGAAGTTCTATCGTGAGTTGGGAATCCATTCATTTTATCGCCGTGGCGATGCGCCAGAAGAGTTGAGCGAGCAGGCCGAATTGCCAAAAACAGCCGAAGCAAAAGTCTTGCCGGTCATCCAAAACGATTTGGGCGATAAGAATGCCGCGCTGCAAGTCATTAGCGAAGACATCGGCGAATGTACGCGATGCCGCTTGCATAAAGGCCGGAACAAGCTTGTATTCGGTACAGGCAATGTGAATGCCGACATCATGTTTGTGGGTGAAGGGCCGGGCGCTGACGAGGACGAACAAGGCTTGCCATTCGTGGGCCGCGCCGGACAGCTGCTTAACAACATGATCAACGCGATGGGAATCAAGCGCGAAGATGTTTATATCGCGAATGTGGTGAAGTGCCGTCCGCCGGGGAACCGTACGCCGGAAAAAGACGAGTGCGATACCTGTTCGCCCTTCCTGATGCGGCAGATCGAGGTGGTGAGGCCGAAGATCATCGTCGCGCTGGGAGCGGTGGCGGCCAAGAACCTGTTGGCGATGAATGATTCCATGGCGAATCTGCGTGGGCGTATCTACGATTTTAAGAACACCAAGCTGGCGGTTACTTATCACCCGGCGTACTTGCTGCGCGATCCGCGTCAAAAGGCGGAGGCTTGGAAAGATCTGCAGATGGTGATGAAACATCTCGGCATGACGCCGCCGCCGAAAGCTCAGAATGCTGCAACCCTCACAAAGAATGACTGATTCTGCCTCCGATCCAAAATCCCTCCCCGTCATTACGCGACTGTTTGCATTGTTGCGGACCATGCAGCTCGGCATTCTGGCGATGGCGGCGTTCTACATCGGACTTGCGGAGTTGCTACGACGGGCACGTATCGCGGATATATCGCAATCGTGGGTGATCATCGGAGGTTTCGCACTAGTGGAAGCTGTGACCGTGATTTACCTGAAGCAAACGAAAATATTGCCCGCAGAAGCGATGCTGAGGGTGAATCCTGAAGATCGCGCAGGGCTGGAAGCTGCGCGGAAGTGGTACGTGGTAGCGCTCGCGTTCTCGGCGGGCGTATCGCTGTACGGATTTGCATTGCGGATCATGGGTTCAACTTTCTGGCAGGCTGCGCTCTTTTATGTGACGGGCATCGCACTTACGCTCTACTGCACACCTCGGAAACCTGAATAGAGTAAGCATCAGCCCGAGCTGCAAACCTCATCCTGTAAACTCAAATTATTCATGCCGGAATTCTGCGACGTAGCACTGCCTGTGCCGCTGGAGATGACGTTCACGTATCGCGTGGGTGCCACGTCGCCAGTCATTGGCGGGCGCGTGCTTGTACCGTTCCGCACCACGCGCGTGGCGGGCATCGTGACTGCGCTGCATGACAAGCCGCCATCCATGACGGCGAAGTCCGTGATCACAGCGATGGACGCTGTGCCGGTGCTCGATGCAAATCTTCTCAAGCTTGGTGAATGGATCGCGCAGTATTACATCGCGCCGATTGGCGAGGTTTATCGTACGATGCTGCCGCTCATGGCGGAAGTGAAGCAAACGTGGGTTTACACGATCGCGGATGCCGGCGTGACTGCGCTCTATGAGTCGGCGAAGGTCGGCTCGTCGAAGCGGTCAAAAAAATCTGCTGAGGAGTTGATGATCGAGTATGCGGTACTCGACCACCTGACGAATGCAGACGAGCCGGTACGGGAAGGCACTTTGCGGTCAGCAGCGGGGGCGACCAAAGCGACTCTCACGGGGATGTTGCGCAAGAAATGGATCAACCGTGAAGATGTATCCCAGGTGAGAGATGCGCGACGGACCGTTAAAGTGGCGCAGCTGAAGGAACCGCTTACTTCAGAACAATCACCTGCGAAGCTTAACGAGAATCAACAAACGATCCTTGTGGCGCTTACTGTTGCCGGTGGCCGCGCGCGCGTGGATGACCTGAACAAGTTGGAAGTGCCGCGAACGACCTTGCAGACGCTAGTCCGGCGCGGTTTGGTGGAGATCGCAGAAGAGCCGGCAGAGTTCGCAGTTTCCGGGATCATGACGCGTGAGCCGCTGGGATTCGACCTCAATGCTGCGCAGCAGAATGCGCTGCAAAAAATCCAGGATGTTGTTGAAGCCAGCAAGTTTTCCGTTTCCTTATTGCACGGGGTCACGGGATCGGGAAAAACTGCGGTTTATCTCTCGGCGATGAAAAAAGTCCTCGCCATGGGGCGGTCCGCGGTCCTCTTAGTTCCGGAGATCGGTCTTACGCCGGCGGCGGCGGCGAACCTGCATCGCATCTTTGGCGAGGAGGTGGCCATCCTGCATTCTGGATTGTCGAACGATGAGCGGGCGGAGCAGTGGCACCGCATCCATCGGGGAGAGGCGCGTGTTGTTGTGGGGACGCGGTCGGCGGTGTTCGCGCCGGTGCGCGACCTTGCGCTGATCGTGGTAGACGAAGAGCATGACGGCTCTTACAAGCAGGAAGAGACGCCGCGCTACAACGCGCGCGATGTTGCTGTGATGCGTGGGAAGCTTTGCAACGCGGCCGTAGTGCTGGGTTCCGCGACACCGTCACTCGAATCATTCCAAAATTCGCAGACGGGCAAGTATGCGCTGATCGAATTGAAGCAGCGGGTGGAGGATCGTCCGCTGCCGGAAGTGGAACTTGTGGATCTTCGGCAAGAGTTCCAGGACACCGGCGAAGACCGCGTGCTCTCTCGCCGACTGTTGGAGGAGATCGCCCAACGGCTGGAGTTGAATGAGCAGGTCATCATTTTGCTGAACCGCCGCGGATACTCGGCAGTGGTCCTGTGCCGGGCATGCGGTGAAACTGTGCAGTGCAAGAACTGCGCCATAGCGATGACGCACCATCAAGGGTCGCCACGGCTGGAATGCCACTATTGCGGATACCGGTTGCCGGTGCCGCGAAAGTGTCCGAAATGCGAGAGTGAACACATTTTCTTTTTGGGCGCCGGGTCGGAGAAGGTAGAAGAGCATCTGCATGCTGCATTTCCGCAAGCGCGCATCGGGCGGCTGGACCGCGATACGGTGCGCGGGCGACACGACTTCGAGCGGATACTTAACCAGTTGAATGCCGGCGAGATCGATCTGCTGGTGGGCACGCAAATGATCGCCAAAGGCCATGACATTCATGGGGTGACGCTGGTGGGCGTGGTGGGCGCAGATTTCGCGCTGGGCTTTCCGGATTTTCGCGCGGCGGAGCGCACGTTCCAGCTTCTCACGCAGGTTGCCGGCCGCGCTGGTCGCGGGACAACACCGGGACGAGTCATCCTGCAGACTTATTATCCAGAGCATTATGCGATCCAATTCGCGCAGAAGCACGACTTCAACGGATTCGCGACCAAAGAACTGTACTTCCGCAAGTTGATGCACTATCCGCCGTTCAGCTCGGTTGCGAATGTGCTGGTGCGCAGTGACAAGTTGGATCTCGCGACGCGTTACTCTGGCGAGATAGGCAAGTGGGTGAATAACACGCGCATGGAAGGGGTGCGTGTGATGGGACCTGCCGCCGCGCCCATCGTGCGGCTCAAGCGCGACTATCGGTATCACTTTGTGGTGAAGGCTCAGAGTCGCGAAAGGCTTAATGCCACTTTGCGCGCAATGTTGAAGAATGCGGTTGAGCGCGAGATACCGCGCACGAATGTGATCGTGGATATGGACGCGCAGTCGCTGCTATAAGTGAAGGCCCTTTAAAGAGTCCCACAGACCGCCTCCGGGGATAGGTGTGGGCATGAAGGTGAGCAGCAGGATGACTGCAGCGACGATGAGAAGCCGGCGCCG
>JAICLA010000124.1 GCA_025927695.1 Terriglobales bacterium | reverse complement strand
CCTGATCATCACCGACCAATTCAACGGCAAGACGAGTGACCGTTATGCCGAGGCGGAACAGATCTTCGAATCACTTACCGACGCCTACGAGCGCGCTTATTACATAGGCATCTTGCATGAGCGTCGCGCTAAGGCACAGCTGCACGCCGGAAATCTGCCGCACACGGTTCACGGACATTTCGAAGAAGCCATGAAGTTCTACGAGCAGGCGGAGAAGATACGGCCAGCCGGGAATGACGACGCTATCTTGCGTTGGAACCGTTGCGCGCGATTGCTGCAATCTGGCGCTACCGCACACGAGCGCGAAGAAGAGTTCGAGGCCAGTGACAGCGCGCCGCTGAGGTAATCGATGCTGGGCAACCGAACCAACGAACAATGGGTAGCGCAGTATTCATCCAGCCATCAGCATCCCGTCAATCGTTTTTGCCACACGCTGGGAATCCCCATGATCGCGATCTCGCTGCCGATCGCCATTGGCGGGTTTTGGATGCGCAGTCTCTGGTATGTGGCTGGCGCGCTGTTCGTTGTCGGCTGGATATTTCAGTTCATCGGACACGCATTCGAAGGCAAGCCGCCAGAATTCTTCTCTGACTATCGCTTCTTATTCGTGGGATTGCGGTGGTGGTTCGCGAAGATCCGCGGCAAAGCTTAGCTGCGCTCGCGAGGGCATGG
Organism: Terriglobales bacterium; assembly: GCA_025927695.1. GTDB lineage: Bacteria > Acidobacteriota > Terriglobia > Terriglobales > Acidobacteriaceae > JAICLA01. The sequence goes on along the minus strand of JAICLA010000124.1, from coordinate 7,064 downwards.
CATTCGCAGCTAGGCTCAGAATGCCAACTAAGGCGGTTAAGCTTGCGTACCGAACTTTACGTTCGGCGACGTCACACTTCTTGAGTGGCCGCGATAAATCAGTTCCACTAGAGTGCAATCGTCATTAAGTGGTGTCGTCCCGCAGAATTTCTTGATCGAGGCGAACACGTGCTCGAAGCATGCATCTTCGGTCGCCGAAGCAGCTTGCTCGAGACGCTCCTCTCCGAAGAACTCTCCGCTTGCATCTTCGGCTTCGGTGACACCGTCAGTTACCAGAATGATGCGGTCGTTCTGTTCCAGCTTGAATGACGAACTTTCATATTCCGCGTCGCTTAGCAAGCCGATGGGCATGTTGCCCGGGATCAAGCGTTGCGCTTGACCGTGGCGCACAAGCACAGGTTGGATGTGTCCACAGTTCACGTACGTCATCTCGCCTTCAGGCGTCACGCGCATGATCAGAGCCGTCGCATATTTTTCGCCACGCACGCGGTCGCACATGAATCGATTCACAGCAGCTGCAATATCAGCCAACGGAACTTGCGCTACTACTTGCGAGTAGATCATGCCCTGCGCAATGGACGCCATGATGGCGGCAGATATTCCTTTGCCTGACACATCTGTCAGAACAACGGTAAGACCCTGCTCGTCATGTACGACGTCGTAAAAGTCGCCTCCGATATCTCGGCACGGAAGATTCTTGGCGTGCAGGCTGGCAAAAGGAATGTCCGGCAGCGCGACGGTCATCAAGCGTTGCTGAATCGCAGCGGCGATGGTCATCTCCTGCTGATAGCGGCGGCCTTCTTCTTCCGCCTTGGCCAGTCTTGTACTTTCCACCAGAGCGGCGGCTTCACGCGCTACAACGCGAAGAATGTCGTGGCTTACACCGCTGATGGTGCTTGAGACCAGCTTGCTGTCGAGATAAAGAACGCCGAGTACGTCGCCCGCTTTTTTCGAGTCAGCCTGGCTTCCATGGGCTTTGCGCAAAGGAATGGCTATGACGGTGCGCAAATCGTGCGCGACAATGCTTTGCCGTGCGGCCATCTCGCCCATCTTAAGAGTGTCAGTGACCATGAACTCTGAGGCTGAGTTTGCTGCGTCGGCAAGGATGGAGTGTGAGATGGTGGCGTCGCTGGTGAGTCGCTCGCCTTTTGAGGTGCACGCCGCGCCCAGCGTGAGGACGCCGTCGTCGCCGCGCACGTAAACGAACCCGCGCTCTGCGCCGGTGAGATTCAGCGTAGTGCCGATGAGCGTGACCAGGATCTCATCCAATGCGCCGGTGGTGTTCAGTTTGCGAGCGGCTTCCAGAAATACTTTCAGCTTCTCCAGATCATTGGACTTCTCATCGACCGAGATACCGGAGATCTGGCTCAGGAACTCGCGCGCGATACTCGACTTCTCACCCACCGGCGAAAACACCAGATGCGCGCCTACACCGACGCCAAATTCAATACGGTCATTCGGCTTTAATTTTTTCTTGGTGATGCGCTCGCCGTTGACGAATGTGCCCAACTTGCTGCCGGGATCTACTACGTAAAAATCTGCGCCTTCACAAACGATCTCTGCGTGGTCACGCGAGATGCGCGGGTCCGGGATCTCAAGATCTTTGCCCGTCTTGCGCCCTATGCCAAAGGGCAACGGCGTAAGCACCAACTCGCGCTGCTCCGCTCCATGCACAAATAGCAACATAGGAATAGCGGAGCTGGAGCGGGCGATCGAAGAGGGCGGCGATAATTGTGGAGAGCTCATGGGCGCTTGTGCGGCTAAATCCTACTCTCAATCGTAACTTGTGAAGCCCCTTAGGCGCACCTACTAAATAGGCTTAAGGCGGCATTTTTCCGTACCAGATAGAATCATTGCTGCACTTTTAGATGACTTTCACCTTAGAACTTCGCCGGATAACAAGTGGCTGGCTGGCCGTCTTCGCGGCTCTAGTCCTGTGGTCCCCCTTTTCGCTCGCGGAGAAGCCGGAACAGCTCAAACCCAGCAACTATGTGAACGATTTCGCCGGCGTGCTGAGCGCTGAGACACAGGCGCGCCTCAATGCCATGTGCCTCGAAGTCCAACAGAAGGCCAACGCCCAGATCGCCGTTGTCACTATCAAGACGCTGGGAGACGAGACCAAAGAGCAGTTCGGCAACGAGTTATTCAAGCAATGGGGCGTCGGCAAGAAAGGCACAGACCGAGGCATCCTGGTGCTTCTTGCCATACAAGAGCACCAATACTGGACAGAAGTCGGCTACGGGCTTGAGGCCATTCTGCCCGACGGCAAAGTCGGCGGCTTCGGCCGCGAGATGGTGCCCATCCTGCGGCAAGGCAATTACGACGGCGCAGTCACATTGATGACCACTCGTATCGCGCAGACTATCGCGCAAGACGCGAATGTTGAGATTACTGGCATGCCGGACCTGCCGCAAAGAACGCGCGCGCCAGACAGCGTTCCGCTGACGATGGGGCAGAAGATCCTGTTCGGCATCATCGGTCTGGTCATACTTTTCATCCTCATCACACATCCGAGCCTTCTCTTCTGGATGTTGCTCAGCTCTTTTGGCGGCGGTGGACGTGGCGGCTACGGTGGTGGCGGGGGTTTCGGCGGTGGCGGTGGCTTTGGTGGCTTCGGTGGCGGTTCTTCCGGAGGCGGAGGCGCCGGCGGAAGCTGGTAGGGAGTTTCTAAACTTATGTCTATCAATAGGACACAACAACACCTGCTCGACGATCTGCTGGCGAAAATGAAACATGCGCTCGGCGACAACCTGGATTCGCTGGTGCTCTACGGCTCCGCAGCGGCGGCGAACAATGGCATGTTCAGCGCGAAGTACTCAGACCTTAACGTGCTTTGTCTGGTGAACCGGCTTGACACCCGAACGATGCATGCGATCGCGCCGACCATTGCGTGGTGGGAAAAACAGAAGCAACCTGCGCCGATGCTATTCACAATCGACGAGCTGCGATGCTCGGCCGATGTCTTCGCGATCGAGTTGCTCGACATCAAGCAGCGGCACAAGGTGCTGTTCGGCGCCGACCACTTCATGTCGCTCGAAGTTCCGATGGATTTACATCGCGTTGCGGTGGAGCGCGAGTTGCGAACCAATCTGATTCGCTTGCGCCAGAAGTATGTCGCGATCGCCGGACATGATTCGAAGCCCGTCGTGCAGCTCATGGCCGATTCCGTTTCCACATTCGCCACGCTGTTCCGGCATTCGCTCATCGCTCTAGGCGAACAGCCTCCGATGCATAAGCGAGAAGTCGTCGCGCAACTGGCGAACGTGCTGCACTTCGACCGGAAGCCGTTTGACCAGCTTCTTGACCTGCGCGAAGGGAAATTGCACGAAGGTGATATCGACGCGGCACACACTTTTGATGGGTATTTGCGGGCCATTGAGCGGGTAGTTGACGAAGTGGATAAACGGCTGAGTTGAGACTTTTGGAGTAGGATGTTCGTCACAATACTGAGGAGAAAGCAATGGGCAAAGGCCTGATCGTTTTGATCGTGGTTGTACTCATTCTGCTGATGTTCGGCGGAATGTATGTGAGTTCGAAGAACCAGATGGTGGCCAAGAATGAAGCCATCAAGTCCAACTTCGCTGAAGTGGACAACAACATGAAGCGCCGCGCTGATCTGATCCCGAACCTGGTGGAGACCGTCAAAGGCATCGCCGGACAAGAGCAGAAAGTGTTTGGCGAGATCGCGCAGGCGCGCTCGCAATTGCTCAACGCTTCCACACCTGCCGACAAGATCGCCGCCAACAACCAAGTAACCGGCGCACTGGGACGCTTGCTGGCCATCGCGGAAAATTATCCGCAACTGAAGTCGAGCGAGAACTTCATGCGCCTGCAGGATGAACTTGCCGGAACGGAAAACCGTCTGGCGGTCTCGCGCAAGCGGTACAACGACTCAATTCAGGACTACAACACGTTTATCGGCCAGTTCCCGAACAGCCTGTTCGCGGGTATGGCCGGATTCCAACGCAACAACGACTACTACCAGATCAGCGAGAGCGAAAAAGCTGTGCCCAAAGTGGACTTCGGGAACAGCCCAGCTCCGGCCACGCAGCCGAACAAGTAGTCAAAGGCAACGGCTTACCACGGAAAAAACGAAACAACAGATAAAAACGGATCAACCTTGTTGGGTTTGGTCCGTTTTTGTTTATGCTCGATCGTCTCTTATCTGTTCTTTCGCTTTTTCCGTGGTATGCCTTTTATTTCTCCACTCCCAACTGCGTAAGGAAGAATGCGTAGTCGAACGCCACTTCGTGCAAGTAGTCGTAGCGACCCGACGCGCCGCCGTGGCCAGCGGCCATGTTCGTCTTTAGTATGAGCGGATTCTTGGCGTCTGGATTTAGTGCACGCATCTTGGCTACGTACTTTGCCGGTTCCCAATACATGACCTGGCTGTCATTGAAGCTGGTTTTTACTAGGATGGTCGGATAGTTGGCCTTCTTCAAGTTGTCATACGGGGAGTACTGCATCATGTAGTCGAATGCTGCTTTCTCGTTGGGATTGCCCCACTCTTCGTACTCGCCGACGGTGAGCGGCAATGACGCGTCGAGCATGGTGTTCATGACGTCAACGAATGGGACACCGGTGAGTACTGCCTTCCATAGATCGGGACGCATGTTGGTGACTGCGCCCATTAACAATCCCCCGGCGCTGCGGCCTTCGATGGCGATGCGCTCGGGGTTGGCGAACTTGTTCGCGATCAGGTATTCGGCGCAAGTGATGAAATCCGTGAAGGTGTTCATCTTGCGCATCATCTTGCCGTCATCATGCCAGGGTTTACCTAAGTCTCCGCCGCCACGGATGTGAGCAAGTGCGACTACGACGCCCCGATCTAGCAGCGCCAGGCGATTGGCGTTAAAGCCGAGCGGCAGAGAGATGCCGTAAGAACCGTATCCGTAGAGATAGAACGGCGCGGTGCCATTGTGCGGCGTGCCTTTGCGGTGTATGACGCTGATAGGAACCTTCACACCATTTTTGGCGGGCGCGAACAGGCGCTCGACGACGTAATTCGCTCGCTCGAATCCGCCGGGAACTTCATTCTGCTTGACCAGTGTGGACTGATGAGTGTTGATGTCATAGTCATAGACCGAGCTAGGCGTGATGGGTGACTGATAGTTGTAGCGCAGCGTGTGCGTATGCCATTCGCGGTTGGTGCTTACTGAAGCCGAGTAGACAGGTTCCGGGAAAGCGATGCGCATGTCTGCGCGGAAACGATTGTCGGAACCGCTGCGCGTGTCGAGCAGGCGGAGCTGTTGCAGACCGTTCTCGCGTTCTGAGAGAGCGATGAAATCTGCGAAGGTGCTGACATCTTCGATCATCACGTAGTCACGATGCGCGATGAAGGGCTTCCAGTTCTCTCGCGCGGGAGCCGCGATAGGCGCGGTGATGACTTCAAAGTTGCGGCCGGCGTGATTGGTGCGGATGTAGAACTGATCGCCTTGATCGTCAACGTAATATTCCTGGTCGTGGACGCGGGGCGCGATCAGTTTCCATTCGGCGTTCGTGTCATCCGCGGGGGCGAAGCGGACTTCTGAAGTAGTGTGGCTACCGATCTCGAGATAGAGAAACCGGCGGCTGCGTCCCTTACCTACGCCAATGGTGAACTTTTCGTCGCTCTCTTCAAAGATGAGCGTGTCCTTTACCGGATCGGCGCCGAGCGTGTGGCGATAGAGGCGATAAGGGCGCTTGGCGCTGTCTTCGATGACGTAGAGCAATGTCTTGTTGTCATTGGCCCAGGCGACGGAGTTTGCCCGTGGAATGGGTTCAGCAAAGACTTTGCCGTTGGCGAGGTCTTTGATGTGTAACGTGTACTGGCGGAAGCCGGTGTTGTCAGTCGAGTAGGCGAGGTAGTTGGCGTCGTCACTGATGGCGAAGGCGCCGAGCGACATGAATTTTTCGCCGATGGCGAGTTGGTTTTGGTCGAGGATGACTTCTTCGGGTGCATCAAGCTTAAGGTGCCTGCGGCAGTAAATGGGATATTGCTGTCCGGCTTCGGTGCGCGAGTAATAAAAGTAGTCGCCTTGTTTGTAGGGCGCGGATTCATCAGTCTCTTTTATGTGACTGACAAGTTCGTCGTAGAGCCTTTTCTGGAGCAGACCGGTGGAAGCCATGAACGAATCGGCATAAGCGTTCTCGGCTTCGAGGTAAGCGGCGACTTCAGGATCCTGCTTGTCGCGCATCCAGAAGTAGTCATCTTGAAGAGTCTTGCCGTGGACGTGGGTTTCATGCGTTATGCGCTTGGCAATGGGCGGCTTTCCTTGTTGCTGGGCAGCGGGAGCGTCTGCGATCAGAGGGTGCGATGTAAGGCTTGCTGTCATAAGAGTTAAGGAGAGAACTTTATTGGATGCTGCCTACAATTAGATGAGTGCGGTCAGAGAATCCGGTCCTAGTTGGGGACAAAAACCACGGTAGTTAACTTCTTTAAAAGGGATACTTTACGGGAGTATGCAGCTAAGTTGTTGAAAACGTGTGTGCCGGGTATATACCTTCTCTGATTTCTCGCGGTCTTTGAGAATCACTAGCTTACGGGGGCGATAATATACTTGAAGAATCATCCCCGAAAGGGGATAATCGCACCGCAAGCGGGGGTATGTGAATGATACCCCGATTATCACTGCTTGAAAGCGATTGGATTATGCGACTCACGACTATCAACGCGTTCTTTGATGCCAGTGGCAAAGTGAACGACCACAAGATTATCTGCATCGGTTGTGTCGGCGGATACGCTGAACGCTTCGATATAGATTTGGGTCAAGAGTGGGCTGCGCTCATGAGCCACTATGGGCTTAAAGTAGTTAGCGGCAAAGACATTCTGAATCATCGGCGACCGCTGAGTAAGAAGAATCCATGCTTGGGTCTAGAAGCGCGAACCGAAGCACTCCTAAAGTTTGTTGCGTGTATGCGGAAGCACGTCCAGCTAATAGCTGCTCACTCTTTGGACGTAGAAGCATTCAAGAAATTGCCATCGCATTTCTTTCAAATGTTCGGCAACGATCCTGCTTACATGACGTTCGTACAAACTGCTTTGCAGATAACTGACTTCACTCCAGACAATGCAAAAATAAACT
>JAICLA010000198.1 GCA_025927695.1 Terriglobales bacterium | reverse complement strand
TTCGCGGAATTCCGGCACGCTCAGGCAGCCTTCGCCGCCAGTCTGTTTGCCTTCTTTTTTGATGATCTCGGGGTTGATGATAACGATCTTTTCTTCGGGACGCTCTTTGAAGCTGCAATCGATGACGGCTATGCGCTTGCTGATGCCGATCTGGGGCGCTGCGAGGCCGACGCCGTGCGCGGAATACATGGAAGCAAACATGTCTTCGATGAGCTTTTGCAGCTTGTCATCAAAGACGGTAACGGTCTCGGCGGGCGTTTCCAGCACCGGATCGCCGTAGAGGACGATGGGGAAGACTTTTCCCGTGGTTCCAGATGATTTTTTTTCGGTGTCCAAGGCGAGGTTATTTTATCGCAGGTCAGAATTCGCGCAATTGTTGAAGATATCCGTCATAGTTGCGGCGCAGTTCTACAAGAGAATCGCCGCCGAATTTTTCCAGCGCGCATTTGGCTAACGTAAGTGAGACCATGGCTTCGCCGGCGACGCCCGCTGCAGGCACCACACAAACATCGGAGCGCTCGTACGAAGCTTTGACCGTCTCGCGGGTCTTGAAGTCCACCGATTGTAGAGGGCGGCGAAGCGTCGAAATAGGCTTAAGGTAGCCGCGGACGATGATGTCTTGTCCGTTGCTCACTCCGCCTTCGATGCCGCCTGCGTTGTTGCTGGCGCGGGTGAATCCGGCGGTACCATCGGATGATTCGGTTTTCTTTCCAGCCGCGTCATATCCGATCTCGTCATGGACCGTAGAGCCCATTGCGGTGGCCGCATGGATGCCGCGGCCGATCTCAACGGCTTTTACCGCTTGCAGTGACATGATGGCGGCGGCGAGTTGGCCATCAAGGCGCTCGTCCCAGTTGGCGTAGGTGCCCAATCCGGCGGGGACGCCGTGCGCGACAACCTCGAAAATGCCACCGACTGAGTCGCCGGTGCGTAGGACGCGGTCTACTTCAAGCCGCATCTGTTCTTCGGCGGCCGCATCAGCACAATTGAGCAGCACCTCATTCTTTGCGTGCAGTTCGCGAAGGCGTTCGATGCTCACGGCGTGGTCATCCGGCAACTTCGCGCCGCCTACTGCGATCACGTGGCTCAACACCTCAATGCCCAACTCGCGCAGCAACAGCTTTGCGATCGCGCCAACTGCGACTCGCGCTGTCGATTCGCGGGCTGACGCGCGCTCCAGAACATATCGCGCTTCCGGTAGGTTGTACTTCAGCGCGCCGGCCAAGTCAGCGTGTCCCGGGCGAGGCGAGGCCACTGCTTTGTGCTTGGCTGGATCGCCCGTCGTAACTGGCAGCGCCTCTTCCCAGTTCTTCCAATCCTTGTTCTCGATACGCAGCGCGATGGGCGAACCAATGGTATGTCCGTTACGCACGCCGCTGATGAAATGTGCTTTGTCGGTCTCGATGCGCATGCGCCCGCCGCGTCCGAAGCCTTGCTGTCGCCGCCAGAGCTCGCGGTCAATGAACGCCTGGTCGATGGGCAGGCCCGCGGGCACCCCCGACAGCAACGCGATCAGCGCTTCCCCGTGCGATTCACCGGCGGTGGAGAACTTGAGCATGGCTGTTGATTCTAACGGATTCGTGGCTGCCTATCGAATGGTAAGACGTCCGAAGTTCGCGAGTCGGCGACCTCATGCTGAGGTAGCATGGGGCGAAGGTGGCCCTTCACATCATGCGACGTCTTCTAACTTGTTTTCTTGTTTTACTTTTCATTCCTTCATATGCCACTGCACAGGAGGCGACCGGAGGAAAATCCGCAGCACAGTCAGTCATAGCAAGCGACCATGAGTTCGACGCAGGTTCTGGCTGGAATCCGGTGGGATTAACTCCGACACGGGTCAGAAATCTGGCCATGCTGGGGCGTGTGTGGGGGTTCCTCAAATATCACCACCCTGGCGTGACCACCGGCGAGTTCAACTGGGACTATGAGCTTTTGCACATGTTGCCGGCGATCGCCGCGGCACCGGATTCGCACTCCGCGAATGAAAAACTCTCGCAGTGGATCGTGCGTATGGGGCCGATCCAGCCATGCAGTCCATGCGCTGAGTTGAAAGAGGCTGACCTTCAGCAGAAGCCGGATGTTAATTGGGTCGGGGACCGCGCGTTGCTGGGCGATGCGCTTAGCTCTCAATTGGTGAACATCTATAAGAACCGGCGAGCTAACGGGAAACAATTTTATGTAGAGCTGATGCCAGCGGCGCACAACGCCAAGCTCACGAACGAACCGGCGTACAAAGATTTGAAATTCCCTGATGCGGGGTATCAACTGCTGGCGGCGTTCCGGTTTTGGAACGCAGCGGAGTACTGGTCGCCGGATCGGGAGGCCAGCGGTGAAGACTGGCCGCGGGTGCTGGAAGACGCCATCGGCGCGATTGCTCTGGCGAAGAGCAAGGACGAATATCAACTAAAACTGATGGAGATGGTGGCGCGGCTGCATGATGGACACGCGAACTTGCTGAGTTCGCTGGCGGTGCGTCCGCCAGTGGGCGAGTGCAGATTATCTGTACAGATCCGGTTCGCGGAAAACGAACCTGTGGTCTTCCGGCTGGATGACGGCCCTAGTCCACAATCGTTGCAGGCAGGTGACGTGATCACAGCGATCGGTCACCTACCGGTTGCGAAACTTATGTCGGACTGGAAGCCCTATTACGGCGCTTCCAATGAAGCGGGATTGCTGAACGAGACTGCGCGATACATGACGCGTGGAGATTGTGGCGACGTGAACATCAGTGTGCGCCGCAAGGACGAAAAACTTTCGCTCACCACTGCACGCCAGGCAAGCGCCAAGAGGATCCCGCTGCTCACGCATGACCGTCCGGGAAGCGCGTTTCAGATGCTTTCGCCGGACGTAGCGTATTTGAAACTGTCCGCGGCGAAGGCGCCGGACTCGGTCCATTATGTTGAAGCGGCGGCCAGCGCGAAGGCCTTGATCATTGATATCCGGGGATATCCATCTGATTTCATGGTCGAGCTCGCATCGCACCTTGTAAGTAAGGAGACACCTTTTGCGCGCGCTACCGAACCAGACCTCAATAACCCGGGGGCATTTCACTGGGTGCACCCCGAATCGATCACTCCGAAGCTCCCGCTGTTCCGGGGAAAGGTGATCATCCTGGTGGATGAGTCGGCGATGAGTTCGGCGGAGTTTCAAGCTATGGCGTTTCGCGCTGTGCCAAAGGCGGTGGTTGTGGGGAGCAGAACGGCGGGAGCGGATGGCAATGTGACACAGGTGCCGCTGCCGGGAGGATTATTCACGTTGATGAGCGGGCTGGGGGTATTTTATCCGGATAAAAGCCCGACGCAGAGGGTGGGAATTGTACCGGATGTGGTGGCGGGTCCGACGATCGAGGGGATCAGGAGTGGGCGGGATGAAGTTTTGGAGGCGGCGTTGAAGTTGGTGCACTAGGTGTGTTTTCTGCCGTTCGTCTTTGAACTTGCCATCCTCTCAGATCTTCAAACGCATCTCTGTGTGAGTTCCCCCTGAAAGTCGGGGTCCCCTTATGTTGGTCAAGCGTGGTTGGCTGGTCTGTGTTTTAGCGGTATTAGTTTTTGTTCTTTTGGGATGCAGTGGAATCACAGGGACGCACGAAGTCCCGCCGTCGGTGACAGCGACCGCGCAACCTAAACCCACACCTCCGGCGCCTACACCGACGCCTGCGCCACCGCCGCCTCCTAGCCCTGCACCGCCCACACCTCCGCCGTCTGCGCCACCGACACCTCCACCTCCACCGAATCCAACTCCGAGGCCTCCGACTCCTGGTCGGTTGTCAGCGCCGGCACAGTGCAATGCCACGGTGGCAGCGAATGACCCGGGCGATTTCATGTACACGATCTCGTCAGGCCAGCAACCGCCGCAGATGCTGGATGCGTTCCACGTCTCCGATCAGACGGGTGAGATATGTCACATGGCAGGGTTTCCGGTGACATCGCCGCTGACGGACAGCAACTTCTTTCCGCAGAGAACTTTTGCCAAGGGATTTGTAACGTATAACCACCGGGATGACAGCCAGCCGAAGGAGTTGGTGTTTTATACCCTGGATGCAAACACGGCGAAGCTGACGGAGAGCAATCGGGTGGATGTGAGCGCACTTAACGGCGACGTACAGGCTTATACGAGTGACCTGCGGTTCTTTTACACGATGAGCAACGACGTGGTCACACCTGGCAACTGCCCAGACACGAAGCAAAATTTTCGGTCTTATGAGAGAACTCCTGATGGATTTGTCCAACGAGGCGTTCTGGACATGGGAGATTCCGATGGCTGCACCTTCAGTCATGTTTCCGACGTGGAGGCGCTTGCCGGGAACGAAAAGTGGATGCTTCTCGATCGCAGCATTGACGGGCCGGACAGCCATAGCGATTTTTATTCGATCTTCCTGATCGATCCTGCGAGTCATGCAGCCCTCGAAGGCCAAGACTTCACGTCTACCGACAGCGGTGATTTCCGATGGGCCACTTTTTTCGTGCGTCCCGACAGCCGGACGATCGTTGAACTTGAAGCTGGCGATGACGATATCCCGCAGCGGCTGCATTCGTGGCGAGTCAATGAATTTGGCCAGGTATCAGAAGCTCCGGGTTCTCCTGTCGTGATGGATATATTGGAGCCATCAAGTTACCTTTTGCCGACTGGCCCTACGAATTACATCGTTGGTATTCAAGGGATGCTCTCGGAGTGGTCTGTGGGAGCGGATGGAACCCTGATTAAAGTGGGCGAGGTGGCTGATCCCACGAACACGACCCAGAGCGGACTAGGAAAGTTCCTGCAAGCGACATCTTCCGGGCGCGTGATCCTGCGGCTTACGGGCACATCCACGGATCAGATGGACTTGGCGACTTTCTTGCATGATAATCCGCCACAAGTGAAGAAGTCGCAGTTCGAATATTTGATCAATGCGGGTAGTATCATCTTGTTCAGGCCGCAGTAAGAATTACGCACCGAATGGTGCCGCCCACTTGCGAAAATCGAGCAGGTGGGCCACCCGCCATATTCAATCAGTAAACCTTAGATTTCACCTTAACACTCGGCAGTGCGAAAAATGCGGATTTCCGCAAATCAGAGTAGCTGCATAAGGGAAGAATCGGGTTATGATGTCGCCAACACTCAATGAAGCTTGGCGTTACCCCCTAGTAAGCCTCTTAGGGTGTTAGTACCTGCATCCCAATATCCCCATGGGCCCCGGAGTATCTGTGACCACAGTATTGCCGCTGAACCCGCGTTCGCAGGAGTTGATC
>JAICLA010000236.1 GCA_025927695.1 Terriglobales bacterium | reverse complement strand
CCGGTGAGGAACAAGCGGTCGAATTCTTTTCCGTGTGCCGCGCGCAGTGCGGCCATTTGAGCAAGTGTGAGCATGCCGGGCATCATGGGCATTGCCATTGCGTGTGAGCCGGTCATGTTCATGTCTTTTGACATATCCATCTTCATGGTCGTGGGTTCGCCACGAGCCTCCAGCCATTGCTGCATGAACTTGATCTCGTCAGTTTGCGACAAACTGATGCGGCGACCGAAATCGCGAAGGGCTTTGTTATCCGTGCGCGAGTCGATCAGCGCGGTCATCTCCACGGCTTGCGCATGGTGCATGATCATGCCCTGCATGAACGCGACATCCGCCGGCGACAGCGGGGGACGTACGGCGTGAGCATCGCGAGCCAGGGTTTTGCTCGGCTGTCCGGGCGCGCCGGGCTGCACTACGTTGCCAGTAGGCATTGACGATCCGGCTTGCAAGAACAAAAGGACAGCGAAGGCGAGGTGCATTTTGGAACTCTAGGGACGAAATGTACCAAAATCGGCGTGAGCGCATGGTATCGCGTTACGAGTGGTTGTCGCAAACGCGTCAGGGCTGGGGTAAAACTGAAGGGCAGGAAATCTAATCAGCGCGAACGAAGTCCGGGCTGCCGGTGGTGATGCGCATGTATTTGTGCGGATTAACGGGCACATCATTGATGCGGACTTCGTAGTGAACGTGGGGTCCGGTGCTGCGTCCGGTCTGGCCAACGTAGCCGATCACATCTCCGCGCTGCACATGCTGGCCGACTGTGACGGCAAAGCCGGACATGTGTCCGAAGAGCGTGGAATATCCGTAGCCGTGGTTGATGACCACGGTCTTTCCGTAGCCGTTGTGACTCTCAGCTTCTTCTACTACGCCATCAGCGGGCGCGAGGATGGCTTGGCCGTATCCGCCGCTGATATCTACACCGCGATGAAACGCACCTTCCCCATTGAACGGATCCTGGCGCTCGCCGAAGGCGCTCATGATGCGTCCTTCGATGGGCCACAGGCTAGGCGCGGAGGCAAGCTTCATCCAGTCATCGAGCGTGGCATTGCGCGTGCCGAAATCGATGGCAGTAGTAGCCACGCCGGACATGGCCGAAGTGCGTAGCGCATAGAACTGGTCAAGCGAACTAGTAAAGCGCTTCTCGCCGACACCGTCCTGCGGCGCGGCTTCCAGCATAGGCTCGGGCTTCAGCCCGTACAGTGTAGAAACCTCATTGGCGATGGAACCGAGCGATGCCACCTGCACGTCTTTCTCTTTCGTGACTTTTTCCAGGTGGTTGTAGTTCTTGGCGAGCGAATCTTTCTCTTCACGCAGCTGGTTGAAGCGCAGCGTCTTGGCCAGCATCCGCGTGTAGGAGCCGGCAATGCCCGTGATGGTGAACATCCCGATCAATGCCCCGGCCACGAACACATATAAATAGTGGACAGGGATAGGGATCTTCAGCAGCTGCCCGTCAGAATTACGGGCCACGAACATTATGTAATAGCGTTTACGCAGAGAAAGCTCCGTCTCGAATGATTCAGGGTCGAATTTTTCTTAAAGTCTTATTTTTTGGTCGTGCTTTTCAGCGCGTATACGGCCAGTCCCATTCTGGGAAATGCTGACTGGTGTGGGGGTACCGCACCGTGGTCAAAGTCGGATTTACTTATCCCGTTCCCTGACCTGAGCCCTTAAACCAAGACAAAAGTGACTACTGGGTTGAGCCCTGAATGTAACAAACCCGCTTCTCTCGTGTCAATCAAAGTTCGATGCCGGGTGGGTTACGAATGTTGGCAACAGAGTGGACTATCGGGGTGTAAGGATTGGTAAATAGGACACTGGCCGTTGGTAATTCGCTGATAGCATTCCTGCATGCCACGCGCAGAAAAGGCGCTGATCGCGCAAATAAAAAGGATGGCCGGAAAGCCGGGCCGCGCTGTAATTCGTGGTATCGGCGATGACTGCGCGGTGCTGCGTCCGCCGGCTGGGCATGAACTGGTCATTACCACCGACCTGATGCTTGAGGGCACGCATTTTCGGCGGGACTGGCATCCGCCAGATTCTGTTGGTTACAAATGCCTGGCGCGTGGTTTGAGTGACATCGCCGCCATGGGCGCGACTCCGATGGCCGCGTTTCTTTCGCTCGGACTTCCGCAAGATGTTCGTCAAAGCGGAGTGAAAGGCTTCTTCCATGGATTCATGCGGCTTGCGAATGAGTACACTGTGACCTTGGCCGGCGGCGATATTGCGGAATCAAAGAGGGGCATCGTTGCCGACATCATGGTGATCGGGTCCCTGCCTCGGGGCCGGTCGGTGGTGCGCTCGGGCGCGCAACCGGGCGACATTATTTATGTGACCGGCGCGCTAGGCGAATCGGCCGCGATGCTCGAACAATTGATGAAGCGTGGAAAGAAAGCGGCTAAAGATGATCCCCTGTCGCGTCATTTTTATCCCGATCCTAGGCTGGAAGTGGGCCAGTATCTGCGCGCACGGAAGCTGGCCACTTCCATGATCGACCTGAGCGATGGCCTTTCCACCGACCTCGACCATATTTGTAAAGAATCAAAGTGCGGCGCAAGCATCGTGCGTGATCTCGTTCCTATGGCAACGGGAGTTGGTTCGCGCATCGCTCTCGATGGCGGTGAAGATTACGAGTTACTCTTCACCGCCAACCCTTCGAAACGCATACCCATTGAAATAGCCGGCGTGCCAGTGTCGGAGATTGGCTGGATCACTAAAGAAAGAGGAGTGAAGTTGATCGAAGGAGCGCGCACGCGAAAGCTGGTGGCGCGGGGTTGGGAACATTTCAAGAAGTCGTAATGCGTTTGAGGTCACAAATTGTGACCTCGAGTTTCTACGTCTCCGAAACCTTCTCTACCGTCATTGGCGTAGCCGGCGTTTTTCGTTCCGCCCCGACTGACTTAGGCGCCTCCACAGGACGCGCGTGCGCGCCGCTGGCGTTGCGGTCGTCGAATTTGCCGAAGATCATTTTGCCGGCCGTGGTCTGCAGGACTGACGTGACGCTCACGTCAATATTCTTGCCCATCATCTTGCGGGCGTTGTCGACGACTACCATGGTGCCATCGTCAAGATAAGCCACGCCCTGGTTGTATTCCTTGCCTTCTTTCAGAATGAACACTCGCATGATCTCGCCCGGCAGAACGATGGGCTTGAGCGAATTGGCCAGCTCGTTGATGTTGAGCACCTCAACCCCGCGCAGCTGCGCGACTTTGTTGAGGTTGAAATCATTAGTCATGATCTTGGCCTCATAGAGCTTGCCCAGCTCAATGAGCTTAAGATCCACTTCACGCACCGCAGGAAAATCATCTTCCACGATCTGGATATTGAGGTTCGCCATCTTCTGCAGCTTGGCAAGAACATCCAGGCCGCGGCGTCCGCGATTGCGCTTGAGCGAATCGGCGGAGTCGGCCACTAGCTGTAGCTCACGCAGTACGAATTGAGGAATGACGATCACGCCGTCAAGGAATCCCGTCTCGGCGATGTCGGCAATACGGCCATCAATGATGACGCTGGTATCGAGGATCTTTTGGCTCTTGCGCGCTTTGGTTTCCGCGCCGAAGACGCCGCCGAGGGCGGCAAGGTTGAGCAAGTCGCCCTTGCTGCCGCCAACGATCAGACCCACGTAAGACATCAACAGCATGACTAGCAGTTGCAGAAAACGCTGTGTGCTGCCGGCGGCCAGACTGTCACGAATGACGAGCGAGAAGAGATATGCGCCCAAGATGCCAAGCACGCTTCCGATCACCGCACCGATGAGTTGCTTCAGGCTGACTTTGCGCAGGCGGATCTCAAAAAGCACTACACCGAGGCCGATGAGCGAGCCGGCGATGGCGGCTTCCATTTTCGCGAGGCCGAAGGGTTGAAGAACGTAAGAAGCGACGCCGACAAAAACGATGAAGACTAAACGAATGAAGACGAGGTCAAGCATGGCACAGCTCCCGAAAAGCCTATGTAATGGGCCCGATCTTATGTGCGACTGACGGAATTACACCGCCGACTGCCAAATATTGTGTCCACTTCTTATGAAAATCACTGCCACTTCGTTTATGAAACGCGCGCAAATTTGCGCACGGCGCCTGCTGCCGGAGAAGTATATACCTGAATTGTAAAGTTGAGGCGTTTTGGCAGCGTGAGCGAAGCGGGAGCTGCCAGCTGAATTCCCTAGCACAGCGAGGGATCTGCTGTTTCTGTCCATTCT
>JAICLA010000125.1 GCA_025927695.1 Terriglobales bacterium | reverse complement strand
TTCAACGGGACGATAGCTCGCGGCGCCGCTATCACAAAAGATAAGGATGGCTACTACGAAATTCGCGGAACGCTGACGCAGAATACGGTCGGGCCGGACAAGACCGCCTCACCGCGTACGCGGGGGATCACGATGAAGTTGTATCCCGATGTGGACAATGAAACGCCTAAGAAATAGTTAGTGCGATGTTCCGGCCGCCGCTTGTACAGCCGTTTCCAAGGCAGGCCCAATGCGCTTCAGCGGATAGTCGAGTGCCATCCTGAATCCAATCGTCGGATGGAAGTAATCCGGCTGCCCAGAAGTTCGGAATGCGCACTCAAGTCCTGTGGGCGGAAGAGCCCACGCGTTACCGCGGATCGCGTACTGTCCATAAACCGGATCCTCGAGCTTGGCGTTAGGATCGTATTTTGACATCGTCCATTCAGCCGCGCCGCCGGCCAAGTTGTGCGGACCGTACGGCGATTCATCTTTGTAGTCGGACCACTTCCAACTGATGTTGCGCCCGGAATCACCGTAGCCTTGCGTGACAACGGCGAGACCCTTGCCGGGCTCGTCGCCCCACGAATACTTGCGGCCGTCTGCGCCGCGGCACGCGCCCTCCCATTCCCAATCTTTCGGCAAGCGGTACGGGAGCCCATCTTGCTTGGAGCGCCATGCAATGTATGCTTGCGCATCATTGAACGAAACGCCGCGTACAGGTGTCAGCGCGAATGCTTCAGGGTCACCACCACTAGCGGGGACGAGCTGACCGGCAGAATTCAAGGTGGCCAGGCTGCGTCCGAAATCTTTCGGCAGGCGCTGCTTCACTTCTGCGCCGTGTCCGCTCCGGGCCAGATCTTTCAAGAACGCCGCGTATTCACCCATCGTGACCTCACCCTGATACATGAAAGACGGCGGATTCACGCGTGTGTGTGTCGCCGGCGCGCCAGCAGTAGTGCCGCCCACGATCACGGGACCGCCCGCCATGTAAAAGAACCCGGCGGGCATTTCTTCATTGCTTGGCACTTCAATCTTGCGATCGATCTTGCCATTGCGCGGCATCCAGAGAGGCACGCGAACTTCCGGATGTCCGTTCGCCCGCACCAGGATCATGTAGCTGCCGGGCGGAAGTTGCGGAACACTGATGCTGCCTGAGCCGAGATAGGAAACGGTGGTTGGCTCTAGATTGAAGATGGAATGTTTCTCGGGTGGCAGTGCTACGCCGCGAGCAATACGATCGCGTTCTGCAGCCATGAATGCGGCATCACTCTTCTTAGCCTTGAAGTCGTACGGCACTGGGATCAAACGCGATGGCAGGTCGGCGCCTTTCGCATCTTTTGAACGGAAGACTTCATAGCGGAAGAGGTATGCATCCGCATTCGGAGGATCGAACGTGATCGCCAGCGAACCGAAGCCATTCAGCTCAGCGGTGAAGGGGCTGGGCGACGGTTCGTAGCGTTCGACATCGGCGCGCGTAGCTTTTGCCAACTCCACGTTCTTTTCGGCAATAGCCAGCCGCCACAGTTCCATCGAAGCTTCCGCCATCAGCATGTGAGCCCGAGAATTCTTGGGATCAATATCCAAAACGCGTCGCAAAGGGTCAGTCGCCGAATCAATGCCTGCGCGAAATACTCTCGCGCTTTCGGCTGCGGCGCTGCTCGCCATTTGTGCCGCATATGCGTCGTTGTTCGACGGTGTCGCTTGCCAGACCTTCGCCGACTTGTACTGTGCACGTGCCTCGTTGAGCTTGTCATTGGCTTGCGTGTTGAGCCGGTGAATCGTCCAGGCGTTCCACACGAACCATCCGCCGATGATGAGCACGAGTACTGCGGCGGCGCTCAAACCGGAAGTCTGCACCTGTCGCTTGTTGCGCTTTACCCATTTCACTGCGCGCTGTAACCGAGTGTCTGGTGCGGCTGACACTGGCTGGTTCTCCAGGTATGCCTGCAGGTCATCGCGCAACAAAGATGCGGAAGCGTACCGGTCAGCCGGTCTGCGCCCCATCGCTTTTTCGCAGATGGCGCGCAACTCGCGCGGAACCGGTTGAAACCCGAACGCTCCCTTTTCGCCTTTGAGTGGCAGTGGTGGACCATCGATCACTTGCTTCACTAATTGCAATGCGCCTGCACCGCGGTAAGGCGGAAAGCCGGTGAGAATCTCATACAAGATGGCGCCCAGCGCATAGATGTCAGTGCGTTGATCCAGTTCGCTGATCTTGCCTGACGCCTGTTCGGGGGACATATATGCCGGGGTGCCGGCGACCGAACCTTCCATGGTTGACTGCGATTCGTCCTCCGAACGGCTAGTGGTCACACGGATGGTTTCCCGCTCTGACTCTCGCTCCCTTTTGCTCTTGCCGGCGATCAACTTGGCCAAGCCCCAGTCCATCACAAGGACTTCGCCGTACTTGCCCAGCATCACATTGTCTGGCTTGAGATCGCGATGAATAATGCCCTTGCTGTGCGCGTAAGCCACCGCCTGACACATCGAGATAAGGATCTCAATCATGCGGAGCGGCGTGTAACGTGTGCGATAGAAACCGGCCCCCGCAGACTCTTCGAGGATGGCATTGTCATTGCGTCCAAGAATCACCTTCTTCAACGACGCACCCTGCACCAATTTCAAAGTGAAATAGACGCGGCCCTCCGCATCAACGCCGAGGTCGTGCACAGGAACGATGTTCGGATGCTCGAGCTGTCCGGTGGCCTGGGCTTCTTCCACGAATCGAATCAGTGAATCGTCCGTGCTGCTCTGGCTGAGCAAGCGCTTCATCGCCACTTCGCGCTTGAGATCGCGGTCGAGGACCTTGACCACTTCGCCCACTCCGCCTTTTCCCAACTTGCTGACCTCTTCATATTTTCTCGTGACAATCGCTGAAGCTGATGCGGGTACCCCCTGAAGCATGGCGATCACGGAGCGGCGTTCATCCGGCAGGATGGTCACTGTTGGAGCATGGGTCGAGGTCGTCTCATATGCACCCGTGGTGCGGGAAGCGCGCGCCGGAGCGGGCATTGGAGTGGATCTCGGAGCGGGTTTCGGAGTGGACGCTATCTCGGGACTTCCCATCACACGCGTGGCCTGATCCTCCGCCTGTGATGACGACGGCGAATCTGAATACAGCACTCGCGTCGCCTGTTCTTCCCTATCCACTTCGGCGCTCGAATCGCGTGCCCCTAGGCGCTGCGTCGGCATGTCTTGCAGGTCGATCGGCTGCGTCGTCCGTGGCGTCGTGTCAAAAGCTGATGTCTCCACCTTCTGAGTCGCTTCATAGTCGAAGCTGCTGGATACTCGGCTATCCTGCGGCGCAGAAATTTTCTGCGTCGCCTCATAATCCTTCTCTGGCCGTGGGGGCGTTGCAGGGGGCGGAGCTTGCACATTGGCGTCAGGCCGCACCAGTTCCGACTGGTCCGCCGGACACTTATACCGCGCGGTGGGTTTTTCGGGATTACCTCTATACTTTTTCCCGCATGTTGGACACACGAGCAGAAAGGCTGCTGGAGAAGTGCTCATAGATTCACCGCTACCACCCCAACAACAAAGCGGTTGGGGACTTCGGGGATTTTGAGATGGAAAAGCTTACCTTAAAATCCCGCGCGGTGGAATCCGGTTAATGGCCTTCGGCTTCGAGGAATCGCTCTACCTCGATAGCAGCCATGCAGCCGGTTCCGGCGGCCGTGATGGCCTGCCGATAGCGCCGGTCTTGCACGTCGCCGCAGGCAAAGACGCCGGGAATCTTGGTGAAGACATAGCGCTCGGTAAGGAGATAGCCGTCAGCGTCAGTATCGAGCGCGCCGTCTACCCATTTTGCATTCGGTTCGTGGCCGATGCCGAGGAACATCGCGCTGGTTGGAAAGTCATAGGTGCGTCCGGCTTTTTCATCACGCAGCTTAAGCCCTGTGACCTCTTTCTTGGTCACGTCATACACCTCTTCCACGATGGTATTCGTCAAAAAGTGGATCTTGTCATGCTTCTGAGCGCGGTCCAGCATGATCTTGGACGCGCGGAACACGTCTCGCCGGTGGATCAGCGTGACCTTGCTCGCGAATCGCGTTAAGAAGAGCGCCTCTTCCATCGCGGAGTCACCACCGCCGATGACCGTGATCTCTTTTCCGCTGAAGAAGAATCCGTCGCAGGTTGCGCAAGATGAAACGCCATGTCCGATCAGCGCCTGCTCGCTCGGCAATCCTAGCCAGCGGGCTGACGCTCCGCTGGCGATGATGAGTGTGCGCGTCTTGACGGTCTGGTTTCCCAGGTTCAACGTGAATGGACTCTTGCTGAGGTCAGCAGTAACAACGTGCCCAGTCTGGTATTCGGCCCCGAAGCGCTCCGCTTGCTTGCGGATGTTTTCGATCAACTCGGGACCTTGAATACCTTCCGGCCATCCCGGAAAGTTTTCCACCAGCGTTGTCAGCGAAAGCTGTCCGCCGATCTCGTGTCCTTCGATCACAAGCGGCTTCAAGTTGGCGCGGGCTGCGTAAAGTGCGGCAGTAAGCCCGGAGCATCCGGACCCGAGGATCACTGTTTCACGAACCTGTTCAGTCATGTTGAGTGGATTAGATTACAGCGAAAAGAATCGGTTGCAATGATAACAAAAGCGCTGATTTTACAGGACTATGCGGCGACTTTGAATTCTGCGACGAGCGGAAGATGGTCAGACGCCATCTTCGATTGCCGCGTGCGCAGCAACTCGATATTGGTGAGCTCGAACGTGGGGTCAAAATAAATATGGTCAAGATGCATGAAGGGCATCATGCCGGGATAGGTCTTGATGCGGCGCATGAACGGCCGTAGATCCGCGCTGACCAGGTGCGCTTTCAGCAGGCGCGTGGTCAGGCCACGGGTCCATTCGTTGAAGTCGCCGAGTACGATGCGCGAGCCGAAGAACTTCGGATTATTCAACAGCTTCTTCTCGATCAGCATCTGCGCTTGCTTGCGCCGTTCGAAAAGTCCCGTCCCGAGGTGGGCATTGAACAAACGCAGCGTGCGTCCGCCGATATCGATATCAGCGCGCAAGCAGCCGCGCGGTTCGCGGCGGCTGGCTGTGATGTCATACGCCTCATACGAGATGATTGGAAATTTGCTGATGATGGCATTGCCATAGTCGGCCTCGCGGTGTTTGCGCGTCTCGCCGAAACGGTAGTGCTTCGCGCCGGTGGCTTTCGCTATCACCGTTAGCTGATCTTTCTCTTTTTTGCCGCGAACCACTTCCTGCAGCGCAATGACATCGGCGTCCAACTCGGCCAGCACCGCGGCTACACGCTCCGGACGTACACGCGCATCCATGCCACGGCACTTGTGGATGTTGTAGGTGACGATGCGAAGCGATCTCTCTTTAGTCATCGTTAGATTATTGCTCGCGCTGGATCAAGGAACCAGCCAACTCGGTGATGCGCTCCCAGATCGACCGTTTCTTCCACTCTTGGTATGACACGCGGCGGCAGGATTTCAGATCGTCCATGAAGTTCTGTGTGAGATCCGCAGCCATACTGCCATCAAACGCGGCGAGGTTCACCTCGTCGTTGAGTTCGAACGAGCGATTATCGAAGTTCGTGGAGCCGACGACGCTCCACTTCCCGTCCACGACCATGATCTTCGCATGAATCATGGCGGGCTGATATTCGTAGATCTCGATGTTGTTTTCAAGCAGATCGCCGTAAAGCCTGCGCGACGAACTGCGGGTCACGGTGTGGTCACTCTTCTTGCCCGGCGTGATGATCTTCACGTCCACGCCGCGTTTCTTCGCGCGGATCAGCTCATCAATGATGTCGTGGTCCGGAAGGAAATACGGGGTCGTGATGTAGATCGTCGATTTGGCTGAGGCCAAGAGCGTTTGAAAGAGAAT
Organism: Terriglobales bacterium; assembly: GCA_025927695.1. Taxonomy (GTDB): domain Bacteria; phylum Acidobacteriota; class Terriglobia; order Terriglobales; family Acidobacteriaceae; genus JAICLA01. Next base: position 1,882 of record JAICLA010000125.1, on the reverse strand, counting down.
GCGCGCACGGGTCGAGCCGCCCACCATCGCTGAGCTATTCACTACGAACGCCGGCGACTGCCCCTCGCCCTGAATGATCGGGAAAAAATCGGTGCCACTGATGATCTCGCCTGATGCCTCGAGCCAGTTTTCTACGAATGTCCCTTGCAAAGCTGAAACAGAAGGGCCTTCGACGAACACCACCGTATCGCGCCATCGTTTGTGGCCTTTTTCGTCCTTCAGCCAATGATCCGCAAAGCCTGCGCCACCGATGAATCCGCGGTTGCCGTCAATCACGATCAGTTCGCGGTGCGTGCGATTGTTACTGCGGTCAATGTTGTACCAGCGGAAAGGGTGATACCACTCCATCTTTCCGCCTGCTTCAGTCAGCGGCTTGAAGAATTCTTTGCTGTTGGAGAAGCTGCCCAGCGCATCGATGACCAGGCGAACTTGCACGCCATGTTGCGCGCGTTCCACCAGCGCGGACATCAGGTTCTTGGTAACGTCACCTTTCTGGAAGATGTAGGCCTCGATATTGACGCTGTGCTGCGCTTTGCTGATCTCTTCCAGTTCTTTCCTGTAAAAATTTTCTCCGTTGGGCAAGACCGTCATTTTGTTCTGATACTGGATGCGGGTGTCGGTCACAGATTCCAACATTTGCCAATACTCTTTCGACTCCAGCGGGGCTTGCGGCGCGGTCACGCGGTAGCGCTGGTCTGGGCGGAACAGGAAGATCAGCAGCCATCCGACGAAGACGATTGTGGCGATGATAGTGAACATTCCCAGATGTCGTTTATGACTGCCTTTCTTTTGCATAAGCTACGGTTTTGATGCAGTCACTCCAAGCGGATATGCCAAGCTGCGCCGCAGATTCTCGTTGAGAACGACGGATTTTGTGATTCAATGCTGCGCAACCTTTAAAGTCATAACCAACAGGAGACAAGCGAATGATGAGCAAGATCGCAGTCGGCGGGATCCTTGCGGGCCTGGTGATGTTCATCTGGAGTTTTGTTGCACACATGGTGTTGCCCATCGGGTTCATGGGCATAAGCGCGACGCCGGGCGAGGATGGCGTGCTGGCCGCGTTGAAGTCCAACAATGCCGGCTCGGGGTTGTACATACTGCCAGGCAACGATTATTTTCAGTCGCTATCGAAATCGCGTGACGAACAGATGGCCGCAATGAAGGCCATGACCGAGAAGTCAAAGACTGCCGGCTGGGCAATGATCGTCTACCATCCAGACGGCGGAGTTGAGATCGGCCTTAAGACTCTGGGACTGCAGTTCTTCTCGCAAGTCATCGTATGTTGGATCTTCGCCTTCGCACTCTGGGGAGCTGTGCCGCGTATTCGTTCTTTCGGTATGCGCGTTTGGCTGGTTGCAATCATGGGATTGCTTCCCTTCGTCGGCGCAGATTTTCCTAACTGGAACTGGTACGGATTTCCCAGCGCCTACATGGCGGGCAAGCTGCTTGATTACTGGATCGGCTCAATCCTTGCCGGGATATTTCTTGCCTGGTGGCTTGGCCGGAGCGAGGTACGAACCGCTTAACAAGCATCGGATGATCGCGAGCAGGAATGCGATTCCGGACCGAACTCGAACTCTATCAAGGTTCACACGGCTTGTGGCTAGTGGCTCATATGCCATTCGACGCGCGCGCTGAGTTCGGCTCGGGCGGAATCATTCGAGTGAATGGAACGGTGAACGGATTTCCATTTCACTCTTCCATCTTTCCGCATCGCAGCGGGCACCACTTCTTGATGGTCAATAAGAAGATGCGCGTCGGTGCGAAGGTATCGGAACCGGGCGACATGATCGAAGTAGAACTGCAAGTCGATCGCGCGCCGAAGACAGTCAAGCTTCCGCCGGCGCTGCGGAAAGCGATCGATGCGAATCCGACGGCG
>JAICLA010000076.1 GCA_025927695.1 Terriglobales bacterium | reverse complement strand
CTGCGATAGAATCCAGCATCTCACGTTCGTTAGGAGAGATGCATGTCAGGAACTCCCCAACCTCCCGCGCCACCTAAGCCCGCAACCAGCTCCTACCAGGAGATGGATTCTCCCGCACGCTCGCTGCCGCCTATCGTACCGGTGCTGATTGCGGCAGTTGCGATTGGTGCCATTGTGTTCTTCATAGCGCGAACTAATCGGCAAACGCCGCCCGCAACCGGAAGCATCACAAAAGTCTTTGCCGTGGAGCAGGCTTCTAAAGATCGCGTGCTCGTTGGTGTCGAAGTCAACATAAAGAACAGCGGTGACGCCGCTATTTACGTGAAAGATGCATCTGTAAAGGTCTCATTGCCGACCGGCGACCTTACTGACAGTCCCGCCCCCGGAGCCGATATGCCGCGGTATTTTCAGGCCTATCCCGAGCTCAAGCAAAGCAATGCAGAGTGGATGGGCGACAACACCAAGATCATGCCGGGCGCTTCGCGGAGCGGCTTGTTCATTGTGGGATATCAAGTGACTAAAGATGTGTGGGACAAAAGGAGATCAGTGGAAGTGACGATCCACTTCTACGACCGCATGCCACTGGTACTGAAGCAATAGTCAACCGCGGAAAACAAGCAAAAACGCGAGCCTTGCGGCTCGCGTTTTTGTTTTGCGCGAATCTGCTTATTGGCAGCCAGCGCGTTGGAATGTTGTCGGGCCGGTCAGCACTGCTTCATTCGGGTAACTGAACGCACCATGGATGGAGTTCGAATTATCGCCTGTGAAGAAAGGCAGAAGCGCTTCGTTCTGCGGATGGTAGGTGAAGCCGTTCGGCATCGGGGTCGGGAATGTCGCATTCGATAGTCCTTCTACCACGTCGCCATCTTCCAGGTCGTTCTGGCAATTGCCGTTAGGAGACAACCACCACGGTGTCACGTTATGGATGCCGTCGCTGGCTACGAACGGATCATTGAAGGTCTCAGAGAGTTCGTGGCTGGTGGCAGTCACGTCAGTGAACGCGTCACCGAACAATCCAGGGCTGATCCAACTCGAATAATTCACGACATAGCGTTGTTCAACGAATTTATTCTTGTCACTGGCAGGTTCAAAGTCATAGCTGTGGAAGCCGAGCACGCAGCAGCCAAAGTCGCCGGACAAGAAGACGTTCGGGAACAGGAAGGTAGAAATGTCTTTTGTGGTAACTTCGCCGGCATTCTCGGCAGCGCCAATGGGTGTAGTCGTGTCACTGGCAACGGCGGGGAATAGTGCATTCACGAACGTGCCGTAATCCACCAGAATATAAGCGCAGCAGGTTCCGTCAGGATTCAAAGCAAATTGATAGGTGCCGCGTTTGAGGATCATTCTGCGTGGAGTCTTTACGCTCGGGGCAAGAATTGTGTGCCAGTCTGCTTTTGCGCTGTTGAAGTACTCGGCGCGCTGCACGGCGTCAGTATATTGCGTCGGAGTCGAGCTGCTGGTGTAGTTGGTTGGCGTGAACACTGGGGACTGCAGAACTTTATCAACATATTGTTCTGCGCTGTAAACCAGCGGTTGGCCGTTCACGAAGCGCGGTGTGCCGTCAGCATTGCGCAAATCCATGATGATGGGAACGATCGGCGCGTTGAAGGTGGTAGTACCGTGGTTGTTGGGTGGAACCCCGACCATGCTCGTATACCAATGGCTGACGGGGTTGTTGTTCGAATCTACGCCATTAGCGAAGTACTGGCCGTTCCAGGTCTGGATCGAATCGATCGTAGCGGGAGTGCCTTGACGGGCGTGGGCCATGCCGTTCTTATGTCCGTTCGGCGTGACATGAACATCTTTGTCAGTGGAATTCTGAAGCGCGGTGATTGAGAGTTGGTCAGATTCCATGGTCTGTTGGGCGAGGCCGAGGGTGGCAAAGGCGAAAAATGCTAGCGATGCTAGAGAAAGAAAGCGCATTTTCATTCTGATTGCTCCTGATGAGGGTAACGACGGCGAGCGTGTCGTTGGTTCGTGTCGAGGATTCTACCGCTTTCCCATGATGTTTCCAGAAACTATTTCAGCGTAACCACTTAAGGCGGTTACCAAAAGAAAAGCGCGAGCCTTGCGGCTCGCGCTTTTAGTTAGTTTGCGTAAACGCTTAGTGCGCGGTCACGTGTCCATTGGTGTTCGGCTTGGCATTCGAATGCGGTTTGGATTCCGCGATCGCTGCTGTTCCGTCACCTGCTGATACGTGCTGGAGCAACTGGCCAACCACCTGGTCCGCGACTGGTGAGCCGAGGCCGGTGACTGCATCCCAGCCGGTTCCTGCGGTGAATCCTGCGACGCCCGCGAAGGAGTTATCGCCGCTGGTCACATCGTAGAAGGAACTGGCGTACGACTGCTTCGCCTGGCCTGCACGATAGAGGGCTGCGTTGATGTAGCCGAGGTTGTGTCCTGCAGCTTGATCAGCGATGGCGGTGATGGCTGCCCACTGCGGAGAGCCGGCGCTGGTTCCACCGAAGAGGAAGAACACAGGCTGCTTGAGTCCATCAGTCAGGCCGGGGATGTTGAGAACGGTAAGCACACCGTGCTCGACAGCCGCGTTGTAAGAAACGTCTGGCGCTCCGCGGAGTTTGCCGTCATGAATCAAGGCGCGTTGCACCGAGGGTTCATCGAATACGACGCTGAGGCCGCCACCGGTGGCTTCGCCGCCGTTAAACTGCTCAGCTTCGTTCCAGACGATCTCGCCCTGATAGGTGCCGAAAGCAGGATTCTTGGTTGCATCGCAGCCCAAGGAAGCGAGGCAATAACCAGCGGCATGCAATTCGGTGCCGCCTACAGCGGTAACCAGTGGGTCAGTCGCCGGTGAAGAGGCCGCCTTTACAAGAGAGTTGTCCACGCAGGATCCCTGGGTAACACCGAAATCGCCTGCGGAAGCGAAGAGCGTGATGTTCTTTGCCGTGGCTGCAGCGAAAACCTGGTGCTGAGCATCGACGAAAGCCTGATCGAGGCAGCCCTCATTCTGGCCGAAGCTCTGGGAGATAACATCGCCGAGATTGTTATCAATGGCATACTTCGTGGCACGAAGGATGTCATCATTATTGTTGGTCTTGGCCAGCACCAAAGTGATGTTCGCGCCGGGCGCGATGGCGTGAGCCCATTCGACGTCGAGCGAGATCTCTTCCGCCCAGCCGACCATGTTGCCATCCAACGGATTGAACGCGGTCAGTCCGTCAGGAGCGACTTGGGTGAAAGTGCCGAGGTTGGCGTCCTGAGGGTTGCCAGTGCCATTCAAACCAGCGAGACCGTAGAAGCTGTCAAAGGAATTCAAGGCTTGGGCCATGTTCGGGTTCTGGAAGGCGTCCACAATGACGATGGTCTTACCTTTGCCGTCAAAGCCTGAATTGATGAGTTTGTCTACGCCATAAGCGTGGCGCATTTGATATGGGTCATAGCAAGTGGCGGCGGAGCGTCCGACTTGGCAGGTGAAGAGACCGTAATTCGTGCCCGCTTCAGAGGGTGCGACGGAGGCGGGAATGGCCATGGGACCGACCTGGACGAACGGTGAAAGCTGATGCTTCATGTTATGTGCCTTTGGAGCACTATTCTGGGCAAAAGCGGTGGCGGCAAAAAGAGAGAGCATTGCCGTCGCAGCCAGAAAACGAGGGAGGATTTTCATTAGCGGGGAACTCCTGTGAGATAAAACGACCGCGTTCTTGTCGTTGTGAATTGAATAGATTTTATGCGGTTTTCCACATCGCAACGCGAGCAATAGTTTCGTAGCACTGAGGGTTAATACAAGATTGTTCGCCGCCAAGTAAAACGCGAGCCATGAACGGCTCGCGTCACGTAATACCTGCTTACGATCCCTTAGTTCGGTACCTGCAATTGCCGGTCAAGCACCAATTCGATCTGCGTTCCTTTATTCAAGACCATATCGCGGTCAGTCAGGATACCGGCTCCGCCGCCCAAAACGCCGCCGGCAGCCGCCCCAATAATGGCACCTTTGCCCCCGCCAGCCGCAGCACCTGCTGCCGCGCCAACAGCGGCTCCCACCGCCGCCGATTCCGCCGCACGGCGTTTATCAGTGCCGCGCTTCTGGATCTCACCTTCGGTACCGATGTTTTGGTCAACACCGTGCTCCCCGGGCACGCCGGAGACGCTAGCGATGAGCGGCACCCATCCATGCTTAGTCTCGATCTGGTCAAAGCTGAGGAGCACGCGTCCCCGGAATCCGCGGTCAATACTGCTGACGTGCCCTTTGATCTTCTTTCCTCGAGGGATGATCTCGCCGTTCGGTGCCGTGAGGTCTTCCGCCAGCTTCATTTTGAAGGTCTTGCCTTCCTTGATCTTCTTGGTGTCAAGCTTATCGTCCAGCACGGCCATAAAGCGCGTGCCTTCAGGAATGGCGTTGGGCGCGCCATAGCCGTTGTTATAAGCGCCATTTTGGTTCGGATACTGCTGGTTTTGCGGGTATGAGTTCTGCCCATAGCCACTCTGAGCCACCGCTGGTAAGGCAAGCAGCGCCAAGCCTAACGCTAACGATAAGAACGCACTTCCACCTAACTTCTTCATAGATCGCTACCTCAGGTTTTGAACTCCGGGTGACTGTCAGGATTAGATGGCGTCTAAAGCAGGAACGCTGCGCTGGAAACAGACCTTTTTATGACGTTTCTAACGCAACTTTCCTTGAGATAGCCGTTCTCTAAATACCTCTCCACCAGGGTTCCTCATAGCTAAAACCCCAGAGTGGAAGGAAAGTATCGTATTAGCTACTTGCTAAGCAGTGAAATTTTGTGGGAACTTTAGCGAAACTGGGAACGTCTGATAAGCATCATATTTGGTGACGGACGAGACATGAACAACAAGAATCTATCTCTGGCAATGTTGGGTCTCGGCGGCTTAGGGGTCTTAGGTGTTTTGGCCGCTGGTACAGACCGCGGACGCGGTATTATTCGCAGCTTGATGGACGCTTTCGGTGAAGCGCCAGAGCGTATCCAAGGCTGGAATGAAGCCGCTCAGAATGAGCTTGAGAACATCCAGTCTGCCATCAATGATCTGGCCGACGCCCTCGGCTCGGCACATGTGATCGAATAAATTCTTTTTTGCACCAACAGAGCACGGCTACGGCCGTGCTTTTCCTTTGTAAAAATCACTGATCTGGTGGGCCAGATTCACGTCACGCTTAGTGATCCCGCCAGAATCGTGCGAGGTCAGCGCCAGCGTTACCTTGTTATAGCGGATGTCGATATCAGGATGATGGTTGGCGGTCTCCGCGATCTCGGCCACCTGATTCACAAATACCATGGCCTTCGCGAAATCCTTGAATTCGAAATCACGACGGATGGCATTGCTGCGCAGATACCATTCCGGCAATTGCGCCAATGCTTCGTTGACTTCTTTTTCTTTTAGTAGTGGCAAGGACGAACCGGGTGCCTAGGCGTGCTCGGCTTTTACGAACTTCTCGGGATAATTATAACGATGGATCTGCGAGTTGATCTGCCGTCGCAGGTCTTCCCAAATCGTCTCCGGCATGGAGAGGAAGGTGCGAACTACGGTCGGGTCGAACTGCGTGCCGGAGTATTTCGAAATCTCTGCCAGCGCGGCTTTCGTTGGTTGCGCCGCGCGATAAGGACGGTCTGACGTAATGGCGTCGAGTGTGTCAGCTACAGCGAATATGCGTGCGCCAAGCGGAATCTGCTCGCCTTTAAGACCGCGCGGATAGCCGGTGCCGTCGTATTTTTCCTGGTGGGAATAGACAATGTCCGCAGCTTCAGCAAGGAACGGGATCTTCCGCAGCATCTGATAGCCGCGATAACAGTGTTCCTGCATGATGAGTTTTTCGTCAGCGTCGAGTGCGCCAGGTTTTCGCAAGATCGCGTCGGGAATTGCCATCTTGCCAATATCGTGTAGGAACGCGCCGCGCGCGATCACGCGAATGCGCTCGCCGGTGAGTCCCATTGCTCGGGCCACCGCGATGGTAAAAGCCGTAACGCGCTTCGAGTGTCCTTCGGTTTCCGCGTCCTTTAAGTCGAGTGCATCGCCCAGAGCTTCGAGCGTGATGTCGTAAGAGCGCTCGAGGTCCGTCATGGTCTGGCGCAACTGCTCAGTACGAGCCGCGACCAATGATTCCAGATTCGATTGATACGCTCGGTTCTCCAGCCGCAGCCGACGATGTTCAAGAGCGCGACGGACCATTGCCAACATCTGTTCACGCTCGAACGGCTTCAACAAATAATCGTAAGCACCGTTACGGATCGCAGCCAGCGCCACAGAAATGTCATGCACCGCCGTGACCATGATCACCGGCAGGTCAGGGAAAGTATCCTTCAGACGCTCCAGAAGACCGATGCCATCCATCTCCGCCATCATCAAGTCAGAGAGAATGAGCTCGAATTCACCGCCCGCGTGCAGAAGTTCCAGCGCCTTGAGTCCTGACGACGCCTGGCGCGTGTGATAACCGGCGTTCGTGAGCATCGAGCAAACGATCTCGCGTATCGCTTCTTCGTCGTCAACGACCAGGATGCGTTCTGCAGACATGATGAGTGAATGGCCCCTTGGGAAAGACTGATTGTACACAGACTCCCTTGAAACTCAATCCGGGGAAATGACCTGAGTAGGTACTTTAGTTATGCCTGCCTTTTGTCGCAGATCTTTCACTCGCGAGCGCGGAGTTTCGAGAGTGGCTTAGTGCTTTTGCTTTTCTTAACGAGACGCTCATGTCCGCATCCGACGATTGAGTGTCATTCACAAGCCGGGTGCTAGCGCTAGCCATCGCGGCAAAGATCACCGAAAATCCTAGTAATTCTTACCTAATTTCACCCACAGACTGGGAATTTTAGACATACATGTTGGTATCTGGATACACACTGTTACCTTAATCATCAGGATTAAGGCATCGAAAACTAAGGTTGTGACGCGGCCTTACAAGAGAAAAATTATTATGTAAGTTATTGCAAATACACGGCTTGGTTAAATTCCACAGAGGAATCTTCGCCACTTCGGGGTTTAGGCAACCATATTGCATTACCAAGTGCAAGAAGGGCAGCATTAAAGACCCTGTAGTAGACCCCAGAAGGAAGCAGGCCATGACATCATTGACCCCGAATCAGATAGTACTGACAACGACCTTCGCATCTCCCAGTTCAGCAGTAGCTCCTTCGATCGCACTGGACTTTTACCAACATATATTTGAGCAGCACCGTCATAAGATTTATTCGCTGGCGTTCTGGATGACTGACAACGAGATGACCGCGGAAGAGATCTCCACCGCCGTCTTCGCCCGCACGCTGACCCGCACCCGTCCTTATTCCGATTCAGAAAAAATAGCGAACGAGATCGACCGCAACCTGGTTAATGTATTGCGCGAATACATGCCGATCGGTGCACTGACTCTTGAAGTGAAGTCCACTGCCAAAGAATCCATTCAAGGCAACACGAAGAGAGTTCACCTGGAACGCGCCGTTGTTCAAATCCCGACCACCGAGCGTCTAGTGTTCTTGATGCATGACGTTGAGAACTACAGCCACGCGGATATCGCCGCAAAGATCGGCATCACGGAAGATGAATCAAAGGTCGCCCTCTTTAGAGCGCGCCTTCTCGTCCGCGAACTCGTTTCGCAGATGATCTAAGAATTTAGTAAGAACAGTACGCTCATCTCTCTCCTCTCCTGAATACTGGCCCCTTTTTCGAGGGGCCGTTTTTTTTTGCTAAGCTCAAGAGCGCAAAAAAAGCGGCCTACAGGGAGGCCGCTTTCTCTTGAATGGGGAGACGGACTATGAGGCTTTGCGATCGCCCTGATTGTTGTCTTCGTCCATGTGTTCGCTGCTCTTACCGGATTCCTTCTTGTCCTGGCTGGATTGCGCGCTCTTGTTCTGCTGCTGATTGAATGAGCTGCCCGATTGTCCGCTGGATTGCTGGCCGCGGTTCTGCTCAGACTGGCTACCGGACTGATTGCCGGATTGCGAGCTGCCGCTCTCCTGACGATCTGACCGTCCTGACATATTCTGCTGATTGCCTTGGCTCTGATTGCCTTGGCTACCTTGGCTCGATTGATTTCCCTGGCTGCCCTGGCTTTGCTGGCTGCCCTGACGGTTCTGGTCGGCCTGCATGTTCTGTTGTCCGCCCTGCTTGTTCTGCTGGGAGGTCTGTTGTCCCTGATTGAAATCCTTATTGTCTTTGTTGCCCTGGTCTTTGTTCCCTTGATTGTTCATCGTTTTCTCCTTTACGTTGATCGTGCCTTTACCGGACGGTTCGCCGACTTCGCCAGCGCTGTCCATGGTTGGGTTTCGCGGCATGCTGGTGGTGCCGCCTTCTGTGCTGTTGGTGGGTGAAGAAGGGTCGATTTTTCCGGCAGCTTGTTGCTCCGGCTTTTTATTCTTCTTCTCCCCCGGTCCCGGGTCGGCTAGACCTTTGTTGAACTGGGCAGACTCCGTTTGCGTGTCACCTCGAGGGCGATCCGCCGCGGTCCCATCAGGTTGGTTCTGCGATTGGCTGCTTGCCGGCTTGCTACCTTTCGATTCTGGAAACGCACCACTGCCTTCGTTCGCACGATCTTTGCCTGTCATGTTGCTCCCTCTTTACGTGAGGGATTAGATGGCTGAGGGAAAGCAGAGGGGGTCTAAGCAACTCTGGAAATCGAGAGTGGCTGATGCGCCGAGATACGACATGGAACTACTTCTTTTTAGAGGGAACGGTAGCTGCAGCAGTTCTAGCGTCCCGCTTCGCCTTGGCCCAGCCGTCCTTCACGATCTGTTTAGCGCGGCCGAGGGCGAGCGCATTTGCGGGAACGTTGTCCGTGATGACGGAACTTGCGCCTACATACGAGCCTTTACCCAGAGTCACCGGAGCGACCAGCGTAGAGTCGCTGCCAACAAAGACGCCATCTTCGATGCGCGTCAAGTGTTTGTTCACTCCGTCGTAGTTGCAGGTGATGGTGCCGGCGCCAATATTCACGCCTTCGCCGATCTCGGCGTCGCCGAGGTAAGTGAGGTGATTTGCTTTCGAGCCGCGTCCGAGACGGGCTTTCTTTGTCTCAACGAAATTGCCGACATGGGCGTTCTCGCGAATGTCACTACCCGGCCGCAGGTGGGAATACGGACCAATGATAGCGGCAGCAGCCACTTTGGCATCGTCAAAGATGCAGCCAGATTTGATCATCACTCCGTTGCCGATCACTGAATCCTTGATCACACTGAAGGAACGCACGCGGCAGTCTTCGCCGATCCGCGTTCTTCCCAGCAATTGCACAAACGGTTCAATGACGGTGTCCGCGCCCACTTCCACTTCGGTGTCAATGATGACCGTCTCGGGACGGAAGATCGTCACGCCGTTTGACATTAACGTTTCAGCCTTCCGCAAACGCATGAAAGCATCGAGCTGCATCATCTCCGCGATGGTATTGGCGCCCAGCACCTCCATCACTTCCGCAGCGGGCAATGCGAGCACGCGCTTCTGCGCCTTCACCAGGAGCGAGGCAATATCCGTCAGGTAGTACTCACCATGTGCGTTCTTGGTGGTGAGCTTGTCGATCTTTGCCCAAAGCTCTTTCGTCGCGAACGCGTAGATGCCGGAGTTGATCTCGCGAACTTTCTCTTGCGCTTTCTTCAGCGATTTCTGTTCGACAATAGCCTTTACCGCGTCACCACGCTTGCTCTTGCGAATGATCCGGCCATACCCGGCAGGATTCTCCGGCAGCGCCGTAAGAATCGTCATGGCCGCGCGGTTCTGCAAATGGAAGTCACGTAGTTGGCGGACCGTCTCCGGCCGGATCAACGGAACGTCCCCAGACAGAACCATCACGTAGTCATAATCTTTGAGCGCGGGCCGTGCCACCATCATGGCGTGTCCCGTGCCGCGCTGTTGCGGTTGAAGAACAAAGTTCACGCCAGTGTGCTGCACTGCGGCGCGAACCTTGTCCGCCTCATGGCCAACGATCGCAAAAATGTCTTTTACAGGGATTACTTGCGTAGCCGCACGAATCACGTGTTCGAGAAGAGGACGCCCGCCTATTTCATGGATGACTTTCGGTCGCTTGGATTTCAGGCGCGTGCCTTTGCCGGCGGCCATGATGGCAATGGCAAATCTCGGGGTCGGCGCCACAGCCATTCTTTTGACTGACTTCTTACGAGGCTTTGCTTTTGCCATCAGTTCTTACCTGCACCTACGTTCACCGGGAATGAGTTGGCCAGTTTGCTGGTCGGAGGCGCGTACGCCAGACGCATAATGGTTTGCGCTACTTTGGCCGTGTCATGTCGCACTACGTCGCCCTCGGAGAGGAAATTATCGGCGATGCAGTTTACCCCAAAGGCTTCGATAGCCTCTGTATCGCATTCAACCTGTCCCTGGCCCTCTGCTTCATACTTGCCTCGCAACTGGCTGGAGACAGGCTGATTGTTGACGAGAGCGTAATCAAACAATTTTCGACGAGCGTGCGTGCGCAGGGCTTTAATGTGGTCGCTGGCCGTCAGTCCCAAGCTTTCATTCGCCTGTTGCATCAGGTTGCAGACGAAGATCTTGGTTGCGCGCGACGCAGCGATAGCTTCCGGAATGCCATGCACCAAAAGATTGGGAACGAGGCTGGTGAAGAGTGAGCCTGGGCCAATAGTGATCAGGTCTGCCGCGGCGATCGCATCCAGCGTCTGCGGCAGAGGCTTCGCGTTGTGCGGCACCAGGCGCAATTCCACAATGCGTTTCTTGCTGGCAGTGATGTTGGTCTCGCCGCGAACGCGCGAGCCGTCGTCCATCCAACCATCGAGCTGAACATTCGAGGTCGTGGAGGGATAGATGGTGCCGCGCGTCGCGAGAATGTGCGACGACTCGCGCACAGCTTCAGCGAAATCGCCCGTCACGCCGGTCATGGCCGCTAAGAACAGATTTCCGAAGTTATGTCCGCCAAGCGTCTCGCCACCTTTGAAACGATACTGAAACAGTTTTGAGAGGAGCGCTTCGTCTTCAGAAAGCGCCACTAGGCAGTTGCGAATGTCACCCGGCGGCAAGATGTTGAATTCCTTACGCAGACGCCCACTTGAGCCGCCGTCGTCCGTGACGGTGACTACTGCTGCGAGATCGCCAATTGCCATGGCATTCTGCGCTATCCGCGCAATACCCGGCTCGACTACATATTTCTTGAGTCCGCGAAGCAGGGTAGAGAGACCGGTGCCGCCGCCCAGGCTCACAACGCGGAGCGGACGACGAGAGATGACCTCTAGCGAAGCATGATTGATCAGCGGATTCACGATGGAGACTTGACGACTAGTCTATCGCGAGTTGGTCTCTGAATCGCCGGATGATTCCGGCTCAGGATATAAAAGCTCGGTAAAGCGCGGATCATCTGCCATGGCGCCAAAATCAGAATCATTACGCGCCTGGAAACGATTGCCGGGATT
>JAICLA010000018.1 GCA_025927695.1 Terriglobales bacterium | reverse complement strand
GGCATGTCGCCCATGGAGGCCATCAAAGCCGCCACCTCGCGCGCCGCTGAGCTGCTGGATATGCAAGGCCAGATCGGCGTCGTCGCACCGGGAGCTTACGCTGACGTGATCGCCGTTCAGGGGAATCCCCTGGCTGACCTGAGCATATTGAAAGACGTGAAATTCGTCATGAAAGACGGCAAGGTCTTCCGCGAGAACGGCCATAATAAGGAGCAGTAACGGCAGCGAGGCGTGCGCCGGTGTCCGCCATTACAACATTGCACCGCCGCGGGGCATCTTTGCTAGAGGGAGATGCCTATGTCTGCGCCGCTGGAACGTCCGGAAAATCCGCTCGAGTTCGCGCACGACCAAGCTGTAAAACACAGCGGTATGAAGCTGTGGTTCTCCACCTTCGCCAACAAGACTTCGGGTGCGGTAGGCTCACCCATCACATTTCTTATAGCCATCTTTATGGTGGTGATCTGGGCTTTTCTTGGTCCGATGTATCACTACTCCAACACCTGGCAATTGGTGATCAATACCGGGACCACCATCATCACGTTCCTTATGGTGTTCCTGATTCAGAACACGCAGAACCGCGACGCGAAAGCTATTCACCTAAAACTGAATGAGCTCATCCATGCCGGCAAGCACGCGCAAAACGACCTCATCGAAGTAGAAAAACTCAGCGACGAGGAATTAAAGAAGCTTGAGGAACACTACGCCCGCATCCGTGAGGAATGCGAGCGCCGCCGGAATGCCGGCATCCCGGAATCTGGTCAGGACGCCGCTTAACTTTTCTGCGCCGCAATCTGCTGAAGACGCAGCATGGCAATGATTCCCACCGTCGGTCCAAGGGCCAGGCTTGCCGCTGCCCACGGCCATCCGTAATTCTCGCCGATATAAGCGGCAATCCGGATCGAGACCGCGGTGAGTAAGAATCCGATCGCCGTCTGCAAAGTTAGAGCCGTGCCTACGTAGCGCTGGTCAGATACCTCGGTGATGATTGCCGAAAATTGTGCCGAATCGGCAATGACCGAGATGCCCCAAATGAACGAGACTGCCGCTACAACATAAAAATTCCGGAAGAACAACGCTGCCAATAAACAGCAGCTCCCGCTCACCGCCATGGCAACGATAGTGACAAAAGAACGCTGCCGGATCCTCGCAGCCTCGGCATCTGGCGCGGCGGGAATCTTGTCCGCTGCACGGCCCGCGATCCAACAGCCCAGCGCACCGATGGCAATCACAAAAAAAGTAAGTTGCTTCACGTTGGCAGTGACGTCGCCGGTGAACGTCGCGGACTCGCGCAGCATCAGCGCGATCCACGCCCAGAACGAATACAGCTCCCACATGTGGCCAAGATATCCGAGATTGGCGAGTCCAAGTCTGCGGTTGCGGAATGAGAGAACTTCCGTCACCTGTCGGAAATCGAACGGCGGCGACGGTGCGGCATAAGGCCCGGACTTCACAAAGAGCGCAATGAGAATCGCGCCGATTAGTGCTAATCCGCTGCTGGCGTAAATCACCGTACGCCACGCATCTGAGCCTATACCGCCAAGGGCATTAATGCCATGCGGGGTCGCAGATCCGAGCGTAAGCGCGCCGATCAAAATGCCAAGCGCCTCGCCGCGTCCTGACTTGAACCAACCTGCGAGAACCTTCATTCCCGGTGGATACACCCCCGCAAGCGCGGCTCCGGTTAAAAATCGCAGGGTAATCGCGGCGGAGACATGTTCCGCCGCCACTAATCCGAATCCAACATTCAATAGGGCGGCAATTGCCGCGCTCACCGAGATCACTCGCGGAGCGGAAAAGACATCCGCCACATTAAACATGGCCAACACTAAGGCCCCGGCGACAAATCCCAACTGCACAGATAGCGTCAGCCACGAACCGAGAGCGAGACTCGCATGCCAAATGATCGTCAGCTGCGGCAGCACAGCCGTGCCCGCGAACCAAAGCGACATGGCCAACAGCTCGGAGATCGAAAGGATAAGAAGCGTGCGGCGGGCGGTCGGCTCCATGCAGTGGAAGGATTGTAGCGGATGAGCTGCGCTATGATGCTTGCAATCCCACATGCCCAATTCTGCGGACAACGGTTTGAAGTACATGCTGGCGCTAGTACGTATAGCGCTCGGTGTGATCTTTTTGCTGTTCGCAGAATATAAAGTCTTCGAGACCGGATTCGCTCACGGCGGCATGCAAAAGTGGATCGGCGGATTCCTCCAGAACGACATGGTCGTCTACTGGTATCGGCCATTTCTCGAGAACGTGGTGATGCCGCATGCGACCTTCTTCGCCTATCTGTTCGGGGCGGGAGAGTTACTGGTAGGTCTAGCGTTGGTCACGGGGGTGTGGGTGCGGCCCGCTGCTGCGGGCGGCGCTTTCAGGATGCTCAACTTGCTTTTGTCTGAATGGATAGGTGTAGGACCGAACGCCCGCATCTGGCAGTACTTTGGCGCGCAGCTCGATCACATCTGTCCGCTGATGATCTTTTTGATCCTAATGGCCGAGCGCGAACCCCAGCTCAGCTTGCGACGATTCTTCCCGCGAAGTTCCGTTTCCCGCCGCTGATTTCTTGAACGCCGCGCCTTCATGCTTCAACAACGCTTCCTTCACGTTCAGTCCGCCGCCATATCCAGTGAGTGACTTGTCGCTGCCGATCACGCGATGACACGGAATGATCAGCGATATCGGATTCTGCCCGTTGGCCGCGCCGACGGCACGTGAAGCTTTAGGATTGCCCACGCGCGTTGCCAGTTCGCCGTAGCTGATGGTCTCACCGTGTGGAATGCGTTGCAGCTCTTGCCACACCCGCATCTGGAACGCCGTCCCTGCGGGCGAAAGCGGCAGATCAAAATCCTTGCGCTTGCCGGCAAAGTATTCGCCGATCTGTTGGCTTACGTCACTCAGCGCTTCAGCATCCCACTCCGGCTCGTAACCCTTGGCGCGCAACTCTACAAATACTTCCTCCGCCGGGTGTCGCGCCCCCGTGAAGTAGAGCAGCAACAAGCCGCCCTCAGCATTCACGGCCGCGATGATATCCGTGATCGGCGTCTCCCACTGATGCACATAGCAAAACTTCTTCATGAGGTGATCCCTTATCCAATCCTAGTGCAACATAGATGAGGAAGCACTCCGAAAGTTGCGATTAAAGCGTGGCTCGACCACGGGAACACTGCCGCCCGCAAGGGCTATAATCATCTATTAAACACATGCCCAAGAAGAAGCTGATACGTTCCACCACAGTCCTCTGCGTGCGCCGCGACGGCAAAGTCGTTATGGCCGCCGACGGACAAGTCACGCTCGGTGAAGGCGTCATCAAACACTCGGCGCGCAAAGTCCGCCGCCTTTACAACGACAAGATCATTGCCGGATTCGCCGGCTCGACCGCAGACGCCTTCAACCTCTTCGGACGCTTCGAATCCAAACTCGAGCAATACGCCGGCAACATCGAACGCTCAGCGGTTGAACTCGGCAAAGACTGGCGCACTGACAAGATCCTTCGCCATCTCGAGGCGCTGCTCGTCGTCGCCGACACCAACAAGACATTCCTGATCAGCGGCGGCGGTGACGTCATCGAGCCGGATGAAGGAATCGCCGCCATCGGCAGTGGCGGCGCTTATGCGACCGCTGCCGCGCGTGCGCTGATGAAGAACACAGAACTTTCTGCGCGCAAGATCGCGGAAGAGTCCATGCGCATCGCCGGTGATATCTGCATTTTCACCAACAACGTCATCACTATTGAGGAGTTGTAATGCCGGCTTCTGCTCCCACCTCGGGATATTCTGGCACACCGCTGGTGAAGAAGCTCGGCATCAGGCCAGGAGACACGCTGGCCCTCGTCAACGAGCCGCTAGCCTTCCCGCGCGAGTTGGTTGGATTACCTGACAGCGTTGAAATGGTCAGTGCGGATGACAATCCTAAGCCCGGCACTTTGAACGTAGTCATTTTGTTTCTAAGAAGCCAAGCCGACCTGAAGCGGCTTCTTCCAGCCGTTAAGAGCAAGATCGCGCAGCACGGCATGGTCTGGACGGCATGGCCGAAGAAAGCCAGCAAGCTCGCTACCGACCTCGACGAAAACATCATCCGCGAAAAGGGCTTGAGCATCGGATTAGTAGACATAAAAGTTTGCGCTATTAACGAGATCTGGTCCGGACTGAAGTTCGTGATCCCGGTCAAAGACCGCAAGAAGTAGGAGTAATCATTGGCAATCTATCTCCCTGCAACCGCTGAAGAGAACGCTGTCTCGCTGGACGAACTCACCCCGCGCGAGATCGTCGCTGAGCTCGACAAATATGTCGTAGGCCAACATCAGGCCAAACGCGCCGTCGCCATTGCGCTGCGAAATCGCATCCGCCGACAGAAACTTTCGCCTGAACTGGCCGAAGAGATCATGCCCAAGAACATCATCATGATCGGCGCCACTGGTGTCGGCAAAACAGAGATTGCGCGACGCCTGGCCAAGCTCGCGAATTCGCCCTTCATGAAAGTGGAGGCTTCTAAGTTCACCGAGGTCGGCTATGTGGGCCGCGACGTCGAATCCATGATTCGCGACCTCGTCGAAGTCGCAATCGACATGGTGCGTGAAGAAAAACTTGAAGATGTGCAGGACAAAGCGGAGCTCAATGCTGAAGAGCGCTTGCTCGATGCGCTACTCCCGGCAATGCCAACTCCTGCCACAGTCCACGGCCCGAACGAGCCCGAGCCGGGCATCACTCCCATCAACGCAGGTGGTGATTCCCAGCATCGCACGCGCGAGAAACTTCGTCAGCAATTGCGCGAAGGCAAGCTCGACGACCGCACGGTCGAGATCGACGTGCGCGAGCGCGCCATGCCATCGTTTGAGATCATCTCCAACCAGGGCATCGAAGAGATGGACATCAACATGAAAGACATGTTGCCTAACCTCTTCGGCCAGCGCACTAAGAAGCGCAAGATGAAAGTTGCGGAGGCGTTCGAGTACCTCATCCAGGAAGAAGAGCAGCGCTTGATCGATATGGACCAGGTCACGCGCATCGCTGTCGATCGCGTGGAACAGAGCGGAATCATCTTCTTAGACGAGATTGACAAGATTGCCGGACGCGAGGGCGGACACGGCCCGGACGTCTCACGCGAAGGCGTGCAGCGTGACATTCTTCCCATCGTCGAAGGAACGACCGTCAACACGCGTTACGGCATGGTTCGCACAGACCACATCTTGTTCATCGCCGCGGGCGCGTTCCACGTCTCGAAGCCCAGCGACCTCATTCCCGAACTGCAGGGGCGCTTCCCTATACGAGTGGAATTACAAACCCTCACCATGGAAGATTTCATCCGCATTTTGACTGAGCCGAAGTCATCGCTGGTGAAGCAGTACACCGCATTGCTTGAGACTGAAGGTTTGAAACTGACATTCACCCCAGAAGCGCTGAACGAGGTCGCGCGCTTCGCGTTCCGCGTGAATGAGACCACAGAAAACATCGGCGCGCGGCGTCTGCACACCATCATGGAAAAGGCGCTCGACGAGATCAGCTTCACCGCCAACGAGATGGCGGAAAAGGAAAAGAACGTGACCATCGACGCCGCTTACATTCAGAAGATGCTGGCAGACATCGTGAAAGACCAAGACCTGTCACGGTATATTCTTTAGCGGAACGCGCCCTTAGCTCAGCGGATCAGAGCATCGGTCTTCGGAACCGAGGGTCGGGGGTTCGAATCCCTCAGGGCGCGCCACATCTTTTCTTCTTCAGAAGAAATCACTGAAACTATTGCAGCTACTCGCGGCAGCCATGGTTGGCAGTCCCAAAGCGTGTTCAATGCTGCGCAGTATGGATTGATGTTGGTAGAACGTCGAAGACTGCTTGTGAGGCAGCACCTTCGGGCCGATCACCACGGTCGCCACTCGTCCTCCGCCGTGGATCTTGTCAGAATCAGTCGATTCGTCAAAAGTGATGATCAGGATCCCGTCTTGCTGGAAAGAATGATTTGATAGTAGAGGTGCAATCTTCTGCTTCAGCCATGAATCGGCGGCGCTGAGTGAGGCGCTATGCGCGTCGTGCAGTTCGTCGGGAATGATCAAACTGAGATTCGGAAGGTGATCATTGGTCAAATCATTCGCCAGCTCCGTTGATGGAACGATGTTGTCACGTTCCTTGGAACTGCTTTTCACGTCAGAGAAATACGCGAATGGGTTGTGATGCTTTACGTAGGGATACGTGTCACCACCTACGTAGCCTACAGATGGCAACCCCTCCGCGTACACTTTCCATGACTTTCCTCCTTTGATCAACTGTCTCGCAAGATTGTTTGACGTGACGGTTCCAGGCCACCCGTCTGTCGTGCTGATCACTTGCCCGGTGGTCATCATGAAATAGTTGCCGATCGAAGGATGCACGTTCGCGTAGTAGCGCGTCGCCAGCCCATATTTCGCCATCAGTGAATTCAAGTACGGCATAGAAGAACTGCCCACCACCGATTCAAAGCTGTGGTTTTCTTCGATCAAAAGAACAACATGGTTAGAGCGCGGAAGTTGCGCCATCGAATGTGCTGATAAAAATAAGATTGCGAATAAAGCCGCGAATATTCTGTGTTTCATGGGGATCCTGCCTGGCCGGAGGTCTCATTGCAGACTAACAGTGGGCGGAAGGTTGCAGGCCGAGATTCGAATCGTAGGCGATAAGTGTTAGTGACTACAGCCTAAGCCTTGGTGTTCTTTCCACGCCTGTCGGAAAGCTTAATCCCCTACAATGGTCTCCGTTTTATCATGGACATCCGCCGCGCCATCAACGTCGAAGACCTGCGTCGCGCCGCTCGCAGCCGGGCCCCGCGCGTTATCTTCGACTACCTCGATGGCGGCGCAGATGCAGAAGTCACGCTGGCAGAAAATACTCGCGCATTCAACCATGTGACATTTCGTCCGCGCGGCGCCGTCGCGTTTCCTTCTTACGATCTGCGAACTACCGTACTTGGCCACGAACTTTCTTTTCCCGCGATGCTCGCTCCCATCGGCTACAGCGGAGTGATGTTTCCCGATGGGGAGGCTGCCGCAGCGCGTGCCGCAAGCAAAGCCGGTCTCGGCTACATCCTCTCCACTGTTTCTTGCTGCAAGCTTGAAGACGTGCGCGCGGCGGCCCTTGCCTATTCATCAATGTCTCCGTCATGGTTCCAGCTTTATCTAGTCGGCGGACGCGCAGCCACCGAAGCAACCATTGACCGAGCGCAACGTGCCGGCTACTCCGCGCTGGTGATCACCGTGGATTCGCCCATCGCCGGCAATCGCGAGCGCGATCTGCGCAATGGAATCAAACAGCTCTTAGGCGCTTCGACTTTCGCTAAGATTCCCTATTTGCCTGACCTGCTCTCGCATCCGCGATGGCTCTCCTCATATCTCGCTGCCGGCGGTCTTCCTCAACTTCAAAACGTGATCATCCCCGGATCCGGCCCCATGCCGCTAATGGACGTCGTCTCCGCGCTTTCCCGCGCCGCCATTCAGTGGAATGACCTCGACTGGATCCGCCGGATATGGCGCGGTCCCATCGTAGTCAAAGGCATCATGATCGGAGACGACGCCAAGCGCGCCATCGACACTGGCGCTACGGCGGTCATAGTCTCAAATCACGGTGGACGTCAGCTCGATACCGTCTCAGCAACATTGCACGCACTTCCGGAAGTTGTCGCAGCGGCCGATGGGCAGATCGAAGTATTGATGGACGGCGGCATTCGCCGCGGAGCGGACATAATCAAAGCTGTCTGTCTGGGCGCCCGCGCTGTGCTCATCGGCCGCGCTTACGCATACGGGCTGGCCGCAGGCGGTGAAGCCGGAGTGACCCGCGCGATAGATATCCTACTTGCGGATTGCGATCGCACTCTGCGTCTGCTCGGTTGTCCAGCTGTGTCCGCTCTCGATTGTTCTTATGTCGAGACGCGAAGTCCCGCGTTCATGCAAAATCAGCAAAGCTGATCCTTGAGGAGCAAATCACAGTCACTCACAAACGCTCACGGTTCCGGCGCGTCTCTTCATCTCTGCCACCACCATCCGGATTTCTTGGAACGAAACTTTCTCGGGCAATGCATCTTTGATAGGACGCAGTCGCTCGCTTCCCATTCTCGAGCAGGCCTCCTCTATCGCACGCACTCTGTCATCAGGCACCATGCCGGCTTGCAATTCGAGTTCGCCCAGCTCTATAAGCTTCGCCACCGTCTCGTACACCGTCCCCGTCGTGACTTTGCGCAACAGTGCGACCTGTTCGATCGAGTGTCCGAGATTCAACATGCGCAGCGTTTCGGCAGCGGGCCCGGAAAGCGGTTCCCGCGCAGAGACCGTCTTCACGCCGCTTTGGAATCGTGCAATCGCTTGCAGCATCGCGTGACCATACGTCTCAAGCTTTTTCTGGCCGATTCCCGGTACCGCCCGCAACTCGGCCAGCGTCGTCGGACGAGTGCGACATACCGCCTCCAACGTTGTGTCATGCATGATCACAAAGGCCGGAACTCCTTGACGTTCAGCCGTCCGCTTTCTCCATTGCCGCAAGCTCTCGCGCAATCCGTCGTCAACAGCGTGCTCTGCGCTATCGTCCTCTAGAGACTTGTTTGGTTTCCGCAGCGCTGGGATCTCCGCCGCCATCCATTGCGCAGCGCCACTGCAAACGTCGCATGAATTGCAAGTCTTCCATTTTGGTCTTTCACCAAAATGCAGGCAAACCTGCAGATGCCGGCACACGGATTGCGTTACGAACTTTTTGATCTCGTTGAAACGTTCCCAAGCGCGTTCCTTTTCATCGTGGTCCTCGATCTGTCCGATGAAATGGGCATGCAGCCCGGAATCACGCGCTTGCCAGAGCATCAAGCAGTCGGCCGGCGACCCATCTCGTCCCGCACGGCCCGCCTCCTGGTAGTACTGCTCCACCGATTTCGGTAGCGCCAGATGGATTACGCAACGTACGTTCGGCTTATTGATGCCCAAGCCAAAAGCGATCGTTCCTACAAGGATGCGCATCTCGTCGTTCATCCAGCGCTCTTGATTCTGCCTTCGAACATCCGGCGCGAGCTTCGCATGATACGGGACCGCAGTGAACCCAGACTTGTTCAGCTCCTCCGCAATACTTTCCACTTTCTTGATGGTGGGTGCGTACACGATAACGTTGCCCTCAGTATGTTCGCGCAGTGCAGCCGTCAATTGCTGCATCTGTTCAAACTCGCCGGAGCATTGCTTCACCAGGTACCGCAGATTGTGGCGGTGAAAACTCGCAATGTATTTGTCCGGATCTCGCAGCCCAAGTTGCTGGATGATGTCATGCCGCACGCGCTGCGTCGCGCTGGCCGTGAAGGCTGCAATCGGCTTGTCAGGAAAAAACGCCCGCAATCGCTTCAGCTGCCGGTAGTCCGGACGAAACTCATGGCCCCACTCCGAGATACAGTGCGCCTCATCGATCGCGAAGAAATTAACCGGGACCTTCTTGAGCCACTCGACAACATGCTGCAACGCCAGCCGCTCCGGCGAAAGATACAGCAATCGAAATTCGCCGCGCGCCGCTTTCGCGGCTATCTCAGCTTGTTCCCGGGCCGACTGTGAACTATTCAGGAAAGCTGCAGGTAGTCCCATCGCGTCCAATTGCGCAACCTGGTCCTGCATCAACGCGATCAGCGGCGAGACCACGATCACGGCCTGTGACTCCGACACCGCGGCCGGCAGTTGATAGCAGAGTGATTTTCCGCCTCCCGTAGGCATGACCACGCAAACATCGCGTCGCGACATCAGGCTATTTACCACCCGCTCCTGCAGCGGACGGAAAGCCTCATATCCCCAATAACGTCGCAATGCATCACTAAGTCGGGGGGTCGTATCCATCGCGGCGAGTATAACCCACGTGCGAATAAAAAGCGAACATCCGCAGGGCTCATCACGCGATAGTCCAGATTCCCATGGCTCAAGGTTGGCACCGGACTGGTGCTATCTGTAACTCCGCCACCAGGATTCCGTCAAAAAATCAGGAACAAACATTCGCATGCATTCTCCTGGATTCACCGACGTTCGGCGATGGTCGTCGGTCGCGATACTTGCACTCGCAACTTCAATGTCCGGGGCGGGTCAACAGTCTTCCCAACACGGCTCCGCTCAACACAACCCAACATTTTCTTCGCGCGTAAAAGTCGTCAATGTGCTCGCCACCGTCCGCGATGAGAACGGCAGGATCGTCCGCGACATGACCAAGGACGATTTCAACCTGGAAGAAGACGGTCACGCTGAGACCATAAAATATTTCTCGCGCGAGACTGACATGCCACTCACACTCGGCCTGCTCGTTGACACCAGTTTGAGCCAGTGTTACGCGTGCTTGATCAGGAGAAGAACGCAAGTTACACATTTCTTGACACCATCATGCGTCCTGATAAAGACACCGCGTTCGTGATCCACTTCGATCGTCAAGTCGAGTTACTGCAAGATGTCACCAACTCGCGTCAGAAATTACAGACCGCTCTCGACGAAGTACAGGCTCCCGACCGCGGCCAGCGCGGCGGCGGAAATAGCGGTGGTGGGGGTTATCCCGGCGGAGGTGGCAGACACGGTGGACGCGGCTTCGGAGGCGGAGGCACGCTCCTTTACGACGGCATTTATCTCGCTTCTGACGAGATCACCAGCAAGCAACAAGGACGCAAGGCGCTGATTATCCTGACCGATGGCGTGGACGAAGGCAGCAAGCTTTCGCTCTCCAGCGCGATCGAAGCCGCACAGCGCGGAGACACAGTCGTATACTCCATTCTCTATTCAGACCGCGATGAGAACGGGAATAGCGGAGGCGGCCGTGGACGCGGCGGCGTATTTGGCGGCCCAATGGGTGGGGGACGTCGCGGGGGCGGTCGCTATCCCGGCGGTGGTGGAGGACAGCGTGGTGGTGGACGCGGCAATCACGCGGACGGCAAGAGAGTCCTCGAACAACTTTCCAATGAGACCGGCGGAAGGATGTTTGAAGTCTCCAACAAATTGCCTATCGGCCAGATCTACGCCCAGATCGAAGAAGAACTTCGCAGCCAGTACAGCTTGGGCTACACGCCAGAGAATACCGACGATGCCACCGGCTATCGCAAGATTCAAGTCACCGCCAACAGAAAGAACGTCACCATACAGGCACGTGACGGCTACTACGCCACGCCTGACTAGACTTTCGCGTAAGTGCAAAAAAATCACGCCGCTCATTTTCTGAGCGGCGTGATCGTTTCAGCTTCGATAGGGGTCCAACTCTGTTCTTAGAAACTGCTACTTACTATCGATACGGTCTCGACGTTCGGTGCGGCCGGAACCGTCGGGGTCTTTGGGCATTGCTTTGCAATTGCGCGATAAACCTCGAACACTGCCTTTTGCTTTGCCATCATGACGTGCAGGTTCTGCAGACTCTGCAGCCCTTCGATCTTCGCGGCTTTGATCTGCGCTCTTCGCGCGGCGATCATCGCCGGGCGCACGCGCGCCATCTCGATCCTCATTGCAGCCTGAGGCGGCAACGGGGGAACCACATCCATCGCCAACTGCGCATCAGGTGGTAATGCCTGCGGAGCAGCCTCTGGAGCAGGCAGCGCATCCGGCGCAGCAAACGGGATCGGTTGCTTTCCCTGTAGCTCATTCAATGCTATTTGGATCTCAGTGCGGTGCGCGCCGATATAAGTCTGCACCTTCGATTCGACGCGCGGCAACATGGCCAGGGCCACGGCAGAGGAGATTACGAATGCTTCTGTTCTGGTCATGATGACTATTCCAACCTTCGCCAGTTTTGACGGCCCGGGCGGGATTTGGTCACCAAGTTTTTTTGATGGGGTGTGCCTCAGTATTGAATATGACACTACGCAGGTCCAGCGTAGAAGACGGGGCGAACAACAAGTATTCATATTTGAGCGTCTCTGCCAAGAAAAAACTTTCCATGCTGTCACGCTTTTCCTTCGTCACAACACTCTTTAGTGCCGCGTAGCCGGCATCAGTACGGCAATATCTGTCGAGATCCGCCAGATAGGTTCGTCCCATCTCCAGGTACTTCGGGTCTTGCGTGTATGTATAAAGGTAGTAAGTGGACTCAATGATCTCCGGCCGTAGCGCATATCCGTCATACGTGACCTTCATCGTGGTGTAGTCCATCTCTTCCGGCTCAATGCCAAACGTCGTCCACATCTTGTAGCTGGAGGCTTGCAGCTTTTCCGCGCGCTCAATGTCGCCACCGAGCGCCAGCACCGCCGGCAAGAATGCATCGAGCGCACCAGAGTGTGTCGCGAGGCGCTTGCCCGTATTCATATCAACCGTTGAATACCAGAGTCTGCCCGTCGAGTCGTCGGCCAGGTAGCGGTTCACCGCCGCGATGCTGTCACTCCACATCTGCGCGCAATCCTGGTCATTGAACAAGATGGACGCCTTCAGCAGATATTCGTAGTAAGAGTCGATACCGCCGCTGATGTGACTTTGCGTATCGATCCAGACGCCGGTATCCACGTTGATGGTCGAACCCACCAACCCGATCGACGAACGCCGCTTGTACAGCTCCGTGAGCGCGCGCTTGGCCTTCTCGTAATAGATAGGCTTGTTCGTGAGCTTGCTGAGCGTGCCGAATTCAATGAGCAACGTCCCGATCTCAGCGGGATTGCTCACATCTCCGCGCGTTGCACCGGTCTTCAGGTTCACATACATATAAGGCATGCCGGTGCCGGAATTGAAGACCGGAAGCAGCCGGGTTCCCAGATCATCCGCCAGAGCCAGCAATCTCTTATCGCCGGTGAGTTGATAGCTGCTAAGCAAACCACCCAGCATGCGGATTGTGATCTCAAAATTCTTTACCTCAATGTCCTGGTCGAACGAAAGATTCTCATCAATATATTTGCGCGTGGAATCGCCTTCCTTCTTCAAGCCCATCAGGATCATCGTGTCCAGTGCATCCACCGGCGTCATTAGCAGCGGCACTTTGTGCCAATCGTGATAGCTCTTGCTAAGGGGCTTCAGTTCGTCGTGTCCCCAGGCATATTTTTTGTAACCATTCCACGCGTGAAGAAAATCCTCGCGCACCTGTTTCGCGGTAGCAGCGTTGGCGCGCTCTTGTGCCTTGGCGTCTTTCTTTGACGGCTCATCCTTCGATTGGGCAAGAGAACTGAAAGGCAAAAGCAGCAGAATGAGACACGAGCACGACTTCAACATGCGGAGGATTCTAAAGCAAAAACCCGGCATTCCGAGCGGACGCCCCTCTGCCCCACGCCTGTTAAGATTCCTATATGTGCGGCATTGCTGGATTCACACATAAGGGACGCCCCGCCCCCGAAGGCCGCATACAGTCTGCCATCAAATGCATCACGCACCGCGGTCCCGATCAGCAAGGCGTATTCGAATCGCCAGATGTCTCGCTCGGGTCCGTCCGCCTGAAGATCATTGATCTTTCTCCGCTCGGCAATCAGCCCATGCGCACGGAAGACGGTGGCGCCACCATCGTCTTCAACGGCGAAATCTACAACCATCCTGAGGTGCGCGCCGAACTCGAAGCGTTAGGCCACAAATTCAATTCCCATTGCGATACTGAAGTCGTCCTTCGCGCCTTCGCTCAATGGGACACCAAAGCTTTCGAGCGCCTCCGCGGCATGTTCGGCCTCGCCATCTGGACCGAATCGCAAAAGCGACTCGTCATCGCCCGCGATCGCATGGGCATCAAGCCACTCTATTTCCATCGCGCCCCCGCGCAGAATGGCCAAGACATCTACTTCGGCTCCGAACTGAAATCCATCTTCGCCCACCCTGAAGTGCCACGCGATATCGATCTCGACGGCCTCAATTGCTACCTACGCCTGAACTGGGTTCCCGCGCCGTACACGCTCGCGCGCGGCATAGAAAAACTTCTACCCGGACACATCCTCGAGTGGCGCAACGGTAATGTCACGATCGCACCTTATTGGGAACTGAAGCCGCAACTCAATCCATCACTGTCTCTCGAAGACGCCACCGCCGAACTCGATTCGCGCCTCCAGCGATCCGTCCGCGAACATCTCGTGTCTGATGTTCCGCTCGGCGTATGGGCCAGCGGCGGTCTCGATTCCTCCACCATCCTTCACTATGCCAGCGCCGCGAGCGACAAGCCGCTCAACACGTTCTCCGTCACCTTCCGCGGACGCAGCTTCGATGAGAGCGAATACATCCAGCAAGCCGCCCAACACTACGGCACGCATCACACTGAATTCGATCTCAGCACTGACATAGACATCCAAACCGCCATCGCCGCCTTCGCCTACTACTCTGACGAACCCAGCGCCGACGCCGGCGCCCTTCCCGTCTGGTTTCTCGCCAAGATGAGCCGCGAGCATGTCACCGTCGCGCTCAGCGGCGAAGGCGCCGACGAACTCTTTGGCGGATACCTCACCTACCTAGCCGACGACTACGCCGCCACCGCTCGCAAATATCCAACCGCACTTCGCCGCGCAGCCCTCGCCGCCATGCGCTTCTGGCCCGTCTCTGACGACAAGATCAGTTTCGAATACAAAGTGAAGCGCTTCCTGCGCGGCTCCCTGATGCGCCCGGAAGAAGCGCACATCTATTGGAACGGCACGTTCACGGAAGAAGAAAAGCGCGCCATCTTCACCGCCGCCGACCAAGCCCCCATGAATGGCGTACTCGCCAACATGAACCTCGGCAGCGGCCTGAACCGCTTCATGTTCTTCGATCAGCGCTACTACCTCACAGACGACATCCTCTATAAGGTTGACCGCATGAGCATGGCACATTCGCTCGAAGTGCGTCCGCCATTCCTCGACCACCGCATCGTGGAGTTCGCCGCTACATTGCCGCAGGATCTCAAGATCGGCGGCCCCAAACGAAACAACGAATTGAAATTCATCCTGCGCCATCTCATGCGTGACAAGCTTCCCAAATCCATCCTCACGCGCCCCAAGATCGGCTTCGATATTCCCGTGCACGATTGGTTCCGCACCATCCTTCGTCCACTGCTTCTCGAAACTTTGAGCGAAGAAGCCGTGCGAGACAGTAAAATCTTTCGTTGGCCCGCGATCGAGAAACTTATCAATGACCATCTCGAACGTCGGGCAAATTCCGGCTATCAACTTTGGGGGCTGCTGACATTATTCCTGTGGATGAAACGATGGAACATTCAGACGGCTCCAGCGGCAGAAGCCGGGCCGTCGCCGGCGGAAAAGTCTCGCGTGCCTATCTTGACCTAGTCGTCATTCTCTTTGCGGCGGCCATCTACATCGGCTGCATCATCAGCCCGCCGCACCTGATGGACGACGTCGACTCAGTACAAGCCACCATCGCGGCCAACATGCTGCACTCGCATGATTGGGTCACTGCGCGGCTTGACAGCATCATTTATCTAGAAAAATCCCCCCTCATCTATTGGACAATGGCCTCCTCCTACGCCATCTTCGGCGTACGCGACTGGGCCGCGCGATTGCCGCTCGCGCTTTTAGTGGTCGTACTCTGCTGGCTCACCGCGCGCTTCAGCGCTTGGGCATTCGGTAATGCCGCGGGTCTCTATTCAGGATTATCCATCGCAACCTGCGTCGGACTTTTTCTTTTCACCCGCATCCTCATCCCAGACGCGCAGCTCACGCTAGTCATCGCCCTGGCCATGTGGGCATTCCTGCGCGTGATGGATGAAGCTGAAACGCACCCACGCATCTGGGCCGCGATCTTCGCCGCTTCACTCGGCACCGGCCTGCTGCTCAAAGGCCTGATCTCCGTCGTCTTCCCTATCGGCGCCATCATCGTCTACCTCGCCATCACCCGCCAGCTTTTTTTATGGAGCGTTTGGAAGCGCCTGCGGCCATTCACCGGTCTCATCATCCTTCTGCTCATCGCTAGCCCGTGGCACGTCCTCGCTGCGCTGCGCAACCCGCCGTTCTTCGTCTTCAGCATGCACAGCGGCCCCGGAGACTACAAAGGTTTTCTCTGGTTCTATTTCATGAATGAGCACGTGTTGCGCTTCCTCAACATGCGCTACCCTCGCGACTACGACACCGTCCCGCGCCTGCTGTTCTGGTCATTGCATCTCATGTGGCTCTTCCCGTGGAGCTTCTACTTCCCCGCGATCGCACGCCTGAAATTCCGCGCAACAGACCGTGCCGGACGCGTTCGCCTCCTCGCCCTCTGCTGGATCGGCTTTGTGATGGTCTTCTTCACCTTCTCTACTACGCAGGAGTACTACTCATTACCCATCTATCCCGCATTGGCGTTACTCATCGGCGCAGCCATGGCAAGTGACGATCCCAAAACCGCGCGTTGGATCCAGTGGGGGACCAAAGGCGTGGCCGTCACCTCACTGGCGGCGCTGCTCGCCATCGCGGTCATCCTGTTTGAAACCCGCCATGTTCACGCCATCGGCGAGATCGCATCTTCGCTTGAACAGAACCCAGACATGTACACGCTGTCGATGGGCCACATCGGTGACCTCACGTTGCGCTCATTCGCCTTTCTGCGTCTGCCGCTGGTCATGGCCGGTATCGCTTTTATCGTCGGGATGATCGGTGCTTGGAAGTGGAGTGACCGTCGCCGACAAGCCACACTCGCTCTAGCCTGCATGATGGTTTTGTTCTTTCACGCCGCGCGCGTCGCTATGGTCTCGTTCGACAATTACCTCGGCTCATACCCGCTAGCTACCGCGCTCGAAGCGGCACCCGCTGGACAACTCATCGAAGCCGACACTTACTACTCGTTCTCCTCCGTCTTCTTCTACACGAACCGCACCGCGCTGCTAGTGAACGGACGCTACAATAATCTCGAATACGGGTCCAACGCGCCAGGCGCGCCGCAGGTCTTCATCGGCGACTCCGAATTCACCCGCCTGTGGACATCACCACAGCGTTGCTATCTGCTCCTCTACGGCACCAGCGTTCCGCACTACCAGTCACTTGTCGGCGCAGATCACATGCATGTGGTGAAGGAATCCGGCGGGAATTTCCTCATGACGAACCAGCCGTGATCGTTCTTAGAACACATCTCGAGCAAAGCGAGAGACTCCTATCGCTCCGCAATCAATTCGCACACGCCCATCGCGCAAGTCTCTGTCCATCGTGTGAAACAAGGGTTGCTACAATAGCTCGATCCCTTTTCAATGCGACCCGCTCTCCTTACATTGGCAGCCCTCTGCGCCGCTCTCGCCGGATGCGGCACTCCCGGCGCTCCGCAACCTCCCTCTCTGCGCCTTCCTAAACCGGTCTCTGATTTGCAAGCCATCCGCAAAGGCGATGATGTCTACCTGCGTTGGACCGTCCCCACGAAAACTACTGACAATTCCACCATCCGCGGGACAGGCTTCGGCAACACCCGCATCTGCCTCGGCTTTGTAACTGACCAGCCCAACACTTGCCGCGACATCGCTGCTGACCTCGCCACCAAACCCGATGACTCCGGCGCGCAGACTGCCATTGATCACATCACCCACCGCATCGGCGGCAATCGCGATTTTCTGTCGTACAGTGTGAAGGTCAACAATGACAGCGGACGCAACGCCGGCCCATCGAACTCCGTGCTGATCTTCGTCGCGCCAAGTCTCGCGGCACCCCCCGACCTCAAAGCGCAGCTCAGCTCAAAAGAGATCGTCCTCTCATGGCAGGCGCATGAACTGCCAACATCGACGAACCTGCGGGCGGAATACTTCTATCGCGTGAAGCGTCTTCTCAAAGATCCCCAGGTAAAGCAGCCCGCCGAGACCACGTTGGTTGAATTTCCCGCAACGCCCGGTTCCATGACTTACGTCGATCACAGTTTCACTTGGGAAAAGTCTTACGACTACCGCGTGTGCGGCGTCACGCGCGTCATCTCGACTGACGGCAAAATTCTCGCCGAATTCGAAGGGCAAGATTCGCCTACCGCTACGATTGTCGCGCATGATATTTTTCCTCCGCCCGTTCCTACCGGTTTGCAGGCGGTCTATTCGTCAGTCGACTCCCAGCGCTTCATTGACCTGACTTGGTCAACGGACCTCGAAAACGATTTTGCCGGATACAACGTCTATCGCAGTGATGCTGGCGGCACGGAGATTAGGATCAACACTGATATTGTGAAGACGCCCGCCTATCGCGACAACAATGTCGCGGCAGGCAAGTCGTACATATATAAAGTCACAGCGGTGGACACGCGCGGCAACGAGAGCGCAAAGTCCGAACCCGCCAATGAGAAAGTGCCGGAGTAAGCAGGACCTATGAGGTATTGTCGTTTTCAAACCGCAGTCGGCATTCAATATGGCCGCCTGGAATCGCGCGACGGCGCAGACATCATCGTGGAACTGCTTCCGCCATGGCCGGAGAATGATTCGCCCACCAAGCGCGCCACCGATCGCGCAGGATTTCATCCGCTGGCCCTCGCGCAAGCGCGGCTGCTGCCCCCGGTCACGCCATCCAAGATCATCTGCGTAGGACGTAACTATCGCGACCATGCCGCCGAGATGGGCAATGAAGTCCCGAAGGAACCGCTCATCTTCTATAAGCCGCCGTCTTCCATAATCGGACCGGGCGAAGCGATCCAACTACCTCCGGAATCACTTACCAAGCGCGTCGACTACGAAGGTGAACTCGCCGTGGTGATCAGCAAGCGCTGCAAGCGCTTCAATCCGTCCGAAGGCATCAGCCAGTACGTCCGCGGATTCACCTGCGCAAACGATGTCTCCGCCCGCGACCTGCAAAAGTCTGACAGTCAATGGGCGCGCGCCAAGGGCTTTGATACTTTCTGCCCCGTCGGGCCCATCGTCTCTGATGAGATCACGCCCGGCGCAGAAGCCGGCGTGGAACTCACCACGCGGCTGAACGGCGAACATAAGCAACACGGCAACACTCGCGACTTCATCTTTAAGCTAGAGCGCGTGCTCGAGTTCATCACCGAGGGCATCACCCTCGAGGCGGGCGACTTGATCCTGACAGGAACACCCGCGGGCGTCTCGCCTCTAAAAAAAGGTGACGTGGTCGAAGTCAGCATCAGCGGCATTGGGACCCTGAAAAATCCAGTGGAGTAGCTGCCGGAGGATTCAATGCTCGGAAAGAATGACATCGTCGCATTCGTCCCCACGAACGATTCGAAGCGAGCCAAGACGTTTTACAAAGACGTCCTCGGCCTTAAATTCGTCAGTGACGATGGCTTCGCCATGGTCTTCAGCGCGAACGGTACCATGGTCCGCATCGCGAAAGCCGGTAATTTCACGCCACAGCAGTTCACCATCCTCGGCTGGCAGGTGAAAAAGATTGAGAGCGTGGTGAAGAAGATGCGTGCCAAGGGCGTAGAGTTCCTCACTTTCCCCGGCATGGGCCAGGGCACAGATGGTATCTGGCCCGCGCCAGATGGCGTCGCCAAAGTCGCATGGTTCAAAGACCCAGATGGGAATACACTCTCTGTTTCAGAACACTTTCGCTAAGACCACTCCTACGGAGCTAGAATAAAGCTATGAAATTCTTTATTGATACCGCCAACTTCAATGAGATCCATGAGGCCAATGCGCTCGGCATCCTGGACGGCGTGACCACCAACCCTTCGCTCATCGCCAAAGAAGGCAAGCCGTTCAAAGAGACCATCATCGCCATCTGCAAAGAGGTGAACGGCCCCGTGAGCAGCGAGGTTGTTGCCGTCGATTACGAAGGCATGCTCAAAGAAGGACGCGAATACGCCACTTGGGCCAAGAACATCGTGGTGAAGCTGCCCACTACCAAGGACGGCATCAAGGCATGCAAGAAGCTCTCTGACGAAGGCATCAAGGTCAACATGACGCTGGTCTTTTCCGCCACGCAAGCGCTGCTCTGCGCGAAAGCGGGTGCGACCTTCTGCTCGCCTTTCATCGGCCGCTTAGACGACATCGCTCAGGAAGGCATGGTGCTCATCCGCGAGATCGTGACCATCTACAAGAATTACGACTACAAGACTGAAGTGCTGACCGCGTCAGTCCGCAGTCCGCTGCACGTGGTGCAGGCCGCGATGGCCGGCTCTCACGTGGCTACCATCCCGGCAAAAGTCATTGACCAGATGTTCAAACACCCGCTCACGGACAAAGGCCTTGAGACCTTCCTCGCCGATTGGAAGAAGGCCAACTCCAAAGGCTAAGCCGCAGATCTTTTCCGAGCCCACGGCCGCCGCGAACCGGCGGCCTTTCATTCGCATCTATAATTTTGTTACCACTGATCTCATTTCCATGACCCGCCAGTCCCTCATCTATCTTGCATACGGAGCCGGAGCCGCTATCACTGCTGTCGGCATCAGTTGGTGGATGAAAGCCAGCCAGAAATCTCCTGAAGAAAAAGAGCGGATGCGCCGCGAGCGCATCAACAGCTTCGGCCGCATCACGGACGGCACTGTACTCGACGCGCAAGAGATGCAGGTGAATGATCAACCCGCGCAACTAGTGATCTACCAGTACGACGTCGGTGGCGTGAGCTACGAAGCCTCACAAGACATCACTACTCTTCGCCAATGGGTAGACCTGCACACCTGCCGCATCGGCCTTCCAACATCCGTCAAATACGATCCCCAGAATCCCGGCAATTCCATCGTCATCGCCGAAGGCTGGATCGGGTTGCGGATGTAGAGCTTGCGAGTAGAAGAGCGAATGGTGAATCCCGATGGAATCTGGTTTTCAGTGTGCAGGCTGTGGCGAGTGGAATGACACCCAAGTAGACCACTCCGCGGGATTTCGGCAACAGTACGTCGAAGACTGCCAGGTCTGCTGTAAGCCGAACGTCCTGCACATCTCTTTCGACGATGAGCTGCAGGAATTCTGTATTTCCGCCGAACTCGAGTAAATATCTTTCAGCTAACAATACAGAACTATTACTTGACTTAAGATTTCTTGCATCTTAGGCTGGGCAGAACTCGTCTGATGCACTGACGAAGAGCTCCTAAATTCGTCATTTTGACGAATTTAGCTCGTGGGGGGAGGGGGGGTAGGTAAGAGTCAGGTTGTAACCTCTTTCAGGTCTCTGAGTCCAAGGTGGGACGGAGAAGATTGTTAGAATAATTATTCATGGCAGATGCCACCCCCATAGCGGCGTTCGTCGCAGGCACGGTCTCGTTCCTGTCACCCTGCGTATTGCCGCTGGTTCCCGGATACGTGTCTCTGATATCCGGCGCCACCATCGACGAACTGCAACAGGACAAGGAACGCAAGCTACTGGCCGGCATCATGGTCAAGTCCATGAGCTTCATCGTGGGCTTCAGCGTGGTGTTCATCTCGCTGGGCGCGGCTGCCACCAAGATCGGCCAGCTCACCAAGGGCTATCGCGGCATCCTCAGCATTGTGGCGGGAGCTGTCATCATTCTTTTTGGATTACATCTCACCGGACTGCTCCAGATCAAAGCTCTCTACGCCGACAAGCGCATCCACAGCGCCGCCGGCGGAAAATCGATTGCAGGAGCCTTCGTGGTCGGCTTCGCCTTCGCCTTCGGCTGGACACCCTGCATCGGCCCCATCCTCTCCGCCATCCTGGCTCTGGCAGCAGCGCAAGGAACGGTGAGCCGGGGAGTCTTTCTACTCTCCATTTATTCGCTGGGACTGGCGGTCCCATTCATGATCACCTCCCTCGGTATCGAGCGCTTCTTAGCTTTCTACACGCGCTTCCGCGTGCATCTACACAAGGTAGAAGTCGCCAGCGGCGTGCTGCTCATCGCGCTCGGACTTTTGATCGGGTTTGATAAGTTCACCATCCTCAACGGATATCTCGGCTTCCTGAATGACTTTGTCATCAAGTTAGAAAGGCTGTTCACCTAAGTGACCAAAGGCGCGAAACAGAACGCGATCGTATTAGTGGTAGTGGCATTCGTGGTGGCGGGCATGATCTATACCGGCGCAAAACATTCACGCCGTATCAAGTCGGTACCGCTCGACCAGCAAGGGATGCAGGGCGACTTGCGTGGCAAGCCGGCGCCGGATTTTGAACTCAAGACACTCGACGGCAAGACCGTTAAACTCTCTGACTTTCGCGGCAAAGCGGTACTGGTGAACTTCTGGGCCACCTGGTGCGGTCCGTGCAAGATCGAGATGCCGTGGCTCGCTGACTTGCAGACCAAGTACGCTTCAAGGGGTCTGGTGATACTCGGCGTCTCAGTGGATGAAGGTTCAGCCGATAAGATCGCGTCTTTCAGCAAAGAGATGGGCGTGAATTACACCGTCTTGCGCACCACAGATGAGGTGAGCGACGAATACGGCGGCATCGATGGTCTGCCCACCAACTTCTATGTGGGCCGCAACGGGATCGTCGTAGAGCAAGTAGCCGGCCTTGTGAGTAAAGACGTGATGGAGAGCGAAGTCGAGATGGCGCTGAACCACAGCGCGCCGGAAAAGAGTACTTCTGCGGCACCGCCAAATACCCAGCCCACAGACAAGGCGGGGAAACAGTGAGGGCATTCGCGATCACCTCTGTTCTGTTGTATGTGGCTGCCGTGGCGCAGATCGGCAGTCCACACACGCCGAAAAGCTACGTGAGCACAGAACCGGCGCCCACGGTAAGCGTGGCCCCGGGTAAGGCAGCACAAGTAGAAGTACATTTCCGAGTGAATCAGGGATATCACGTGAACTCACACACTCCGAACTCCGAGTTGCTCATTCCAACGAACCTTGAGTTCAGGCCGCTGGGCAAAATCAAGGCTGGCAACATCGTCTATCCCACAGGCGAGCAGTTCGCCCTTGATTACGCCCCGAAAGAAAAGATCAACGTCTACACCGGCGACATCACCACCAAGGTGCCAGTAATCGCCGCGAAGGACGCCGTCGCAGGAAGCTATTCACTCAAAGGCGAATTGCAGTATCAGGCATGCAACAACAGTTCCTGCTTCCCGCCGCGGAGCCTGCCGGTAGAGATAACCGTGGTTGTGAAGTGAGCAAGATCAAAACCTTCAGACGCGGATAAAGGCGATTAAAACAAAGATTAAAGAGGGATAGAAGTTTAGAGCTGGGTCGCGCGTTTGAGCCGGGCCACTGTCTTTTCTTTGCCAAGCGCGACCATGACGGCAAACAGACTCGGAGCGACAGCCTGTCCGGTAAGCGCGACGCGCGAGCCATTGATTAGCGCACCGGCTTTCATGTTCTTTTCCGCGGCGAAATCGCGTAGGACCTTTTCTGTGCTCGCTTCAGAAAACTCGCTGTCCGCGGCATATAGTTCGCCTAGTTCAACGAGAAGCGCGCGGGTCGCG
>JAICLA010000303.1 GCA_025927695.1 Terriglobales bacterium | reverse complement strand
GGACGACCCGCCGGGCACCACGCGCACGCGGTCAGCGAGATTGTAGTGGTGGACAGGGAAAGTGCTTTTGTCCACGAAGCTGAGCACCTTGGAATCGCCCATCTCGGTGAGCTCGCCCAGGCGGAATCCCAGCAGAATGCCTTCTTTCACCCAGGCATTTACGCGCCAAGAACCATCCGGTGACCGTTCAGCGGCGCGGATCTCGCCCTTAGTGAGCGCGGCCCGGAAGTCGCGAAAGACACGATTGGCCTCAACGGCATCGGAAATGGCCGGGCCTTCCGCAAAGAACTTCTGGATCGGTTTCTGCAGTGGATGCATGGGGAGCGAGCAGTATATATGAGGCCGTTGTCGGTTATCGGTCGTCGGTTTTCGGTTTAGAAATAAAATTTGAGCCGCTGTACTGCACTTTCACCCACCTGCGAAATGCGCGCAGGTGGGGCACCCATGACGCTGATAACGTGCATCCAACCAATCACTTAGGAGTGAGTAGCTTCCTAAGGTCCCCAGTCGCCCTGATGCTAGAGATTGAAAACAAATTTGGTCGCACGCTGGCCGTCGTCGCGCATCCTGATGATGAAGTCATCGGGTGCGGTGTGTTGTTGCAGCGGCTCAAGCACGCGACAGTCGCATTTCTCACCGACGGCGCGCCCGCTGATCCGTATTTCTGGGGCAAGTTCGGGTCGCGTGTGGGCTATGCGAACCTGCGCGCGAAAGAGACGCATGTTGCGCTTGGCCGATTAAAACATCTGAAGACGGCCAGTTTCGGCGCCCGCGATCAGGAATTGATGTTCCACATGGAAGCCGCGCTTGTGTGGCTGCGAAATATTGTCGCCAAGATGCGTCCTGATTCGATCGTGTCCCATGCATACGAAGGCGGACACCCGGATCACGATTGCTGCAGTTTTATCTGTTCGCTGATCGGCAGCGAATTCGGCCTTCCAGTGTGGGAGATGCCCATGTATTGCCGCGCGGGCGGCAAACTGATGCGGCAGCATGCGCTGCGCGGTGACACGGAGTCAGTGGCTCTAACCGCGACCGAGACGGAAGAACAGTTCAAGCAGCAGATGATCGAGGCCTACGCTTCGCAGGATGAATTCATCCGCAGCTTTGATATGACGACGGAAAAGTTCTACCTGCAGCCGCAGCATGATTATTCGCGTCCTCCGCATGAAGGCAAGTTGAACTACGAGTGCTGGGGATGGGAGATCGAAGGCGGCGATCTATGCAGGGCGTTTGACAGATTATTAGCAAAAGACCAGATGCAAAGGGCCAAAAGCGCATGAGACTTGTGAAGGGCAACAAGGTGAAGCCAATGGGCGAGCGGATCTTGTTTTCAGCGTATCCACTGCTGCCGGTGAATGAGAACAGCGCGGGCGGCGCAGAACAGGTTTTGTGGAACCTGCAGCGCGAGATGAATGCGAGGGGATACCGCGTGACCACCGCCGCTTGCGCGGATTCGTCTGTTGAAGGCCAGCTATTTGCCACCGGCTCACCCGCACGGGGCAGCCTGGCTTCGGCGAAATCGCATGAGGATGGCCATGCGACTAAGTGTCTTGAATTGCTGCGCGTGCGCGAGGCGATCGGGACTGGATTCGCCATGGTGCATGACCATAGTGGCAGTTTCTTCATGCAGGCGCATAAATTCCCGACTGTGCCGGTGCTGGCGACGCTGCATCTGCCGCGTTCGTTCTATCCGAAGAGTGCGTTTACGCGCGTTGCGCCCAATGTCTCATTCAATTGCGTTTCAAAAGCGCAGGCGAAAACATTTGCCGACGTTCCACGGGTTTTAGGACATGTGGAGAATGGCATAGCGCTGAACCGTTTCGAATTGCAGACCAAAAAGCAGGATTATGTGCTGTGGCTGGGCCGCATCTGCGAAGAGAAGGGGACGCACATCGCACTGGATGCCGCAGCGAAAGCGGGCGTACCCATCGTGATCGCGGGGTCCGTGTATCCGTTCGCGTATCACCAAGCGTATTTCGAACATTCCATCTTGCCGCGCTTGGAAAAGATGGGTGACAGCGCGCGCTTTGTGAATGCTCCGTCGTTCGCCACGAAGTCTGAGTTGCTGCGCAATGCACGCGCATTGCTCGTGACCAGCACTGCCGAAGAGACAAGCTCACTAGTGGCGATGGAAGCCGCTGCGTGCGGAACCCCTGTCGTCGCGGTGAAGCGTGGCGCCTTGCCGGAGATCGTGGAACATGGCATGACGGGCATTCTTGCGCGCAATGAGTCGAAGCTGGTAGACGCGATCAAGGACGCAGGCGAAATCAGTCCGCAGGCCTGCCGCGTTTACGCCGAAGAGCGGTTCTCGGCTGCACGGATGGCGGCGGATTATGAGAGCCTTTACTCGAAGCTCATCCGCAAGACTCTTGTGCCGATCAGGCCGACAGAGTACCAGCCGATAGCGGCGTAAATCTTCGAATCCTAGATTCCAGCTTTACAATCGAATGCTCCGAAAGACCGGCACCAGCCGGTTTGGAGTGTTTATGGCGGATGCCGCGCAAAGAGCTACTGAAGACTACAAAGCGAGATTTGCAAGCTACGTTGCAGGAAAAGATGTTATTGCAATGCAGACTGAAGCGCCGAAGACGTTGGCGCGGCTGATGGACGGCGTGTCCGAGCCGAAGCTTAAGGCCCAGCCCGCGCCAGGGAAGTGGTCCGTGACGGAGATCGTTGCGCACATGGCTGAAGACGAATTGATCAGTACGTGGCGCTACCGGCAGATGATCGAGCATGATTGTCCGCAGCTGAATAATTTTGATC
>JAICLA010000154.1 GCA_025927695.1 Terriglobales bacterium | reverse complement strand
TGAGGTATTCGCGCGCAACGGCAGCGGCGGGCGTGCGCAGTTGCTGCTCAAAGAACTGTGTCGCGGATTCATGCAAGTCCAGCAGCTTGCCGCGCAGGCTGGCTTCCTTGGCCTCGCCCGGTGAGAACTCGCGCTTGGGCAGCGGGATGCCGAGCTTGGTGGCCACCGTGCGCACAGCCTCAGGAAAGCTGGAGTTCTCGATCTTCTGCACGAAGCTGAAAACGTCACCCGAAACGCCGCATCCGAAGCAGTGATAGAACTGCTTGGTGGCGTGCACGCTGAAGCTGGGCGACTTCTCGTTGTGGAACGGACACAGCCCGGAGAAATTCTGCGCGCCGGACTTCTTCAGCTTGACGTAATCGCCGATGATGCGAACGATGTCCGCCTGCTGCTTGACCGTGTATGCGAAGTCGCCGGGGTTGGACATGGTGTGCTGTTCGAGAGAAGTCTATTTCACCACAGAGGCACGGGGTTCAAGAGATGACCGGACGCTTTATTTTGGAAAGAACCCGTTGACGACGTTCCTCATCGGCGACTCGTCGCGCCACTGCCTCGCGTCTCTGGTTGGTCTGCGTGTCGCGATCTGCGATCAAGGCCTGGCGATATCCCATGTTCGCCTTCTTGATATAGTCGTCCATGTATCCGGCGATCAACGGTGCTTCGCTGTCCGTCGCCTGGATGAGGGCTTCATTTCGTTGAAAGCCAAATACACTCGGCCCTTTTCCCCAAACGCCCTCGAAGTTGCGGATGCCATTGAATGCAGCTTTCCATTTCTCAGGCGGAACAGCACTTAACGTAAAAATCAGATTGGTTCCGATATAGTCAATATCAGTAACATTAATGGGATTCGTAAAAATAGGGTCATCGATATCGGCCTCGGTGATTACCTCAGACTTCGCGGCATTTAACCTTTGCAGGGAAATAAACTCATTCCCCCTATTTCTGAGTTCAACTTTCACTTGAGCAACATCGGAAGCTCGCCTCATTACATCGTGGCGAAGCATCAGGTCAACAAGAGGGTCCAAGTATGCAAAATTCGGTGCGACAGTCTCAATCTTGGCAAACTCTGTGCCTTGCGGTACTTGTCCAGTGAACATCTGATTCAAAATCAACCCAAGAGCATAGATATCTGCACGCCCATCGACCGCGCCATTTCGCACGCGCTGCTCTGGCGCAGAATAGAGGAAATTTGCTAGACGGTCACCGTTCCTAGTTTCAACGGCTGTAAGCAAATCCTCCTTTTCAAACCTCGCGATGCCAAAATCCGCCAACACCAAGCTATCCGTAGAGGCATCGAATAGGACGTTCTGAGGTTTAACATCCCGATGAAAAACATTCCTCAAGTGCGCAGCCTCAACCCCGTCAAGCAACTGAGAAAAAAGCGGTACCACTCGCTCTTGCGCGATACCCTTCGCCATTAGATCGTGTAAAGTCTGGGGGAAGAATGGCATCACATAAAACACTTCTTTGTGCTCAGTGATCCCATGGTCTAGTACGCGGACAATGTTCCGATGAGCGTTCTTGCTGCAAAAACTAATCTCGTTCTTAAAGCGCTTCAGCTTATCCGAACTCGTCTTAGCCGGATCCAGGACTTTCAACGCAACCGGCCCTTCCGCGTTTTGCGCAAGATAGACGATTCCGGAGCCACCGCTTCCAGTTTGTCTTTCAATTACATACTTATCAAATGTACTTTGAAGTGTATCGCCCTTATTGTAAGCCATGCGAAATAACTCCCTGAACAAACCTAATCTAAGCTCTCAACTCCACCACCGTCGCGCCCGCGCCGCCTTCGTTCTGTGGAGGCTCGGCCACCGCGGCCACATGCGGATGCGATTTCAGAAACTGGCGCAGCGCTTTGCGCAGGATGCCCATGCCGCTGCCGTGCACGATGCGCACGCGCGGCAGCCCCGCGAGGAAGGCGCGGTCAACGAATTTTTCTACTACGTCCGTGGCTTCGTCCACGGTCTGGCCGATGACATTGATCTCTGACGGCGCGTTGTCATCGCTCGATGCCAGCGAGACATTGATTCCCCGCGAACGCGCAGCCTGCGCAGGCTTCTGCGTGGCCTCCGATTCGCGTTGCCGCGCGGCGCTTACGACGACTTCCGCGATATCGTCTTTCGGCACGCGCGTCTTCATCAGGCCCATGTCGATCTCAAACATGTCCCCATCAAGCTTGCGCAGCACTTTGCCGTTGCGTCCCAGCGACTTCAGCTTGACCGTGTCACCCTCTTCCACGAACTGCACATTCTTCTCGTGCGGGCGCGCATTCGGATTGCCGACATCCGCACCGCTACGGTGCGCGACCACGGCGGAATCGAACTGCTCTTTGAACTCGCGTCGCAGCTTGGCGATGCGTCGCTCAGCATCCTTCGACAACTTCTGCGATGCCGCGCGGTCCTGCACCGCGCCCACAGCCTCACGAGTGCGATATTCGAAATCGCGTATCAGCGAATCCAGCTTGCCCTCGAGTTCTTTCACTTTCTTCTTCTGCTCGTTAACGCCTTCGGCGGCCAGGCGGTTCTTCTCGCGCGCCACTTCCTGCGACTTCGACCTCAGCTCCGCCCGCTCGCGTTCGATCTCCGCAACCTCTGCACTCAACTTGTCGAGAAAGAAAGCGATGTCCTTGGTCTGCGTGCCGATGCGCTCGCGCGCTGCGGCGATGATCTCTTTGTTCATGCCCAGCTTCTGCGCAATGTTGATGCCGGCCGACGCGCCGGGCACGCCCACGCGCAACTGATATGTAGGCGCAAGCGTAGCTTCGTCGAATCCGACCGATGCATTCACCACGCCCGTATTGTTGGCCGCATAAACCTTCAGCGCCGTGTGGTGCGTAGAGATGATGGTCATCGCTCCAACCGCATGAAAATGCTGCGCGATAGATACCGCCAGTGCAGCGCCCTCTTCCGGATCGGTGGCCGACCCAAGCTCATCCAGCAGCACTAAAGAATCTCGCGTAGCCGTGCGCGACATGAAATCAATGTTCGTCACATGCGCAGAGAAGGTCGAAAGGTTCTGCTCGATGGATTGATAGTCGCCGATATCGGCCAGCACGGCGTCGAATATGGGAAACGTAGCGCTCTCGGCCGGAACCGGAATACCAGACTGCGCCATCAAGGCCAGCAATCCAAGCGTTTTCAGCGCCACCGTCTTTCCACCGGTATTCGGCCCGCTGATGATCAACTGCCGCGCATCGCCTTCCAGCTCAACACTCAGCGGAACAACATGTGCGCCCTTCGCGCGCAGATTGCGCTCCAGCACCGGATGCACCGCATTCCGCACCGCCAATTCCCTCTTCTCACTCGGCGTAGATATGTTTTGGGGCGCAACACACCCGTAGTCTTCCGCAAAGCGCGCCTTGCAGAACTGCAATTCCACTTCCGCCAAAACTTCCTGTGCCGCGATCAGCGCGGACGCATGCTCACCTACGCGCTTGGTCATCTCCAGCAGGATGCGGTGCACCTCAGCCATCTCTTCGTCGAACAACCGCACGAGCTCATTGTTTTGCTCAATGGTCTCCATGGGCTCAACGTAGATGGTCTGTCCACTAGAGCTGGCGCCGTGCACCACGCCATTGACTTTGCGCTTCTGGTCGGTCTTCACCGGGATGACAAAACGTTCGCCACGGATGGTGATGAGTTCGTCCTGCACCGCGCCACCTTCTGCCAACCGTGAGAGGTATCTCCGCAACGATTCTTGTATCGCCCGTCGCTGCTTCTCGATCTCGCGCCGGATGCGCGACAACTCCGGCGACGCCTTGTCATCAACATTGCCGTCGGGCGTAATTTTGTTCTTGAAAAATCCCAGCAGTCCGCTCAGATCAAGGATTCCGCGCGTAAGCTCTTCGATCGCCGGCCAGGGTTCCGTCAACGAAGCGGGCGGATGCAGTCCTGTCTCTCGCCATTGCTGCGCACGGTCCGCGAGAACCAACACCTCGCGCAGT
The DNA here is from genome assembly GCA_025927695.1 of Terriglobales bacterium. GTDB lineage: Bacteria > Acidobacteriota > Terriglobia > Terriglobales > Acidobacteriaceae > JAICLA01. Next base: position 2,408 of record JAICLA010000154.1, on the reverse strand, counting down.
TCCTCCAGTTCCAATGCCGCACCCGAGATCCGCGACTTCTCCAGCAACTTGCTGATGTCGGCTAGTCCGGCAAATTCAAACCGCGAGCCCGTCCGCCAGAATCGTCGCACTTCCTCAGTCAGCTGCTGATGTCGCGAAATCCATTCCCGGTCCGCAGTCGGCGCCAGCACTGCTATCTTCGCCCGTCCCAACTCTGACTGTGAATACCCGCGCAGCATCTCGCGCACCGAGTCGAATTCGAGAACGCGAGCGGAAGTATGTCTAAGGGGTAAGGGGGCAGCGCACATATATATATGTTAATGGAATGTGTTTTAGGACTGGCGCACTACTTAAGTTCTTTTGCCCGGCCGACGACGGCCGCTTGCGCTTGCTGCTCTTTCTCTGCCGGAGGAAAAGAGAGAGTGAACTCCGCACCGCCGAAGATGCGGTTCTCGCACTTGATCTCTCCGCCGTGGTCACGCACGATCCCATAGCAGGCGCTCAATCCAAGTCCCGACCCTTTGCCAACTTCCTTGGTGGTGTAGAAGGGGTCAAAGATCTTGCCCGGATCCGCCACTCCGGGGCCGGTGTCCGCGCAGCGCAAAAGTACTTTCCCGCCTTCAAAACTGGTGGTGAGGGTGGCTGTACCCTTCCCATGAGCCTCTTGCATTGCTTCAACGGCATTGTCCAGGATGTGGAAACAGGCCTGCAAGAGATGGTTTTTGTCGCCCCATATGGCGGGAAGGTCAGGATGCAGGTTGCGAACGATATTGACGTTTTGCGTATCGCGATCCAGTTCGTGCAACTGCACCGCATTGTTAACCACCGTATTCAGGTCCAGCACTGAGCGTTCCATCGGTGTCTGCTTCGCGAACGTCAACAGGCTTGAGACCAGCGCTTTTGTGCGTCGCGCCTGCGCCATGATCTTGGCGATGGTCGATCTCTGAACCGGGTTAAGCTGCGGATCATCCGCCACCAGCGACGAATATCCCAGGATCGCGGTCAGCGGATTGTTGATCTCATGCGCCGCGCCGGCCACCAGTTTTCCTATGGCAGCGAGCTTCTCCTTCTGCAACAGGTCTTCCTGCAACAGCTGCAGACTCTCATACGATCTGCGGGACTCATCAAGCAAACCCACAAGCTTCCGTTGCAGCAACTCTTCTTTGAAACATAACAACAGGGTGAGCATTAACATCGCCGCCAGCGTCAGCAGCAGGCGATAACGCTGTATCGCCGGTCCTACCGCAGTATCAGTTGCAGCCCATGCGGCAAAAAAAGGCATGGTGAATAAAGCCACCATCGCGAGACGCGAGTGCCAACGCGTCTGCGCTTGTGCTGAGAGCAAGGGACGCTCCGGCGCGGGATCTGACTTGAACGCCAGAAAACCGGCATACGCGCACCACGCCATGGATGCAACCAGCGGCACATCATAGAGGCTGCCTGTGTAATAGCCTTTGCGGTCGACCGCAATATTAATGGTGAGTGAACTCACGCCGTAGATCACGTACGCGGCGAGTAGATGCGCGTAGACACGCTTCCAGCTGGTGGCCCGCAGCCAAAGCACACACAAAGCAATGAGGAGAGTCAGGTTCTCTACAGCATACAAAATGTTGTAACGCATGCCGAAAGCCAATTCGTCGCGCTGCACGAATTGCCACGGACCTACGAGATACGCGTAGAGGAAAAACCACCAAACCAGCAAGAGAGAGAAATCAAGATACCCAAAGCGAGTACTGCGCTCCCCCATAGGCTCCGCATGAAGTTGCGTAGAGGCCGCTGCAATAAGCGGGACCATATGCAGGAAGAAGAGCACGTCGCCGGAGTATGCGTTCGGGACCTCTGCGCGCAGAATGCTCTCATAGTAGGTCCAGATCATCTGCGATACGAACCACAGGAAGAAGCCAAATGAGGTAAGCGCCCAGAACGGCAACCCTTGCTTCCTTGCCCGCCGCACATTCAACAGTGCGGTGCACGTTGCCGCAGCCAGGATCAGGGACTGCCCGGCATTCCCCAGACCCACTAATAAGGTGCCGTGAGGCAGACACAGCGATGCCACGGCATAGGCGGCGACAAAAATCGCCAGCCCGTACGCGAACCGTCGGGTGGAAATCTGATTCATACGGAGTGCTGCCCGATTCTATGCCCGCTTTATACCCAAATGGAAGTTACTCAGGTGCTTCACTTAGCTGGCGAAGGGCCCGCCAAATGCGGCATTCTCTGTGGTTTGGTAAGATTCCCGTTAGGAAGACCTATGGCCTTTCCCGAAACTAGAATGCGCCGATTGCGCTCCACCGAGACCCTACGTTCCATGGTGCGCGAGACGCGGCTCTCACCGGAGCAGTTCGTCTATCCGCTGTTCGTCTGCGGCGGCGAAGGCGTGCGCAAAGAGGTGAAGTCAATGCCGGGTGTCTTCAACCTGAGCATTGACG
>JAICLA010000096.1 GCA_025927695.1 Terriglobales bacterium | reverse complement strand
GGGCAAAGTTAACAAGCTACGGCATGTGATCGCTCTGACGAAGTCGATGGAGATCACGTACATGAAGCCCACTCCGCTGGGCAAACCGCTTACAGCCGTGGGATGGGAGTCGGCGGTGCGCGGGCGGAAGCATTACAACAAGGCGGAGATCCGTGACGCCGATGGTCAGGTTTTGGCCAAGAGCAAGGGTGTGTTCATTGCCGTGGATGCGGCCAAGATGTTTGCGAAGTTTGCGGGGGAAGATCAGCCAAGTTCTGAATCCGCGAGGCGCAATCCGCCCTCAAAAGGACTAAAATAGAGTGTTCACCCGTCACATATTTATGCATCCGTGTGGCATGGCGTAGGAGAAGGTATGTCTGAGAAGAATGGCAACAACGCGTCAAATTCGCTGCGACTGAAGACCGGCCTGGCCGAGATGCTCAAGGGCGGCGTGATCATGGACGTGACCGACGCGCGGCAGGCGGAGATCGCTGAGCGTGCCGGAGCGACCGCCGTAATGGCGTTGGAACGCGTGCCCGCGCAGATCCGCGCCGAGGGTGGCGTGGCACGCATGGCCAGCCCGCGCATGATCCAGAAGATCATGGACACGGTGAACATTCCCGTGATGGCCAAGTGCCGTATTGGACACTTTGCAGAAGCACAGGTTTTGGAAGCACTGGGCGTGGATTACATCGACGAATCTGAAGTTCTCACGCCTGCCGACGAACTGCATCACGTAGATAAACACGCATTCAAAGTTCCCTTCGTTTGTGGAGCGCGCGATCTGGGAGAAGCGCTACGACGTATTGCGGAAGGCGCGGCGATGATCCGTACCAAGGGCGAAGCCGGCACCGGGGACGTTGTGCACGCGGTGAAGCACATGCGGCAGATCGTGAAAGACATGCGTCAACTTACAGTGATGGGCGAAGAAGAACTCTATGCCCAAGCGAAAGAGTTGCGCGCGCCTTATGAGTTGGTGCGCATGGTGGCAAAGACGGGCAAGCTGCCCGTACCGAATTTCTCCGCAGGTGGGATCGCGACCCCGGCAGACGCTGCGCTGATGCGGCAGCTGGGCGCTGAGGCTGTCTTCGTCGGGTCGGGAATCTTCATGGGTGACAAGTCGCGATGTGAAGAATGCAGCAACGGCGAACATCGCTATGATCGCGGATGCGCTCTGGCGCAGCCGGAAGTAGCAGAGGCCCGCGCCAAAGCGATTGTGCGTGCGACCACCCATTTTGATGATCCGAAGGTCTTACTCGAGACTAGCCGCGAAGTCTCGGGTGCAATGAAGGGTTTGGCTGTGGCAGGATTGCCCGATGCTGACATGTTGCAGAAGCGGGGATGGTAGAAACTTCTCCCACCATCGGCGTTCTCGCTATTCAGGGTGACTATGACGCTCACGCCAGACGCCTTGAAGAATCGGGTGCGCGCGCGGTTCTCGTCCGCAAGCCCGAACAACTGGATTCTCTCGATGGGATAGTTATCCCGGGCGGCGAATCTTCCACCATGCTGAAATTTCTTGAGCGTGATGGCTTCTTGGAGAAGCTGACGGAGTTCGTGCGCGTGAAACCCAGTTTTGGCACGTGCGCCGGTGCGATTCTCTTGGCGAAGAACGTGGAGAATCCAGCGCAGAAGAGTTTGGCAGCGATCGACATGACCGTGAAGCGCAACGCTTACGGGCGGCAGATCGATAGTCACATCCATGAAGTGACTAGCAAACTGTCGGGCGGGCCACTCGAGATGGTGTTCATTCGTGCGCCGAAGATCAGCGCTACGGGTGCGGGAGTGGATGTACTAGCGGAGGATGGCGATGAGCCAGTTCTCGTGCGCCAGGGGAAAACAATGGCTGCAACGTTTCATCCTGAGCTGTCAGAGGATAAACGGGTGCATGAGGAATTTGTGCGGATGGTGAGAGAACATTTGTAATTGCTAACATTTGTAATTGCCTGATTGAAACTCGGATCCCTCTCTCCTCAGTCGTACGATTCAATGATTAAATAGTGCACATGTCCCGGGCGCTATTTGCGTGGTTGGCCGCAATGGTTGCGGCGACGGTGTATTTCTTTTCGCGGACATGGCTGCCCGCTCTGGCCACATCTTCTGGCGGCGCACTTGATCATCAACTCACACTTAATCTTATTCTTCTTGGCGTGGTGTTCTGCGCTACCCAGCTGGCGTTGGGTCTTTTCGTTTGGAAATATCGGCAGCGACAGGTCTCGCTCCAAGTAACTAGAGGAGGCCAACCGGATGCACGAGTTGAGCTTACTTGGCTGACCATTGCCGCAGCTTTATTTTTAGGACTGAACATTGCCGGGGCGGCGATGCAGGCGCGGGTCGCAGAAACGCCACTGGCTGAAAAGCCCGTAATCGTTGAAGTGACGGGCGTGCAATTTCGGTGGTACTTCCGGCAGCCGGGTCCAGATGGAAGATTCGGTCAGACGAACCCGCAACTGGTAGATGCTTCGGAGGGGAACCCGCTGGGAATAGATCGAAGCAATCCCGCTTCGGCCGATGATGTGGTTTCGTCCGAGTTAGTCATTCCCGCCGGTAAGACCATCGAGATCAGACTGCATGCCCAGGATGTGATCCATAGCTTTTTCGTGCCATCGCTGCGAATCAAGCAGGACGCATTGCCGGGTCAGGACATTGTGATCCATTTGCCGCCTACTGAAACGGGGACGTATGACATCGCATGCGCTCAGCTCTGCGGCATGGGCCATTATCAGATGAATGCGAAACTTAAAGTGGTGGCTGAAGGTCAGTATCGTGCGTGGCTTAGGCAGTTCCCACCAGCGAACGTCGCGCAGGTAGGGCACCCATCTACTAACAAAGTGGCGCACCGCTGATGGCTAGCCCGCGAAATCCGTTACACGCGGCTGACCACTCATCAGCGACAAACGCGCAGGCAGGCTACCCTTCAGTCTTTTCTTTCAGCACGCATCATCGCGTGATCGGGCGGCAATACTTCTTTCTGTCATTGGCGGCGGTGCTGATTGGGATCGTGCTCTCGCTGCTGATGCGGCTGCATATTGTTTGGCCGCAGGCCCCGCTCCCCTTCCTCGGGCAGATCAAGCCGGAACAATATCTCGCTTACATGACCATGCACGGCACGCTCATGGTGTTTTTTGTGTTGAGCGTGGCACCGCAGAATGCGTTCGGCAATCTGGTGTTACCGGAACAGATCGGCGCGCGGGTGATGGCCTTTCCGCGGCTGAACATGCTGTCGTTTTGGACGACACTCATTTCGTTCTTCGTAATGGTAAGTGCGTTGTTTGTGACCGGCGGCGGTTCAATGTCGGGTTGGACACAGTATCCGCCTCTCAGCGCCACTATTTCTGCCGGTGCAGGACAGGGACTGGGCACGGATTTATGGATCGTGAGTATCGCGATCTTCTGCGTTGCTTCACTGATGTCGGCGGTGAATTTCATCACTACCATACTGCGCGGCCGTGCGGAAGGTATGAGCCTGATGCGTATGCCGCTCACGGTCTGGTCATGGTTTGTTACCGCAATGCTCACACTGTTAGCGTTCAGCGTTTTGCTGGCGGCGGCTCTGCTTCTTTTCTCAGATCGCCATTGGGGAACAAGTTTTTATTTGCCGGCTGGATTGGTGGTGAATGGCGCGGCTATGGCCGGTCATTCGGGTGGGTCGCCACTCCTGTGGCAACACCTGTTCTGGTTCTTCGGCCATCCTGAGGTTTACATCGCCATCTTGCCCGGCATGGGAGTGACCTCACATATGTTGAGCACGTTCTCACGCAAGCCGGTCTACGGATATCGCTCGATGGTCTATTCCCTTCTCGCCATCGGTGTGCTCGGCTTCATGGTCTGGGGACACCACATGTTTGTGGCGGGGATCAGTCCCTATGCCGTGATGGCATTCTCAACTCTGACCATGGTGATCGCCGTGCCCTCGTCAGTAAAAGTGATCAACTGGCTGGGGACGTTGCGTGGTGGACGCATCCGTTTTACGATCCCGCTGCTTTTTTCTGTAGGATTTGTTTCGCTGTTCATTACCGGAGGATTGTCCGGCCCAATACTCGCGCAACCTGCAGTGGACATGTACCTGCATGACACATATTTCGTCGTCGCGCACTTTCACATGATCATGGGCATGGCGGCGGTGTTCGCTATCTTCGCGGCGACGTATTTTTGGTTCCCGCTGCTCTTCCCGGACCGCATTATGAATGAGCAATTGGGACGCGCACATTTTTGGTTCACGTTCATCGGCGCGTACGCCACGTTCATGCCGATGCACTTCCTCGGGCTGGCCGGGAATCCAAGGCAGTATTCACAGATTGTGGGCTCGGCGGAATACCTGCAGAAGTTACTGCCGATACATGTGTTCATCACTATCTCGGCGTTCGTGTTGGCGTCGGCGCAGCTTATCTTTATCTATAACCTTATTTATTCGGCCCTCCGCGGCAAGTTCAGTGGCACGAATCCATGGGAATCGACAACGCTCGAGTGGGAACAAGACCGCAGACAGAGAATCAGGGTGCATCACGGTCCCTATGAGTTTGGTCCGCGAGAAGATTCGCGGCGTGACTACACCGTGCAGTCTGAACCGCCGTATACTTATAAAAGTTAGGCGCGGAGAACCTTATGTCCAAGCCCGCCATTCTTCCTCCACACACCACACATACCGAACCTAAGATCGGCGGTCGCGGCCCGAAGCCACCGGCGTCTGTCGGATTGGGCGGCGACGATTGGAGAAATAATCCGCCGGGACGCCGCGGTCCGCGGGAGCGCCTGAAGCGCTTTCGCGTGGCTCTGAGTCTAGTCTTGATATCCGTTTTCGTTCTTTTCATTGGCTTGACTAGCGCCTATGTAGTGCGGCAAGGCGGAGGAACGCTGGACACTAACACCGGCGTCTTCACACGCGATTGGAAGCCGGTGGCGGTTCCGCAGATCTTGTGGCTCAATACGCTCTTGCTCTTGCTGAGCAGCTTCACTATCGAGTTCGCGCGACGGCAGGTTTTTCGCGAACCGCAGGTCACCGAAGAATGGTTTGGCCTGGGCACCCCCACTCGGCGTGCTTCCCTACCGTGGCTGGGATCGACTCTGATACTCGGCTTTGGATTTCTTGCAGGACAATTCGTTGCGTGGCGGGAGTTGAACGCGCAAGGAATTTTCATGGCCACCAATCCCAGCAGTTCATTCTTCTTTATCCTTACCGGCGCCCACGCACTGCATCTGTTCGGCGGGATCATCGTGCTGACTTGGGCGGCTATGGCTAGCTTTTTGAATCGTCCGCTCGAGTCGAGACAGATTGCGACCGATTGCGGTGCGTGGTACTGGCACGCGATGGGTGTGCTGTGGCTCTACATCTTTGCGCTGTTCCTTTTCGTGAAATGAGATTCGTTCGCCTATTTGTATTGTTGGTCTTGTTCGGCGCACCGGCGTTGGGGCAAGGCTGCGCAATGTGTAAAGCGAGTGTTGCATCGGCGCCGGCTGAAACGCAGAGGGCACTACGGCGCGGGATATTGGTATTGCTGCTGCCGTCGCTGGGTATAGTGGCTGGGCTGGGCCTGCTTGCTTGGAAACACCGCGAGTGATCAGAGGCTCTTCGGGTGCAACCTCCAATTCTTGTTAGGCGTTGCGCGATATAATAGAGGATTCCGCATTGGCTTTTTTTCGCTCTAGAGCGTTGCCGATAGCGGTGGGTCCTTTATTTCATGTCCATCGATAGCATCGTCGTCCGCGGGGCGCGGGTTCACAATCTAAAGAACATTGATTTTGAGATACCGCACAATGCGCTGACGGTAGTGACGGGCGTGTCTGGTTCGGGCAAGTCTTCGCTCGCCTTTGACACCATCTATGCCGAAGGACAGCGACGATATGTGGAATCGCTATCGGCCTATGCGCGGCAGTTTCTGGAACGCATCGAAAAGCCGGATGTTGACCTGATCGATGGCATCGCGCCCGCAATTGCTATCCGGCAGAAGAACACGACACGCAATCCGCGATCCACGGTTGCCACCTCGACCGAGATTTACGACTACCTGCGACTGTTGTTCGCACGCATTGGAACGACCTATTGCCTGCAATGCGACGCTGAGGTGAAAAGCGACACGGTGGATGAGGTTGCGGCGGCTGTTTTGGCGCTGCCAACTGACTCGCGACTGAATGTTTTGTTTCCTGTAAAAGTGAAAGCGCCTACCGGTGAAGCACCGGCGGACGCGAAGCCTAAGCGCGTTAGCAAGAAAGCGCTGAAGGCAGCCGAAGAAGCTCAGACCGCCGCCAAGATGGATGCAATGAAGCTGCGACTATTCGACCTGCGTAAGCGCGGGTTCACGCGGCTCTACCAGAACGGTAATATCTATGAATTCTCAACGCCGGAATCCTTGCTCGAAGTTGATTTCGGGCAGCCGCTATTTGCGTTGGTCGATCGGCTGGTCGTCTCGGCGGATGGGCGAGCGCGGATCGTGGACGCAACGGAAATCGCATATCGCGAATCGGGCGAAGTGATCTTCGAGACTGTGCCGCGCGAAGAGGGTGCGAAGCGGCAGCAGCTACGCTTCTCGCAGCGCTTTGAATGCAAGACGTGTTTGATCCGGTATGAGCATCCCGAGCCGCGGTTGTTCTCATTCAACAATCCGTTTGGTGCGTGTCCGCGATGCCAAGGGTTTGGCAATACCATCGACTTCGATCTGGATCTAGTTATTCCTGACAAATCGAAATCACTGAATGCTGGGGCTATTGAGCCTTGGACTAAACCGAAATATCGTTCCCTGCTGACCGACTTCCGCAAGACGGCACGAGTGCATGGCATCCCTATGGATGTGCCATGGGAAGAGATGGACGAGGATCATTGCGAGATCGTGATGGAAGGCGACCGCGAGACTAAGTTCCCCGGCATCAAAGGCTTCTTCGCCTATCTCGAGCGCAAGAAATACAAGTTGCACGTGCGCGTCTTTTTGAGCCGGTATCGCGGGTACGCGCTCTGTCCGGATTGCAGGGGGCAACGGTTACGCGCTGAGGCACGGACGGTGCGCGTCGCCGGCAAGAACATCTGTGAGACTTCAATGTTTACTGTTGAAGCCGCGTCGGAGTTCTTTGGCAAGCTGAAGTTGAAACCACACGAGGTTGAGATCGCTGACAAGATACTGCTGGAGATCCGTGACCGGCTGAAGTTTCTGAACAACGTTGGACTTGAATATCTAACGCTGGATCGACTGGCTTCGACACTCAGCGGCGGCGAAGCGCAGCGCATCCAATTGGCGGCGTCGCTAGCCTCGAGACTGGTGGGCGCGCTTTATGTGCTCGACGAGCCTTCGATTGGATTGCATTCGCGCGATACGAAGCGACTTGTAGACATCCTCGAAGATCTGCGTGATCTGGGAAACACGATCCTCGTGGTGGAGCATGACCCGGAAGTGATGGTCTCGGCTGACCGCATTCTGGACCTGGGCCCTGGCGCTGGTGAGCACGGCGGCAAGGTAATGGCCAGCGGCACGTTCGACGAGATCAAGAAGCTGCCTGCGTCGCTGACGGGAAGATATCTCTCGCAAGACTTGCGGATACAAATGCCGCCGGCGCGGCGTAAGCCAGGCCCGCAGAAGTTGAAACTTGTCGGCGCGCGTGCGCATAACCTGAAGCGCGTGACCGTAGAGATTCCGTTGGGATTGCTTGTAGCGATCACCGGAGTCAGCGGCTCCGGCAAATCCACGCTGGTGCATGACGTTTTGTACAAGTCGCTGGCGTCAGCACTAGGAGTGAGTTCGGGCACGAACCTCGCCGGCGTGTTGGAGCGCTTGGATGGGGCGCAATATCTGAACGATGTTGTGCTGGTGGACCAGTCTCCCATCGGGCGGACTCCGCGCTCGAATCCTGTGACCTACATCAAGGCCTTTGACATCATTCGTGAGACATTTGCGTCTACCCCCGAAGCGCAGAAGAAAGGCTTCGGCGCAGGTCACTTCTCATTCAACATTCCCGGCGGACGCTGCGAGAATTGCTCCGGTGATGGTACGGTGATCGTAGAAATGCAGTTCCTGGCGGACGTTGAACTTGTCTGCGAGGAATGCAAAGGTACTCGGTTCAAGCCGGCGGTGCTAGACATTAAATATCGCGGGAAGAATATTCACGAGGTACTGAACCTCACGGTTAAAGAGGGCCTGCAATTCTTTTCGGGCGTGCCCAAGCTGGTGGAGAAGATTCGCGTGTTGGAAGAAGTAGGCCTGGGCTATCTCCGCTTAGGACAATCCGCTACCACCCTCAGCGGCGGAGAGGCACAGCGCATGAAGCTCGCGGCTCATCTACAGCCGCGCAGAGAATTTTCTGCTGCAGCTGCGAGCAATAGTGACGATCCCGAGCGTTCTAAAGCTAAGCGGGGCAATCGAACGCTGTACATTTTTGATGAACCGACTACGGGTCTGCACTTCGATGACATCACGAAACTGCTGTTCGCCTTCCGGCGGTTGCTGGACACGGGCGCTTCAGTTATCGTCATCGAACATAACCTGGATGTGATCAAGACTGCAGACTGGGTGATTGATCTTGGCCCGGAAGGCGGAGCACGCGGAGGCGAAGTCGTTGACGCGGGCACGCCGGAAGATGTGGCAAAGAACAAGAAATCACATACGGGGCAGTGGCTGGCGCGCATCTTAAATAAAAACGGGTACTCTCAACCGAATGGCCGGAGAACCAAAGCCAAATAGCCTGCGACGGGGCGCGCTGCTGTGCGCCATGATGTGGGCTGCCTGCGCGTTTGGGCAGACGGTGCGGCACCATCGCGAGGTGGTTCAGACGGACACGGTCGCGCCTGAGGTGCGGCAGGCAGAGGCGGCCATTGAGAAGCAAGACTACGCCACCGCGGAAAAACTTCTCTTGCCGGCAGTCGCCGCGAATCCTAAGGACAGTACTGCTTGGTACGACTTGGGATATGTGTACAAGGCGACCAAGCGCCGTCCCGAAGCGATCGACGCCTACACAAAGTGTCTCGCTATAAAACCTGACATCTATCAAGCGACCCTCAGTCTGGGGTTGTTGCTTGCGCAGGATGGCAAAGACGCTGAAGCGGCGAAGTATATGAAGTTGGCGCTCAAGTTGATGCCGCCGAATACTTCCGCGGCGGACAAGGCATTGAACTGGAAGACGCTGGGTGAGATTGAACAAAAATCTGATCCGGCCGATGCTGCTGTCGCGTTCCGCAAGGCTTCAGAACTAGCGCCCAATGACATTGAGCCCCACCTGTTGGCAGCCCGAATGCTATCTACTAACAAGGACGTTGCGGGCGCTGAAAAAGAATACAAGGCTGCGTTGGCCATTGACCAGCATGCCAAGGATGCACTGACAGGACTTATCGACCTTTACCGCGATAACAATCGTGTGGAAGAAGGACAGGCGGCGTTACGGGAGTACGCGAAACAATATCCTGATGACCCGAAAATCCATCTCTTGGTAGGCCAATCTTTACTGAAGACAGGTGACACTGGGGGCGCCGTGGCGGAATTTGATGCGGGATTGAAGCAATCGCCTGGTGACGTGAACTTGTTGCATGAGGTGGCGGCAATGTATGCGTCGCTGAAAAAGTTCGATGAGGCGGCGCCGCGATACGCTGACTTGGTAAAGGCAGCGCCCAACGATCCCGAGTATCACTACCAGTACGGCGTAGTGCTGATGCAGTTGCATCGCTTTCCCGAGGCGCAGGAACAGCTAATCTCCGCGCTTAAGCAGAATGGCAGGCTGGTGGACGCATATGGCGATCTAGCCGTCGCGGCGTCAGAGAACAAGCAATATCCGCTGGCCATCAACGTTCTGGATGCAAGGAGCAAGCTAGTGCCGGACACGGCAGCCACATATTTCCTGCGCGCAACCGCCTACGACAATTTGAAGGCGTTTCCGCAAGCGTGTGAGAATTACCATAAGTTTCTAGACGCGTCTAACGGGAAGGACCCTGATAACGAATGGAAGGCGCGGCATAGGCTAATTGCCATTGAGCCACAGAACGCGAAAAAGAAAAAATAGCCGATGAGAATGGCGGGCAAACTCGGAATGGTGCTGCTTGTTGCGCTGGCTTCCTGCCTAGCCCAGCAAGCGAACACGCCCGCCTCAGCGGCC
>JAICLA010000001.1 GCA_025927695.1 Terriglobales bacterium | reverse complement strand
GATAAGATCCGCATTCCAGTCAGCGTCCGCTAGCTCATGTCCGTTAGTTATCGAGACTGGTTTTAGCGGCAGCTTGTGCAACATCTCCGCCGCATCGCCCTTGATGTCCGCTGGCCGGGCCAGCAGCGCCACGCTGACATGTTTGCCTGCGTCCTTCAGCTTTCGCGCGACGACAAACCCATCGCCACCATTGTTCCCGCGACCGCATACGACCTGGATCTTTTCCGCATGCGAAAAGTTCTTAAGTACGAATTCCGCCACCGCTGTCCCGGCATTCTCCATCAATTGAATTGACGGCACGCCGTGCTGCTGAACGGTCACGCGGTCTATTTCTCGCATCTCCGCCGCGGTAACGATTTTCATTGTGCAGACCCAGAGGCGATGGCTTCCAACTTTGACATCTTGACCGCCGGTCCCATCACGATGAGATAGTCGCCGGCGTTGATCGATTGTCCGGCGGTCGGGTTGAATCCCGGATTGCCGTTCGCGTGCTTGATCGCCAGGATCATGATGCCCAGGTCGCGGTGGATGTTTGAAGAACCAACGGTGCTCCCGTGCAATCGCGAGCGCTTGTCGATCAAGATCTCCTCGATCATCATCTCTTCGTTGTTATCTCGCGAGATCGCCAGGTCTAAGAAATCAAGGACGTTGGGCCGGAGAAAGGACTGCGCGATGCGGTTGCCTGCAAAAGTGTAAGGGGAAACGACTTTGTTCGCTCCCGCCTTTACCAGGTGCTTTCCTGCGGCTTCTTCACTGGCACGGGCAATGATCTTCAGCTCAGGATTCATTCCTCGTGCGGTCAGCACGATGTAGATATTTGTCGCATCGGTTGTGGTAGCCGCGATCAGTCCACTCGCCCTTTCCACGTGGGCCTGCTTTAGGATGGGTTCTTTCGTCGCGTCGCCTTCCAGCACCAGCCAATCTTTATCGAGATGTTCCACGCTGGTATGTGCGGTCTCGATCACCACGAACGGCGCGGATTGCCGTGCCAGTTCTCTGGCCGCGCTTGTACCTACGCGTCCAGCACCGCAGATGATGTAATGGCCGCTCAGTCTATCTATGTCGCGTAGCATCTTGCGCCTTCCAAACGTCTTGTCGAATTCGAATTCTAGCAAAGCAAAAGTCATCGTCCCGATGGCGAAGTACACCAGCCCCACACCGGCCACGATCACTCCCATGGTGAACATGCGCCCTAGGTGCGAGAGTGGATGCACCTCCGCGTAGCCCACAGTGCTGAACGTTACGATCACCATGTAAAGCGAGTCGAACCACGACCAGCCTTCGATAAAGTGATATCCCGCCGTGCCGATCGTCCCAAAGACGAGGATCAGCACCAACAGTATCCGGACTCGGTTCCAGCTTTTCACGCGTTAGGGGATTGTAGCGGAATCGCACAAAAAGAAAGCCCTCCGCGAACGGAGGGCTGATTGTGTTGAGACTTTGCTATACGCCGCGGGCCTTCTGCTGCAAGCGACTGTTCTTCAGTCCATAAGTGAAATAGATGAAAAGACCAATGATCAGCCAAACCACTAACCGGATCCAGTTCACCATGCCCAGTTTGACCATCATGTACCCGTTGAAGATGATGCCGAGTATCGGCACCACGGGCACCCATGGCGTCTTGAAGGGTCGAGGTTGTCCGGGATTCGTTCGGCGCAGAATGATCACCGCCATGCATACGATCACGAAGGCCAGTAGTGTGCCGATGTTTACCATCTTCCCGATGTCATCGATAGGCGTAATGCTTCCCACGATCGCGGCGAGCAAGCCTACCAGCATCGTGTTCTTCCAAGGTGTTCGGAATTTCGGATGGATGTCTGCGAAAAACTTCTTCGGCAACAGTCCATCGTTCGCCATTGCGTAGAGCACGCGGGTCTGCCCCAATAACATTACAAGCATCACGCTGGTGAGTCCGGCGAGTGCACCCAGAACAATGATGTTCGAAGCCATCGTTGATCCGCGCTCAAGGAATGCACGGGAGAGCGGCGCTTCTATGTTCACTTCACGCCACGGTACCATTCCGGTTAAAACTCCGGCGACTGCAATGTAAAGCGCTGTGCAGATCAACAGTGAGATGATGATGCCCAGCGGCAAGTCTCGCTGCGGGTTCTTAGCTTCTTGTGCCGTCGTAGAGACAGCGTCAAAGCCGATGTAGGCAAAGAATATGTATGCTGCTCCGGCCCCTATACCGCTAAAGCCCATGGGAGCGAAGCTCGCCCAGTCGTGTCCCCAGTTTCCAAAGTTCACGAACTTCAGACCGTAAGCGATCACAAAGAGCACAACCGCCACTTTGATCACGACGATCGTGCTATTGAATCCGGCGCTCTCTTTGATGCCCACCACTAGGATCGCCGTAATGATAAGCGCGATGATGAAAGCCGGTAGGTTGACCCCTATCTCGTGGCCGAAAATTGTCGGGGCATTGAGCAATGCGTGTGCACGTGTTACCAACTCAGTCGATTGGGCCGTTACGATCGCCCCCATTTTGTCGATGAAGTCCTGCGTGCCCGGGGCAATGCTAGGATTCTGCGCAATCGTCATCTGACGCGCAATGATCTGCTCTGCCGTCTTAAGGCCCGTCCAATGGTCGTAGGCAAGCCACAGCGGCATCTTGATGTTGAAGATATTCAGCAGTTCAATGAAATTATTTGACCAGCCGGACGATACCGTACTGGCACCCATGGCGTATTCCAGCGTCAAGTCCCAGCCAATGATCCACGCGAAGAGCTCACCCAAAGTCGCATACGCGTAGGTATAAGCGCTGCCCGCCAGCGGGATCATCGCCGCAAACTCGGCATAGCAAAGCGCAGCCAGCGCGCAACCGATTCCAGAAATAACGAACGAAAGCATCAATCCGGGACCGGCATAATGCGCGCCTAGCCCGGACATAACAAAGATTCCTGCGCCGATAACCGCGCCCACACCGAGTGCCGTTAGTTGGAACGGGCCCAGCGTGCGTTTTAGGGTATGTTCGCCGGTGGCCTCTGCTTCATTGAGCAGTTGACTCAGCGGTTTTGTAGCCAGGATATCGGCCATTCAGTGGGTTCTCCTTGGTGCCAATGATTCTACCTAATCTGCTTGCAATGTCGCATTTCTGCGCCAAATGAAAAATACGGGTATACCCAGCAGCACGATGATCAACCCCGGCCACGTGTACTGCGGCTTGTACCGCAACAAAACTACATCAATAAAGAGTGCCATCACTATATATATGGCGGGAAGCACGGGAAATCCGATCGCCCGGTATGGCCTCTCCGCATCCGGCCGGGTCCTCCGCAGAACAAACAATCCAAAAATCGTCAGGATGTAGAACACCAGCACCGCGAAGATCACATAATCGAGCAGGTCGTTATAAGAACCGGAGATGCAAAGAAGGCACGTCCAAATGCCTTGAATGATAAGTGACACCATGGGCGACTTATATTTGGGATGAAGATTCGCGACAGACTTGAAAAATAATCCATCCTTCGCCATTGCATAGTAGACGCGGGATCCGGCGAGTATGAGTCCGTTGCAGCATCCAAAGGTTGAGATCATGATGGCGATAGCCATCAACTTTCCACCCGCAGAACCGAACATTTGCTGCATTACCGCAGTACCCACGCGGTCTTCAGCAGCGAACTTGATGCCGCGTTCCAGAACACTCGCGCCTGCAGGGCTCCCATCCATCGGCAGGACGCTCAGATAAACAAAATTCGCCAGTACATATAAAAGGATGACGATGCCCGTTCCCAACGCTAGCGACAACGGCAGGTTGCGTTTCGGATTCTGCACCTCGCCCGCTGTGAAAGTCACGTTGTTCCACGCATCAGAAGAAAACAGCGATCCTGTTTGCACAACGGCGATCACCGTTAGTGTGCTCACCAACACGGTTGTCCCGGAAGCTCCCGCAGGAATCGCGTGCTGCGCGCTCAAGCTGGCATTGCGCCAGAAGTCATGGAAGTTGGCCGCAATTGCGGTAGCGTTTCGTCCCACAACAATGCCAGCGACCACCAGTCCAGCCAAGGCCGAAGTCTTAGCAATGGTGAAGATGTTTTGCACCATCGCGCCGGTCTTAATGCCGAGAATGTTAATCGCTGTCAGCACTACAACAACCATAACGCCGGCAAAGTTCTGCGTGTTTAGGCCCACATCCATGTTGCCTAGCACCATTGGCCCAACATGAAAAGCCGGAACTTTGCCGAGATGCAATATCCAATCTGTAGAGGAGACTGAAGGAAAGAAAAATCCCAGGAATTTTCCGAAGGCCACGCCGACGGCAGCGATCGTACCGGTCTGAATTACCAGGAACAGCGTCCAGCCGTAGAGAAATCCCCACAGCGGCCCGAGCGCTTCGCGCAGATACACATACTGTCCGCCGGCCTTCGGCATCATCGCTGCCAGTTCGCCGTAAGAAAGCGCGCCCACCACGGTCATGAACCCTGTGACCAGCCATGCCGCAATCAGCAGTGCAGGCGAATCCACCAGGCGGCTGATCTCAGCGGAGACAATGAATATGCCCGACCCGATCATCGAGCCCATCACCAGCGTCGTGGCGCTGGTCAGGCCCAGGCCTTTTACCAGTTCGGTGTCTTGCTTTTCGATGGCTGCGGAACTAGTGATAACCGTCTCCAAATCCTTCGTGAAAAGTGGCTTCGATTCTATCCTGAGTCTCGCGATTTACATCATCCTGCGCAGAAATTCCTCAGCCGCTCTTTTTGGCTCTGACTTCAGCGCGGATATTACCGCCACAGCGTCCGCTCCGGCATTGATCACCTGTTCACAGTTCTCCAGCGTGATTCCGCCGATTGCCACCAGAGGCTTCTTCGTCTTCCCTCGCGCCGCTCGCAGCCCATCTAATCCAACCACCGGATCCGGATTCATCTTCGACCCCGTAGCAAATATCGGCCCAAACGCGATGTAGTCCGCAGAGGACACGTCTGCCTCTTCCATTTGTTTCAAGCTATGCGTGGAGATTCCTACGATCAGCGGCATTGCGCACATAGCCCGTGCTCCGCGTACAGAGATGTCGTCCTGCCCTACGTGGACGCCATCCACTCCGGCCGCAACGGATAGGTCCGCCCGGTCATTCATGATGACTTGGACTCCCGGCCCTGCGATTCGTTTCAGCTCGCGTGCTTCTGACAGCATCTCCGCCGCATCGCCGGATTTATTGCGATACTGCAGCAATGTCACTCCACCGCGGACCAACTCTTGCACATAGTTTCGGGAATCGGCGAAGGAGAGGTTGGGCCCCCGGTCCACGATCGCGTAGAGCCGAGGCAGCTTCATTAAACCTTAGGGCGGGGAGAAGCCATGAATCGCTCCATGAACTTGGTATCAAATCGTCCGGCCACGAAATCCGGATCATTCATAATCCGCTGATGCAGCGGGATGCTCGTGTGAATACCTTCCACAATGAACATGCCCAAAGCGCGCTTCATGCGTGAGATAGCCTCTTCGCGGTCCTTGCCATGCGTGATCAACTTGGCAATCATCGAATCGTAATACGGCGGCACCACGCCTTCCGCATATTGCGCCGTCTCGACGCGCACGCCGATACCACCCGGCACATTGAAGGTCTTGATCTTCCCTGCCGACGGCGTGAATTTCTCCGGATGCTCCGCATTGATACGACATTCGATCGCGTGCCCGATCGGCATTTCGATCTTCGCCGGTAGAATGCCGCGCAGCCTTGCACCCGCAGCGATCAATATTTGGCTCTTCACCAAATCGATTCCCGTTACCATCTCGGTAACGCAGTGTTCCACCTGGATGCGCGTATTCATCTCAATGAAGTGCAGCGAACCATCTTCATCCATCAGGAATTCGATGGTGCCCGCATTCACGTAACCAATGTCTTTCAGAGAATTGACTAGCTTGTCGCCGATCTCCGCCCGCAATTGCGGCGACACCTGCAATGATGGCGATTCTTCGAGCAGTTTCTGGTGCCTGCGCTGGATACTGCACTCTCGCTCGCCCAGGTGGATCACATGCCCATGCTGGTCAGCTAATATCTGAAATTCGATGTGGCGCGGCTTCTCAATGAATTTCTCCATGTAGAGTTCGCCGTTGCCGAACGCCGCCGCAGCTTCTGAACTGGCTGCTTGATAGAGATTAGGCAATTCCTGTTCGGTGCGAACCACACGCATACCGCGTCCGCCGCCGCCTGCCTTAGCTTTTAATATGACCGGATAACCGACCACTTTCGCCCACTCTAACGCTTCCTCTTCACTGGCAATAATGCCGTCCGATCCAGGCAAGATAGGCACGTTGGCTTTCTTCATCGCCTGGCGCGCTTTTTCTTTCTCACCCATCAAGCGCGTGATCTCCGGCGGAGGCCCAATAAATTTGATGTGTGAGGTCTCGCAAACCTCTGCGAAGTTGGCGTTTTCGCTCAAAAGCCCATACCCAGGATGGATGGCATCCACGTTCGCGATCTCAGCTGCGCTGATCACCGCCGGAATATTGAGGTAACTGTCCGCGGAACGTGGAGGCCCTATGCAGATAGCCTCGTCTGCAAAACGCACATGCAGCGAATTGCGGTCTGCTTCGCTGTACACCGCCACCGTGCGGACGCCCAACTCCTTGCATGCGCAGATGACGCGCATAGCGATCTCGCCGCGATTTGCGATCAGGATCTTCTTAAACATGGGAGGCTATTACTTATGTTGTTTGATGAGGAACAACGGCTGGCCGTATTCCACCGGCTGGCCATTCTTCACAAGGATCTTATGCACCGTGCCCGCCGCCTCTGACTCAATCTCATTCATCAGCTTCATGGCTTCAATGATGCAGAGCACCTGACCGACTTTCACCTCGTCGCCCACTTTCGAGAACGGTGGCGAGCCCGGCGATGGCGCCTCATAATAGGTGCCTACGATAGGTGACTTCACTGTGAATAGCTCGGCATCGTCAGCCGCCGGAGCAGCAGTTTCCGCCTTGGCAGCCGGCGCTTCCCCTGCGGCGGGCGCAGACATCGCCTGCGTCGGCGGAACATGCGCGATCGGAGGCATCGCAGCCGCCACGCCCTGCGGCGAATGAACGAAGTGCGTCACTGCTGGAGCATCGCTGGTGCGTTTAATGCGCAGTTTCACATCGCCGCGCTCCAGCTCGAATTCCGCAATCTCTTTCTCGATCAGGAATTCGATAAGGTCTTTGATCTCTTTTTGATTCATTGGTTGATTTCGTCAGGAACAGTGATGAAGTACGTTCTCAAATAACAATCATTTCCTTGGGTGTCGGTGTTAGGACTTCGCATCCGGTCTCAGTCACCACCACCATATCCTCAATCCGTACCCCACCCTCGCCCGGTATGTATACACCGGGTTCAATGGTAATCACCATACCCGGTACTAGAGTATCGAACTGGGCTCCTGCGCTCTTTCGCGCCCGCGCTGCCATCCTTTTCTTGCCTTTCGTGGGCTTTGCTGCTTTTCGAATCCCGGGCATCTCATGAATCTCAATTCCCACTCCATGCCCCGTAGAGTGGGTAAAATACCTTCCCAACCCAGCTTTTTCCAGTACATTCCGCGTTGCTCTGTCCACTTCAGCGCATTTAGCGCCGGGGGTTACTGCTTTGATGCCCGCCAGCTGTGCTTCCAGTACTGACTCATACATCTTACGCTCTGCTCGGCTGGGCTGCCCAAGGTACACAGTGCGCGTCATGTCCGAACAATAACCGCCGAGTATAACACCGAAATCCAGGATGACGAATCCGCGCTTCGGCAGCGGATTCTGGCTGGCTACCCCATGCGGCAGGGCCGAACGCTTTCCTGCGGCCACCAGCGTGTCAAAAGACATCCCTTCAGCCCCGAGCCGACGGCTCATATACTCAATCTCTGCAGCGATAGCGCTTTCCTGAGCTCCCGGCCTGATATTTGTCCGCACAGCTTCAAATACGCGCGAAGCCAGCTCTACGGCGCTGCGAATCTGCTCGATCTCAGCCTTTTCTTTTACAGCGCGCAAACCTTCTATCAATCCGGATGTTGGTTGAAGCCTAATACTGCCGGCATACTTGCCTAAGCTTGCTCGCGTCGCCACAGACATATGCTCTGCCTCAACGCCGACACTTTTAAGTTTCGACTGCCTCTTGAGCCATTCCACTGCACCCACGATGGCCGCCGTCTTAGAAATCACAACCTTCGCACCATCCACTTCCTCGCTAGCTTGCTGGGTATACCGTCCATCGGTAAAGAATGCCGCTTTGCGCGCCTTCCCTGCTGCTGAGATCGCCAGCACCCCGGCGCTGCCCGTGAAACCACACAGGTACCGGATATTCGGCACGTGGGTCACTAGCACCGAATCAAGCCCCTGCTCACGCAGCAAGGCGGCCAAGCGTGATTGTCTGCCGGAATAGTCCATAACGACGTTGACGTTTAGTCTAGCTCTGGATGAATCGGTTAGGCAGGAAAGCAAAACCCCCGGCCATGCCGGGGGCTTTGCATGAAGGTTCTTCGCTCTACGTCTGCACGATCTTAGGAGTGATGAAGAAGATCAGCTCTTGCACGCTGGTGCTTACGGTGCGGCGCTTGAACAGATTGCCGAACACCGGGATGTTGCCCAGCAGCGGAACTTGCTGAATGCCGACGTTGTTGTTGGTCTGGATCACGCCACCGATCACCACCGTGCCGCCATCTGTGATCAAGACTTGCGTTGTGGCCTGTTCCGTCACCAGGGTAGGATTGCCTTGCACCTGGCGGGTGAAATCTGCCGTCGTATTTTCCACGTCCACGTTCAGGAAGATGGTGCCTTCTGCCGTGATCTGCGGTTTCACTTGCAAACGGAGGTACGCGTCAACGTAGGTCGTAGTCGGCGGACCGCCCAACTGCGCCAGCGTCACGATTGGGATGCGGATTCCCTGCTTCACCGTCGCGGGAATATTGTTCTGTGTCACCACTCGCGGACGCGACAGGATCTTGATCAAGCCACGGCTTTCCGCCATGGTCAGGACTGCGTCCACGCGATAGTGAGCACCGATATTGGCAAATGAGAATCCACTGGTTGGGCCTACAGCCGGCAAGTTTGAGAATAGCGGGATGCTGCCGGAGCCGGTCGAGGATCCTGAGGCTCCTGAGGAGATGACCCCAGTTGGAATCGGACCGATCAATGTACCAGTTCCGGCTTGGCTATTCCCGCCAATGACGGTACCGGCACTGTTCGTACCGAAACCGAATCCGATCTGAGTTCCGATGTCGCGTGCGAAGGAACGGTTCGCAGCCACAACGCGCGCTTCAATCTCAACTTCCTGAGTCTTCTTATCCAGTTCTTTGATCAGGCGGTCAACGTTCGGTATCACGCTCGGGATATCGCTGATGATCAGCGAGTTCGTACGTTCATCAGCGATGATGCTGCCGCGTGTAGACAAGAACGTCTTTAACGTAGGCACTATATCTTTCGCCACTGCGTAGCTGAGATACCGGTTAATGGTCGTCATTTCAACGGCCAGTGCTTGGGCATCGATCTGAGCCCTGCGATCGTCAGCCTCTTTTTTCAGGGTCGCGGTGGTCGCGATGCGAAGCACGTTGCCCTGCAGTTCGCAGTCGAGCTGATTGTTCTTTAATACGATCTGCAATGCCTGGTCCCACGGTACGTCGTCGAGTACGATCGTGAGCGAACCTTTGACCTGAGGATCAAGCACAACGTTCAATCCGCTGATGTCGTGCACCAACCGGAAAAAGTCGCGCAGATCAACGTCCTTCAAGTTTACTGAGATCGGCTCACCGTTGTATTTGTTGCCACCGCAGCTTCCTGACTGGGCCGCGGGTGCAGCAGCAGCCGGCTGTGCCGCCTGAAACGCAGCCAGATTCACCGCAGGTTCAGCTTTCATGCTGGCATTGGCATTGGTGACTGGGATATCTGTAACTGGTGTGGAGAAATGCGCGGCCGCTTCTGCTGCGCGTTCGCTCGGAGTTGGCTCCGCTGGAACGGCCGTTTTTTCCGGAACTGGAATAGCAGTGATAGTCGGCTCAGTAGCTGCGACTTGAGCTACAACTGGAGGTGCTTGGATTTCGCTGCTCCGAGGTTGTGTTGCCACAGGCGCTGTTATTGATTCTGCCATGGACGCGGTGCGCAATTTTACGGTTAGATGATTACCAGCGTTGGCCAACTCATAGTCGTGGGCAGACGCGAGGTCTACCACAATGCGTGTGGCGGGCGGATTCAAAGAGTACCGCGCCATGCGAATGGACTTGATCTCACTATTATTGACGGCGATCTGGCGCTTTGCCGCTGGCACCGCATTCGGAATATCGATCACGATGCGGTCCGGCCCGGTCAGCTTCATCAACTTCGGCGTCACAGCGCCACTAGCTGCGATTTCTACGTCATAACCATTCTTGGAGCGCGCCAATGTCACGTTGCGCACTTGTACAGGATGCCCGCTGGAAGCTTTGGGCGCTTCATTCGCCGGTTCGGTCGATTTCGCAGCCGAGGTCGCTGCCGGCTCTGCCGCCGCAGTCGTGGCCGCCGAATTCGAGGTTACGCGCAAGGCGAGGCTGCTGCCCATTTCGCGCACGCTCACCACCGCATCCGGCGAGAGCGCCATCTCGACGCGCGTGATGTTCGCGCCGTTCGCACCCTTATAGCCCATTACGTGATATGAAGACACGCCTGGGAATTTGCCGTGGAGCTCCTGGCTGTGGTTCTCTAGCTTCGCAGCTGACACGCCAGACAGATCGACTAACAATAGATTGTCAGTCGGCCGGTACTCCGTGTGCTGAAAAGCGCCATTCGCCCGGATGGTCAGCGTGGTCGCGTTGTCTTTCGACGCGACGCCCACATCCATCAGTTGCCGCGCGCTTGTCGCCGACAAGATGCCGGGCAATGCAAGCAGCAAGAAGATTCCCAATATGCGATTCAACCTCATGTCGTCTCTCCCCACGTCTGGTCTCACCCAGTACGTGTGCGGCTCAGGGCCACATCGCTGCTGCGATGTACCTTAACCCTGCCGCTCAAGATTCAGATCACTTGCACCCTGTTCTTTCCGGTTCCGCTGGGGCGGTTCCGGACAAGATGTTGCGTGACACTGATTCCGTTAGTAGTTTTTGTTCGGCCCAACAACAGAGACTGCATACAAACGGAAGTCGCTTACCTAGAACATAAACCGACTTCCTGAAACTTTGATAGCGTTTAAAGCACCGGTGCCGTTACTTTCTTGACTACCTCCCGGGTCGTTTGATGACCCAGGTTATCCGTGATCGTTTCGCGGAAGATCACCGAGTCTCCCGTGATTTTCACTACTTGCCCGTTGTACACCGGATCTTTTTCTCGCAGGTTGTATTGCTTCTGCGAACCGTTCTCCACCATCGCGATCATGCCCTGCGGCGTCTTCACGATGCCTTTAAGCACCACTTGCTCCGCGACCAGACACTTGGCGCCGGTCGTGCACAATGAGTTGTTCTTGATCTTGTCTTCCTGCAATCGCAGGGGGCTCACGAACGGGTCGCGGCGACCGGCTGTCTTAACCGGTTCAGGCTTTTCTGCAGACGGTTTCGCTGCTTTTGCCTGTATGTCCGCCTTCACCTTGGCCGGGCTCTGCATTTTCGCCGGAGCCGTCTTCTTAGCCGTGGTCGTGGGCGCCTTCGGAGTTTCCTTCTTCGGCGCGGCCACTGGCTTTGCCGCCGTCTTCGCAGGTGCAGACGTGCTCTTCACCGTTTGTGATGCCGGGGTCGTAGGCGCGCTTGTTTTCTTCTGTGCAGTCGTGGTCGCCTTAGCCGGCGCCGTTTGCGCACACGCGACACCTGCCAGCAACGCGATCGTCAATAGGTTCCTATTAAGCATCTCTTCCCCCTACTTTTTCGCCGGCGCCGCCGGTGCTGGTGCATTGGCATTGGCTTCATTGCTGAAGAAAGTCTTTGCGTTCGCAGTCACTGCAACGCTGTCAGTCGGCCCGTAGTTGTACTGCCCACCGCTGTTCTTGCTCAAGGACTTCATGGCCAGGTTGTCGACATTCACGATCCTGGTCTGGGTCGCCAGCTTGTCAAAGAAGGTCAGCACACCGTAGTAAGGCCCGTCGATCTCGATCTTGTATGGGACTTCGCTGTAATATTCCTTCTTCACAGCCGGATCAGCGCTGATCTTGCGCAGGTTGATCCCTGAACCGGCGGCTGTATCCTGTAAAAGCGTGATGAACTTATCAGCCTGCTTCTCGTCCGGAACAATCTCTTTCTGGCGTTCCATCTGTGCCTTCAGCGACGCGATCTGGGCGTCCATCTCGTTCAGCTTGCCCACGAATTGCTCCAGCTTCTGGTTCTCAGCCTTCTTCGCTGTGAGCGCATCCTGATCGGCCTTGTTCTTGTCCGCCATGGCGGAGACGCCGGGCATCGGTCCGTAATAACCTGCAGCGATGATCACTGCGGCTATGGCGAGCATCACGCCCGCTTTTGCTCCTGTCGCCAGTTCATTCAGTTTTTCCAGCATAAGTTCCGTCCTTAGGATCTTCCCAAGCTTTTCGCGTTACGACTTGACCGGTTTCTTCTCACACACCAGCGTGAACTGGAATGCCGTCATCTCTTTGCTCTGCGGATCTTGCGCCGCAGACTTGATCTCTACCGTCTTGAAGTAATCCGTATGCTTCAAAGTAGTGATCAGATTTGCGACTGCGATCGTAGAAAGCGCAGTGCCGTCGATGTCCAGGGAGGTGCCCTTGTCCGTCATCTGGCTGAGCCAAACCGCATCGGTATTGTTTACGCTCTCGCCGATCGTGCTCAGCAACTTCACAGGCCCTGACTGGTCAGCTCGCAGTTGGTCGATCACCTTCACGCGCTTGCCAAAGGCGTCCGCCTCGGTCTTCTCTTGCTCGTACTTGGCCTTTACCGTGGTCAAACGTGCGCCATCACGATTGGCGATCTCAGTCTCTTTCGCGAGCTGTTCAGCTTTGCTGTTCGCATCGTGGTAAAGATAAAAAAGCACGCCCGCGCCGATGATCAATCCTGCAACAATGAACATCAGTGCGCTTGGTCCTTCACCCGGCATGCCCGGTTCGGCCACTGCTGCCACCGCACCGCGCTTGCCCTTCTTCTGCCTCGGCAGTCCTAATAGGTTTATGCGAATCATAGGTCTTCAAAACTCCTAAGGGCCAATCCCACTGCCACCGCGAGTTGTCCCGCGTGCTGTTCAACAAAATCCGGTTCCGGCACGGCTACATCCGCAGCCGATATACGCTGGAACGGGTTCAACACTTCCACCGGCAATGAGAATTCCTGCCGTAGCGCTTCCACCAGGCCCGGCACCTTCGAAGAACCGCCCGCCAGGTAAATGCGCTCGATGTGTTCGCCCGCAGCCGTAGCGCGGAAGAAGTCAAAAGTCTTCTGGATCTCTAGCACGATGATCTCAGTCACCTGCTGCAGGATCGGTAACTTCGCATCCTCGCTCACCGTGCCTACGCGCTGGCCAAGCTTCAAGGCTTCCGCGTCGTCAAATCCGAGGTCCAATTCTTTCTGCAGCGAGTCCGTGTACTGGTTGCCGCCGACACTCACGTCGCGGGTGAACAGCGGCGTTGTGCCTTTAACGATGTTGATGTTCATCACGCTGGCGCCCAGGTTCAGCAGTGCGACCGTCGTTCCCGGCGCGGGCTCGTAGTTGTACTCGTAGCAGTTCTGCAGCGCGAACGCGTCAATGTCCACAATGGCCGGCGATTTTCCCGCCAGTGACAACACGTTCGTATAGTTCAGGATCTTGTCTTTCTTCACCGCCACCAGCAGCACGTCCATCTGCGGATCGCCAGTCGGCTCAGAAAGGATCTGGAAGTCGATGTTCACATCAGCAATATCGAACGGGATATGTTGCGCCGCTTCCGTGTTGATGCTGTCAGCCAACTCGGAATCCGTCATGGTCTGCATGGGGATCTTCTTCACGATCACCGAGTGTCCGCTGACAGAGGTCGCCACGGCTTTCGCCTTGATCTTCTGCTCAGTGAACAGCTTTGCGATCGCGCTCGACACGCTTCCCGAGTCCACGATCATGGAGTCGACCACGATGTCTGACCCAAGCGGTTCTACGCCCAGGGCCGCCACTGCGATCTCGCCCTTGGATTTCTTCAGTTCCACAGCCTTGATGCTGCTGGAACCGATGTCTAACCCGACGATTGATTTTGCTCCGCCTAATCCGAACATGCTTCCCGCCTTTTGCCGTTCAAATTCCTAACTGCTAAAACCTAGAGACTCTGCCGTTGCGCGGCCGCCGCGGCCCGTGCCGCCTTCGGCCGCTTCTTGCCCTTGTCTTCGCCGCCCATGCTCTTGCGCTCCATCCAGGAGTCAAGGATGGTCTTCTTGAACTTCCACCGGTTCCCGAGTTTGAAAGCTGGGATCTTTTCTTCGTAGACGTACTTGTACAGCGTGTCCGTACTCACGCCCAGGTATTGCGACGCTTGCCGGATATTCATCACTTCACGCGAATCGGCCATACATAGCCCTTTCCACAATTAAGGACACCCGTACGTTCATCGGGACCTTAGAAATTCGATCCTGAGGACACAAATCCTCTTGCTTTTCACTCGGGGAAGAAATGCCTGACGTGCGGTTTATAGCTAGTAACGACTGGCAGTGTCAAGAAACTTTCCCGCTATCTTCCGGTTATCTTCCGGTTTTGACCGCGGTTTTGGACATGTACCTTTGGGCCTTTGCGCAATGTAATGCGGACGCTATCGAGCACCACCACAAGGCATAGTGGTGTTTATGCAAACGGCACAAATTCGGCACTGAGTTGGCCTAAGACGTTCGTAACATCAGGTCTTCACCGCAGGATTTCTGCGATTTTCCGCTTTCCACAAACGAAAAGTAATCAACAGTTGGCTGTGGAAAAAATAAGCCCACAGTTTTAGCTAGAGGGCGGTCCTACGACGGATCCTGCATCGCCGAGAACCAGCCTAAAGGTCTTCTTTGTGTCTTTGAGTCTTTGTGGTGGGTTTTGGCTCTGCAGCAAAACAAAAACGGCGCCACGAATGGCGCCGCCGACAAACCGAGATCTCTACCGCCCGAAATGCTTGGCGTTCTTCTCCTCGTAGCTCTTCCACTTCTCGGGCAAGTCATCTGCCGCATAGATCGCTGACACGGGGCAAACCGGCACACACGCGCCGCAATCGATGCATTCCACCGGATCGATGAACAGCTGGTCCGCGCCTTCGAACTTGTCAGAATCCTTCTTCGGATGGATGCAATCCACCGGACACGCATCCACACACGCGTGGTCCTTCGTTCCAATACACGGTTCCGCGATCACATATGCCATTTACGCTCTCTCCACAAGAATCAATAATGAGTGCAGGTCAACACTCCATATTAAAGACGCACGCTCGATTCCGCAACTATTCCTGCACCCTTTAGTCCGGATTAGAATCCACTGAAACCATTCACGAAATCGTGGGAGCCGGGTTATGAATAACCTCTTTGAATCTGCCAGCGTTGACCAAGTAAAAACACGAATCTTGCAACTCACGCCAGCTAGCCAACGACAGTGGGGAACGATGACGCCCTCTCAGGCATTAGCGCACTGCTCTAACGCGATGGAGATGGCGACCGGCGACAGACTCTTGCCTCGCATGTTCATCGGACGCCTGCTCGCGCCGCTAGTCAAATCCAAGGTGATGCATACCGTCGAACCGCTGAAGAGAAACACACCCACCGCAAAAGATCTTGTCATCAACGATGATCGCGATCTCGCAGCAGAACAACAACGCCTATGCGCGCTGATCGACAAATTCGCAACCGCCGGACCGCAAGGCTGCACCAAGCATCCACACACGTTCTTCGGTGCAATGACACCGGAAGAATGGGCGACGCTGATGTACAAGCACCTCGACCATCACCTGCGTCAATTCGGCGCGTAACGCTTACGCGCCGACCAGCTCGCGCTCCGCTTGCGCCTCATACTCCACGATGTGTCCAGCTACTGCTGATGCCGCGACCGTA
The DNA here is from genome assembly GCA_025927695.1 of Terriglobales bacterium. Taxonomy (GTDB): domain Bacteria; phylum Acidobacteriota; class Terriglobia; order Terriglobales; family Acidobacteriaceae; genus JAICLA01. Next base: position 37,809 of record JAICLA010000001.1, on the reverse strand, counting down.
AGCGGACTCGCCAGATACATCAGCCCCGGACCGCTGCGTCCAGGGAAGTTGCGGTTCTGCGCGCTGATGACCACTTGGTCCGGACGGGTCGAAACTCCCGGGCCCGCATTGATGCACGCACCGCAGCTCGGCTCGATGATCGTTGCGCCGGCCTTCTTGAAGATGTCGATATAGCCTTTCTTCAAGCAGTACTCACGCGTCGATTGCGATCCGAACTGGATATAGAACTGCGTCGATGGCGAGATCTTCTTGCCCTGGGCAAGCGCATTTTTCAGCACAAGCGCGTACATATCCATGTCTTCGTTCTTTCCCGCAGTGCAAGTTCCACCGTAAGCGATCTCCACCGGAACCGGCGTATTCAGATCGCGAATGTATTTTCCGTTGCCCGGATCGCCCGGAGTCGCCACCATCGGCGTGATGTCCGCCGCATCAAGCTCGATCACCTTCGCGTACTGCGCATCGGCATCGCTCTTCAAATCATCGAGCAGCGCCTCAGCCTTCGCGCGCTCCATTCCACGGCGCTCCGCAAGGAACTCAACCACTTTCTTGTCGGGCGCCACGATTCCTGTGAACCCGCCGATCTCCGCCGCCATGTTGGTCATGGTCGCGCGCTCGTCCACGCCCAAGTCCTCGACGGCCTCGCCGGCATACTCCATGACTTTTGCCAGAGCCTGCCCACTGCGCACATAATCCAGCGCCAATATGGCCAGGATGAAATCCTTAGCGGTCACATTCGGCTTGCGTTTGCCTTTGATCACGATCTTCACGGACTCCGGCACTTTCACGCGCACATCCTTCGTGATCCAAGAATTGAAAACATCAGTCGTGCCGATGCCGAATGCCACGCAGCCCACTGCACCGACGTGCGGCGTATGCGAATCCGAACCGACATTCACCTGACCCGGCAATGCATAGCTCTCCGCCACGATCGAGTGGCAGATCCCTTCCGAGCCTTTGCGGTCTTTCAACTCGCCATGCAACTTGATGCCTTGCGACTTCGCGAACGCCTCTTGCTTGAGCTTCAACTGCCCCGCGAGATCCAGCAATCCCATCTTTTTCTTCTCTTCGGACATCACCTCATCCAGAAACGTCAGATGGTCGCGGAAGAACATGATGGTCTGCGCATCATTCACCGGCGTGTCTTTGCCCACAAGCTGCTCATAAAATATCGCCGACATCGGCGTCACATACTCGTGACTAAAGCGCAGATCGGTCCGCACAAATCCCGTGTCGCCCGGCTTCACCGCTTCCACGCCCACTTTGCCGTTGGAATCGATCATGTGCTTGGCAAAGATCTTCTCTGCCACAGTCATCGGCCGCTTTTTCGTCTCGATCGGCGGCAGCTTCACCTTGCCTTGCATTCGCGCCACGTTGAACGGGAACAATCCGCCGTACTCGATCACCTGCCGCGTGATCTCGTCTTCGCCTTTGGTGAATTCAGACAGCTTGATGTCTTCGCCGTTGCGCACTTTGTCGATCATGCTGAAATCGGTCGACGTCAGCAGCCCCAGATTCTGGCAATTTTGCTTGTAAATACGCTCAATGTTTTCCGCGATCACCAGCTTGATACCAGCGCACAACTCGGCATACGGACTCTGCTCGCGGCTACTTCCCTTGCCGCGCCGCTTTCCGCTCACAGCGGCGATGAATCCACCCTTCTTCACCGCACCGCGCCCGATCGGCACTTCATTGCCGCACTTCAGACCGAGATATGGGATCTCGCCCAGCGTCTCGTCGAAGTAAAAACAATAGTGCGCTGGCGTGATCTCGTCCGTGGAAATGTCATCACGCAGCTTAGGATTGTTCGCCGGATTCTTCGTGTCCCAAGGGAAGTCTTCACCGTTCAGTTGCCGGCGGATCAGCTCGGGGTCTTCGGTGAGAAAAAGGATGCGACCCTGAAACTTCACATGGTCAGGACGCTTAGTGATTTCGCGGGTAAGAAGTGGGTTGTTCACCCCTAGATTTTATCAAGAATGCACATCACCGGGCACTTGTCAGTCTCAATCTTCGAGAGCGACTCGCGCGCACAACCGACAGCTTACGATTTGTCATCCTGAGCGCAGCGAAGGACCCCTATTCTTCTGCAAAATCTTCGCACAAGCCCTCCGTGCCACCTTCGTGTGAAGCCTTCCACTCGATGCTCGGCGCTAGCTGCTCGATGCTAGCTTCCCTTCCACATCCTTCAGCGCCGCCTCGATCATCGCCTTATGCCGCTCGTTAGTCGCGGACGCCAGATCGCCTTGCAGTTTTTTCTTCTGCAACTCCAGATTGGCGCGCTCGCGTTTCGCTGCCTGTTGTTCCGGGCTCAATGTCTCTTTAGGCTTCTTGGCTTTTTCCGCCAAAGCCATGCTCTGTTGCTCTTCAACGCTCTTGCTATCAAAACCGCGCGCCATCGCTTCGCCCCATCAATAACGTCTAGTCCGCGAGTACTCGACCGGGTCCGCCAATTCTTCCAATCCGCGCCCCTCAAATACCGCTTGCATCTCTTTTAACAATTCAGGATGCAACACCGAATTAGATGCTGCTACTTCCTTACTCGCAATATCAAATGGATCGTCCCAGAATCCCGTCACGCGACCGCCGGCTTCTTGCACCAGCAACACACCCGCCGCGGTGTCCCACGGATTCAGGTTGAATTCCCAGTAAGCGTCATAGCGCCCGCAAGCGGTATACGCCAAGTCCATTGCGGCGGAACCAGCGCGCCGCACACCATGACTCCGCAGCGTCAGCTGGTGATAGAAGTGGATGTTCGGATTCTTGTGCCGCTTGAAACTCGGGAAGCCGGTGGCGACTAATGCTTCTGACAGCTTCGGCGTCTTTGACACGCGGATCTTCTTTCCATTCAGCTCCGCGCCGCTGCCCTTTTCCGCGCTGAACAACTCATCGCGCGTCGGGTCATACACAACTCCGGCCACGCGTTCGCCCGCCTTCACATCCTCCACCGCGATGGACACGCAAAACACCGGATACCCGTGCGCGAAGTTCGTCGTCCCATCCAGCGGATCGATATACCAGCGGTAATCGCTGCCGGAACTCGTCCGCGTTCCCTCTTCGCCGGTGATGTCATGCTTCGGCCAGAGCCCGCGGATACGCTCCACGATCAGCTTTTCCGTCTCGCGGTCAGCAACCGTGACAAGGTCTACTTCGCCCTTGTACTCGATCTCCACCTTGCCGAAGTGGCTCATCAGCAGCGCGCCTGCCTCGCGGGCGATCGCCTGGATCTTCGCGACGTCAGGAGCGGCCGACTTAGCGGACATCAGCTGTTGCGTCCCCGTCCGCCGCCCTCTTCGGCAATAGAGATAATGTCGTGCTTATAGATAAAGAGGTTCGGTGCGCCTTCGCGCGTAAGGCGGATCATGGCTTGGTCAAAATATTCGATCCAGCCGCGTACAACTTCACCGCCTGTCAGTTTCACAGATACCGGTGTCTGCCGTTCGCTTAGGGACTTGAGGTAAACCGCCTCTTCGCCTGTCTCATTCGGCGGAGGCGTCTTCGTCTTCTTAACAGTAAGAGGATTGCGGAAGGGCATGCGCTCATTCTACATCGCGCGCCATACAACCGGCACCACTGCTACCGCACTCCAACAACACGGGAAACCCTGCATCACTGCCTCAAAAATCAAACGGAGGAGACTTCCGTGAAAAAGCTGTTGCTCTCTCTACTCCCACTGCTTGCTTGCTCAATGCTCTACGCACAAGACACGCCCGCGCCCCTCGCGCAACCGCCGGCGTCACAGAATCAGAATCAAGACGTCACGCCCATGGACCAGATCCCCACGTTCAAAGTGAACGTGACGGGACGCACCACCAAGGCCGTGAACTACCACTACCATTCCGGTGGCACCAAAGTTGACCTCTCCGGAACTGACTTGATGCCTCAAGCTAAAGGAGAGGCGCGGGTTGAGGTTCACTCCGGGCGCATCGGCATTGACGCAAGCGTGAAGCATCTCGATTCGCCGCAGACCTTCGGCCGTGAGTACCTTACTTATGTTCTCTGGGCTATCACGCCGGAAGGCCGCGCAGACAATCTCGGCGAGTTCCTTCCCGGCGACAACCGCAAGCTCAGTGTCACTACTGATCTTCAGGCTTTCGGCCTCATCGTCACCGCCGAGCCTTATTTCGCCGTCACAGAGCCCAGTGACGTCGTCGTGATGGAAAACCAGATCCGCCCTGACACCATCGGTGCCAGCGAATGGATCGATGCTCATTACGAACTCATCGGCCGCAACGCTTACATTCCGCCTGACTCGCGCTCCTGGGCTCCCCCAATGATCGATCCCAAGCTGCCGCCGTACTTGATCCAGGCGCGAAATGCCGTCCGCATCGCACAAGCAGAGAACGCTGACCGCTACGCCACAGAGAGCTTCAACAAAGCCACTGCCCTGCTCACGCAAGCTGAGGACTATCAAGCCCGCCGCAAACCTGAAGCGAAGCCCATTAGTACCGTCGCGCGTGAAGCTGTACAAGCTGCGGAAGACGCGCGCGTGCTCACCATCCGCCGCATCGGCGATGCTCGCCTGCAGGCAGAACGCAAAGCTGCTGCTGACCGCCAAGCTGCCGCCGAACAGCAAGCATCTGACGAAGCTGCCCGTCGCCAAGCTGCTGAGCAACAGGCTGAAGAAGCTCGCCGTCGTAGCGAACAAGCCCAAGCTGATGCTGACCGCGCCGCCAAAGCTCAGGCCGATGCTGAAGCCGCTCGCCAAGCCGCTCTTCAGCAACAGCAGCAAGCTCAAGCCAACGCACAAGCCGCCGAACAAGCTCGCATGCAGGCTGACCAAGCCCGGCAACAAGCCGAGCAAGCTCGTGCGCAGGCTGACCAGCAACGTCAGCAAGCCGAACGCGATAAAGAAGAGCTTCGCGCGAGACTCCTTCAGCAGTTCAACACCATCCTTGAGACTCGCGATACAGCCCGTGGCCTGGTTGTGAACATGTCAGACGTTCTCTTCGACACCGGCAAGTACACGCTGCGTTCACCCGCTCGCGAGAAGCTGGCAAAACTCTCCGGCATCGTGCTCGCCTATCCGGGCTTGAAGTTGGCAGTAGAAGGTCACACCGATTCAGTCGGGAGTGACGCCTACAACCAACGCCTTTCCGAACAACGCGCCACCTCGGTTTAGAAATATCTCATCCAGCAGGGCCTCTCCGCCGACGCACTCAGCGCCCAAGGCTTCGGCAAAAGCGATCCCATCGCCGACAATTCGACAGCGAAGGGCCGCCAGCAGAACCGTCGCGTTGAGATCGTGGTCTCAGGCGAAGTGATCGGCACTCAGATCGGAACCGTCTCAACCCAGCCAGCGACCAGTACGAACCCAAATCCCAAATAGATAAAAACTCTCACTATCCATGCATGTCCCACCTTCATCGCCTGCCTTTGGCGATTAAGGTGGGGTTTTCATTAGCAATATCGAAACTCGTACCATCACAAAACGAACTGTCACCCTGAGCGGATCAGCGCCTTTTGCTGCGGAGTCGAAGGGTCTATGCATTTGGCGATGCACCCGAGGATGCCGTCATCGGCTCCAGAGGAACCGATATCGGTAGCCTCGACGACTTGTAAAATAGTAGGAGCTCCGTAGGAGCGAGATGGCGGATGGCTCAGCCCAACAACACGCTCCGCTTCGGTCCCTTCGAGGCCGACCTACGCGAGCTGGAACTGCGCAGGCGCGGCGTCCGGCAGAAGCTGCAGGACCAACCGTTTCAAGTACTAGCCATTCTGTTAAAACGCGCGGGCGAGACCGTGACCCGCGAGGACTTGCGCGCCGAGGTTTGGCCTGCTGACACCTTCGTCGATTTCGACCACAGCCTCAACACCGCGATCAACAAGATTCGCGAAGTACTCGGCGACTCGGCGAGCAGTCCACATTACGTTGAGACCGTTCCCAAGCGCGGCTACAGATTCATTGCCCTGGTCGAGGCAGTGAACGGATCGAACCAAGCATTGGCGCCCACGGTTCCCGCAGAGAAGTTAGACAATGCTCCGGATCAAGCAGTAACCGAACCACCACCCGATCCTGACATCAACCAGCTTCCCAGCGCCGCCCGCGGTATACTGCGATCCATCTTCGGCCTGGTGCAGATCATGTACCTGATCTTCTATATCGCCGCACTGTTCAAGATCGAGCGCATTCACCGCGTGCTTGAGATCTATTCCGCCGGGTCTGCGCAATTTATTTTTGTAGTGGTAGTGTTGACGGCCGTGCTCGGCATTCCCACTCGGCTCTACCTGCTGTCCTCGGTTGCCTTCGATTACAAAGGTCTCGGCGTTAAATTCGCCCGCATCTTTCCCGCGATAGTGATCGCAGATTTTCTTTGGGCGCTTGCTCCGTTCCTGATGGTGTACACGATTGGCGCCGGACTCGCGTTGGCGGCAATGGCGGCACTGTTGTATCTGCCGTTCTCGCAGAGAACGCTTATCAGAATGGCGTACGGCAATAGTTAGTCGTCAGCAGTCAGGTGTCAGTTAAATTTAAAAGCGTTTCACACGAAGTATCACGAAGGGTTTCACGAAGTAACACAAAGGAGTGCTTAATGCCGAAGGCCACTTGGAATGGTGCAACGCTCGCAGATAGCAATGCGTGTGTACAACTTGAAGGCAATCAGTACTTCCCTGCCGACGCCATAAAGCGTGAGCACTTCACAGACAGCTCGCACACAAGCATCTGTCCTTGGAAAGGCACCGCGCATTACTACAACGTGGTGGTGAATGGCCAGACCAACGCCAACGCCGCTTGGTACTACCCCAACCCGAAATCTGCGGCCGAGGAGATCAAGGGTCGTGTCGCGTTTTGGAAGGGTGTGGAAGTGAGGTAGCTAGTAGTTAGTAGTTAGTTTGGAGCGTCTGTGGATTGAATACAGAGCAATAAGGATCCTTCGCCAAAAGAACGGCTCAGGATGACAAGTTGCAGACTGAATGCTGAATGCTGACCGCTGATCGCTGCGCTACTTAATGTCCTTAAAATCTACGTTGCCGATGCGATAGCGCTTCCAGTCTTTGTAATCAAAGTGCCACCACTCTTTGGGAATCTGGTGGAAGCCTTCATCTTCCATGGCTTTTTTCAAGATCGCGCGATGCTCGTTCTCTTCCGGAGTTCCGCCCGCGTAGTCCGAGTACGCGCGCGGCGACATCTCGTCATATCCGCTGGGCATGGAAACCGCTTTGCCGGTCTTGAGGTCATACATCGTGAGATCAACCGCGCATCCGCGGTTGTGCTTGGAACCTTCCGCGGGATTGGCGACAAAGATGTGGTCTTCGGGAGGCGTCGCGTCCCAGAACATTTTGGTCACGTACCACGGGCGATATCCGTCATGGATCAGCAGGCCATAACCAAGCTCGTGCAACTTCTTGTTGGCGCGCACTACGGCCTCCGCCGCCGGACGCTGCAGAAATGCGCGCGCTTCGGTGTACATCGGCGTTCCCATGAAGTTGTTCGTGGTGGCATAGCGGATCTCTGTCTTGATGGTGGGATCAAGCTTGATTAATTCCACAAGATCGGTGGGAAGAAAATCTCCGGACTCTTGTGGCGGGGTGTCTTTGAGCGCTTCCGCTCGCAGCTCTGCGACCGGATGCAACGGCTTGATCTTGAAACTGACGGCCGGGTCGTTGGAAACCTGGGCGATCGCGAATGAAGCCTGCACTATAGTGTAGGTGAGAAAGAAAGAAATATTTCGGATCATATTCATCGGCGCACCGTTGGACCTGAGTATTGGAAATCTACCAGACCGTCTCTGTAGTCGATCGTGAGCTTCATCATTTGCAAAAGCGTGAATCCCAGCGCACCGGAGACTTCAGTGCCGGTGTGCTTGCTGATGGATGAAAGGTCGAACGCGAGAATGTCTTGATTGTCTTGCCGATAGTGCGAAAAACGCAACTGAGCTTTATCCGCGCGATAGACCTGCTTCACGTTGCCGCTGATACCCGTCACGCGCGTGTAGTTGTCGCCATTCACCTTTGTGACCTCTCGCGCCGCTTCAGGCGATATAAGGTTGTTGGTCGCACCGGTGTCGATCAGAAAGAGCCTGGGCGTGCTGGTGCCGACTGACGTAGGAATAAGCAACATGTGTCCAAAACGGAAGACCTGACTGAAATCCTTCATCAAAGGGTCGATATAGCGGTCCTGAGGACTCGAATCATTCGTGATGGAATCTGACTCAAGGATCTCCGGCTCGGCGGGCTTGGGTGAGGAGGTGCGCTGATCCGGCCGCTGGGGCAGCGCTGTAAGTTGCATTTTGGAATTTGGAATATCAAGCGTGACCAAATACTTGTCAAAGATATCTGCGCCGATCAGACCATTGGACTCGAGCGCCGTTTTTTTCTCTGACACTTCGACCATGCAATTCTGGAATTCGAGATCGCCAATATGGATGGAATCAGCCATTCCCACATAACTGTCCACCGGGCCTTTATCGCCGACTCCGCCCATCTTTGCGTGCACCAGAGGTGTGATGCCACTTTTTTCTGCGAACTTTGGTGAAAGCAGGATGCCACTGGCGCCAGTATCTACCTGGAGATATGTCTTCCGGCCATTTACAGCCACCTTCATTCCGATACCGAAGTAACGGTTGGGACCATCCATGAACTTCTCAAGTGGGATAGTGGCCTGTTCTGGATGCGAGACCAACTGGCAGCGCTTCTGCGGTTCTTTGTCGCGTTCCTTCAGCAGCGCGAGATAAGACATCATGTTGCCCAGCTCGTCCGCATCGTCATTGTGGACACCGGATAGATAACGCTCCAACTCCGATATTTCTTGCGCAGAACTCAACGTGGAAAGCCAGAAGCGCTGAATCTCTGGGTCGGTCGGGTCGTACTGATGGGCCAGAACAATAAAATCATGCGCGTGTTTGTAGAGCGAGATCGAGCGAAAGATCCTGGCCCGCCCCAGCAACGCCCGCGCGTTCCGATCATTGATCTTTAAGCCTTCCACGAATTCTTGCTGTGCTTCGGCGATGAAGGCCTTACGGAAATCGACTTCACCGAGGGCCACATGCGCATCATCTGACTTCGGGTCCAGCTCGATGCCTTTACGTGCGGCAGCTTCGGCATCGGCGATTTTTTCCTTCTTGAGAAGAACGCGCGCCTCGCCGGCATAAGCGTCACCAGACTTTGGATCGCTGGCGATGATCGCCTGGTACGCGGCCAGCGCATCGTCCAGCTTGCCGGTGCGGTAAAGCGCGCGTGCCTTGATGATGGGAGACGGCTCAGGCTTACTGTCTTGTTGCTGGGCATGGGCAGCCGCAACCATCAGCAGACTCAGCCCGACAGGTACACAGCACGAGAAGGTGGACTTCATTTGCTCTCCTTCTCGAGGAGAACAATCTGGTATTTGTGAGGCTTAGCTTTTTCGCAGGCGACAGCGAACTGCTCTTGCGTCATCTTCTGCACTTCAGCTTGTGCGGCGGCGGTCGATTTAAGGTTCGCAAATCTCGCCAGAGTTCGCCAGCGCATGTATTCGAGGTCTTCTTTGTCGCGAACTGCCTTGGCGAGGTAGGCGGATTCCTTCATTGCGGCATCCGATGCGGAAAGCGAGATGCCAGCTTTCATGATCTGTTCGGCGGTGAATGCTCCTGCGTTGCTGCCGTCGACGGTGACTGAATACTTGCCTGGCGGGATGCTGCCGAGCGTGAATGTTTCGCCGGAAATCTGGGCCAGCGTAGGATCAGCCTTCAGGATGGTGTCAGAAAGCTTGAATGCCGGCCAGGGGATTGGAGCGGTGGCCTCGAAGGTGTGTTCTCTTGCTGCATTACTCCAAAGCTGATCTGCGATGCTTACATTCGTTGCATGGCCTCCCCAGGCATTGATGATCTCAGCAGCCATCACGGCATGACCCTCCGGCTTCGGATGGACGCCATCTCCCTGCCCGAAGAATGTGTATGACTTGTCGATCTTCCGGGCATTTGTGAGCGCTGAAGTCGTTGCCGTGTGCAGATCGATCACGGGCAGATTTTCTCGCCGCGCAACTTCTTTCGCGGCTTCGCTGTAGCGGTCGAGCACTTCGTTGTATTTGTCAGTATGAGACCACGTTGTCTTCATTTCCGCGTCATAAACGGTCGGCGTCATTACATAGATACGCGCGTGAGTCTCGCGCTTGATGATGGCAATGATCTGCGACAGACCATCCGTGTAGGTCTTCATCAGATCGGGATCAAAATCTTTGTATAGCCCATCGTTCATTCCGAACAGTAATGTGACGACCGTCGGCTTGTACGCGACTACATCGCGCTCAATGCGTGCGAGCGCGCCAACGCCCGCGCAGGGAGCGCAGGGATTGCCATTGACCGTGTCGCCCGTCCATCCGGAGTTGATGAACGTGACGTTCAGATCCGGATAGCGGCTGATCACGAACTGCTGAACATACGAGGTGTAAAGGCGCTGCTCTGTGATGCTGTCCCCGAAGAAGACGACGCGATCGCCGGACTTGAGGGCGAAGTCAAGGGATTGGGCGACGGCTGGAACTGTGACCAGAAGCAGTATTACAAGGCGAACCGCGCTTTTAGTAGATGTCCAAATCATGAGCGGTGACCACTTTACCGGAATATGACTTCTCGATTTCGATGACCTGTCCCATTGGCATCTGGTGATAAAGGATGAGCAAGCCAGGCTTGGCAGCAGAGGCGATCTTCGCTAGCTGCGGAGCGGAAGTGTGATAGCGCGAATGATACGCCTTCCAATCCGGCGTACGCTTATCGAAACCGGCTTGTGAGTACGCTTCGTGGATGAGTACGTCACATCCATTGCAAGCTTTCACGATCGCGTCTGTTGGTGCGGTGTCTCCCGAGAGAACGATCTTGCGGTCTGCAGTTTGAAAGATATAGCCGAAGGCGCGGTCATCACCGGGGGTGTTCCAGCTTCCATGCTTCACGGCGAATGGAGTGACGGTGATGTTGGCATCCTTGTATATCTCGTGTGGGTCGCCGCCGGACGGAATCTCATGGACATCCACTTTGTATCCGGTTTCATTGTGAGGCTGGCCACCAGTGGTGCGAATACGGATATCTTCCGCATAGGCAGCCTCGATGTGGTCAGCCATGTTTTTTGTACCGCGAGGACCATAAATCTTCAGGGGATCCGTGCGGTCCATGGTCCAGCCGGTGAAGATGAGGTCCGGCAGACCCAGGGTATGGTCAGAATGAAGGTGCGTGATAAACACGATCTTCAGGTTCTGTGCTTTTAGCGCGTCGAGTTTGTATTTATCGGCAGCAGCGGCGGCGCGCCGGACAACACCGGGGCCGCAATCAACGAGATACGCGGTGCCGTTCACGACGATGGCGGTGGCAGGACCGGAATGGTCAGGATCAGGGTTGGGGTTACCCGTACCCAACATCACGATCTGTGTCTTCGACTGCGCGAATGCCGCGAGGGTGAATAACAATACGATAAAAAGTTTTTTCATTGGCCTTCAATGGCGGCGGAAACCTCTTCCCACTCTTGCATCAAGTCTTGCAGGCTGTCTTTATGAGATTTCAATTCGCCGGTGCGCCTTGCAGTCTCTTCCGCGCTGACAAAGGTTGTCAACGCATTTTCGCAGTCGGCGATGCCCGCCTCGAGGCGCGCGATCTCTTCTTCGATCTCTGCGCAACGCTCTTTCATCTGCTTCAACTTGATGGGATTGAGGCGTTTCTGCTTGGGCTCGCTCTCGATCACGAGAATCGCCTCAGTGGAGGCGTGAGGTGTGCCGTTGTTTGATGCCTTCGGCTGTAGAGCTGCTGGGCTTTGTTCGGCGGGGCGACTTCCGCCCTGCTTACGCCAAAGGTAATCTTCATAGTTGCCTGGGAAGACCTCGACTTTGCCGTCGCCGACTTCGAAGACACGAGTGGCCAGCTTGTCAATGAAGTAGCGGTCGTGCGAGACGAAGACGACCGTGCCGGTGAATTTCTGCAGAGCATCGAGCAGCACGTCTTTCGCCCGCATATCTAAATGATTGGTAGGCTCGTCAAGCAGAAGGAAGTTGGATGGGCGGAACAGCATTCGCGCGAGAGCGTAGCGATTGCGCTCGCCACCGCTAAGCACGCCGATGGGCTTGAAGACGTCGTCATCAGAAAAGAGGAAACAGCCAAGCAAGCTGCGCAAATCAGTCTGCGTGGCTAGCGGGGCCACTTCGCCGAGATCGTCGAGAACGCGCGCACTGGGGTCGAGCTCCTTGTATTGATCTTGCGCGAAGTAATCGGCATCAACGTTGTGGCCCAGCTTGTAAGTGCCGGCGGTGAGCGGTTCAGTGCCGGCGAGCATTTTGATGAGTGTCGATTTTCCCGCGCCGTTCACGCCCACCAGCGCGATACGGTCCCCGCGCTCAATGATGAAGTCAACATTGCTGAATACTTGCTTCGTGCCGTAGCTCTTGGCCATGGCTGAGCATTCGGCGACGAGGCGGCCGCTGGGTTTTGGTTGCGGGAAGGTGAAGTGGATGGTCTTCTCTTCCGGAGGAATCTCAATACGCTCGATCTTTTCAAGTTCCTTGATGCGCGATTGCACCTGCTTGGCTTTGGTGGCTTGGTAGCGGAAGCGGTTGATGAATGCTTCCAGTTGTTCGATCTTTTCGCGCTGATTTTTATACGCGGAGACAAGCTGCGAGCGGCGCTCTTCTTTCTGCGCGAGGAACTTGTCATAGTTTCCAGTGTAGAAGAACACGCGCTTGTTCCAGATCTCCGCGATCTTCTTGACGGTCACATCGAGGAAGTATCGATCATGGGAGATCAGCACATAGGCGTGCGGATAGTCGGCGAGATATTCTTCCAGCCAGTTGCGGGTTTCTAGATCGAGATGGTTGGTCGGTTCGTCGAGAAGGAGCAGGTTTGGTTTCGCAAGCAAAAGCTTGGCGAGCGAGATGCGCATCTGCCATCCACCGGAGAATTCTTCGGTGCGACGGGCCCAATCGTCTTTGCCGAATCCGAGGCCTTGCAGAACGGCGCCTACTTGCGATTCGACGGCGTATCCGTCACGAGTGCGGAATTCATTCTCGATGGCGTGAAAGCGGTCCGCGACTTGCGCGTACTCGGATCCTGCGTGGTCGAGCTCTGACATCTTCCGCGTCAGGGTCTCAAGGTCTGTTTCCATCTGCCGCAGGTCGTCGAATACTGTCATGCATTCAGCGAAGACAGTTCGCCCAGAAAGTTGCAAGCCGTCTTGCGGCAGATATCCCGCGGTCAATCCCTTGGCGCGATTAATGGTGCCGTAGTCCAGCGAATCAAGGCCCGCCAGCACTTTCATCAGAGTGGATTTTCCGGTTCCATTGCCGCCAACCAGGCCAATACGGTCGCGCGGCGTGATGAGCCAATCCAGCCCTTCAAACAATAATTTATGGCCAAAGCGCTTACCTGCGCCTGAGAGCTGGATCATAAAACTATTTTCTCACCTTCGACCGCGGGCGTATCACTGTCTAAAATTCAGCTAAATCACGCCGTCCCTCTTTACTTTCCCCCAATGCGCTGTAACATGGGCGTGCTTCTCACCGGTCGACCCTTATGCCCGGAAAGACTGATCCAGCCCAAAAAAAACGCACCGCTGAAGAGGTGCGCCTCTTTCAATCAGAGGACCGCACTACGCATTGGAAACGCTGGGGTCCGTACTTGGCTGAGCGCGCGTGGGGCACCGTGCGCGAGGATTACAGCGCCAATGGCACTGCGTGGGAATATTTTCCGCATGAGGCAGCGCGCTCGCGCGCGTATCGCTGGAATGAAGATGGCATCGCCGGTATCTGTGACCGTCACCAGTACATCTGCTTTGCGCTGGCAATGTGGAACGGCAAAGACCGTATCCTGAAAGAGCGCCTCTTCGGACTCACCGGCAATCAGGGCAACCACGGCGAAGACTGCAAAGAGTATTACTTCTATCTGGACAGCACGCCGACGCACTCGTACATGAAGTATTTGTACAAGTATCCGCAGAGTGCATATCCCTACGAGCAGTTGGTTGAAGAAAATGCGCGGCGTTCGAAAGCGGAGCCCGAGTTCGAATTGGCGGACACCGGAATCTTCGCTGAGGACAAATATTTTGACGTGTTCGTGGAGTATGCGAAGGCAACGTCTGAAGACATCCTGATACAGATCACTGTCGCGAATCGTGGGCCGGAAACGGCCAAGCTCACTCTGTTGCCTACCCTCTGGTTCCGCAATGAATGGACTTGGGAGCCGAGCATTGCGCGCCCTGAGATCAAGAAAGAGACCGGCAACAAGAGTCAAGGTTCAGTCGTTAGCGCAAAACATAGTTATTATCGGCAGCGCTATCTCTTTTGCGAGGGCTCGCCGAAGTTGCTTTTCACTGAGAATGAGAGTAATGCCGCGCGGCTATGGAACGCGCCCAATCGCACGCCGTATGTAAAAGACGCTTTCCACGACTACGTGATCGCGGGCAAGACTGACGCGGTGAATCCGGCACAGACCGGGACGAAGGCTGCAGCGCTTTACGAATTGCAAGTTCCTCCGGGAGAGAGTGCGATAGTGCGGTTGCGTTTGTCTGATGCGGAGTTGAAGACCGCGGATCCGTTCTCCGCAGACTTCGAAAAAACTTTCACTGCGCGCAAGAAAGAGGCGGACGAATTCTACGCGACGGTCATCCCAGACAAACTTACCGATGACTCTAAGCTGGTCATGCGGCAGGCGCTTGGCGGCATGTTGTGGTCGAAGCAGTTCTACCACTACGAGGTGAAGCGCTGGCTGGATGGCGACCCCGGCCAGCCGATCCCGCCGCCCGAGCGCAAAGAGGGGCGCAATCACGAGTGGACTCATCTCTACAACGCTGACGTGCTCAGCATGCCGGATAAGTGGGAGTATCCGTGGTACGCGGCCTGGGACCTGGCGTTCCACTGCATTGCGCTGTCGCTGGTCGATTCTGATTTTGCGAAAGAGCAACTCGTGCTGATGCTGCGCGAGTGGTACATGCACCCCAACGGACAGCTTCCCGCATACGAATGGGCGTTCGGTGATGTGAACCCGCCGGTGCATGCCTGGGCGGCGTGGCGCGTTTACAAGATCGAGAAAAAGCGTCGCGGAGTGGGCGATCGCGCGTTTCTCGAGCGCGTCTTTCAGAAACTCATGCTCAATTTCACCTGGTGGGTAAATCGCAAAGATGCGCAAGGCAACAACATCTTTCAAGGCGGATTCCTTGGACTCGATAACATCGGGGTATTCGACCGCAGCGCGCCACTGCCCACTGGCGGATTCATCGAGCAATCTGACGGCACCAGTTGGATGGCCATGTATACGCTGAACCTTATGGCCATGGCGTTCGAGCTCGCAGACGAAGATCCGGTTTACGAAGACGTGGCCAGTAAATTCTGGGAGCACTTCATCTACATCGCTTACGCGATGAACCACCGCGGGTCAGATACTTCCACGGGTATGTGGGATGACACCGATGGATTCTTTTACGACATATTGCATACGCCGGAAAAAGGCGATCAGACGATGCGTGTGCGCTCCATGGTCGGGCTCATCCCACTCTTCGCGGTGGAAACACTGGAAGATGATCTGCTCAACAAGATGCCGGGATTCAAGCGGCGCATGGAGTGGTTCATCGCGAACCGTCCGGAGCTGACTTCAAACATCGCTTCCATGCGCAAGCGTGGCGTAGGCGAACGGCGGCTGCTCTCCATCGTGGACGCGGAAAAATTAAAGCGCATCCTGAAGATCATGCTGGACGAGAACGAATTCTTTTCTGATTACGGCATTCGAGCGCTTTCGCGCTTCCATAAGGACCATCCGTTCAAGATGGATATGGACGGCGTCGAACGTAGCGTGGATTACGAACCTGGTGAATCCACATCAGGCCTCTTCGGCGGCAATTCCAATTGGCGCGGACCTATTTGGTTTCCGGTGAATTTTCTTCTTATCGAGTCACTGCAGAAGTTCGCCTACTATCTGGGCGACACATATAAAGTAGAGTGTCCTGTCGGCTCCGGTCAATTGAAGACGCTCGACCAGGTGGCGGAAGAGATCTCGCACCGGCTGGCGCGAATCTTCCTGCGCGGTGCGGATGGGCGGCGGCCAGTAAATGGCGCTGATGAACGCTTCCAGAACGATCCACATTGGAAAGACCTGATCCAGTTCTATGAATATTTCCATGGCGACATCGGCCGCGGAGTAGGCGCAAGCCATCAGACCGGATGGACGGGCCTTGTCGCCAAACTCATCCAGCAATCCGGCGATGCGCAGCGACCGGAGCGACGCAGCCGGAGTCGCATCACTACCAAGACGGCGATCATGAGATCCGCAGGAGATTAGTCACATGAAACGACTAGAAGGACAGACGGCAATCATAACCGGCTCAAGTTCCGGGATTGGAAAAGCGGTAGCCATTGAGATGGCGGCAGAAGGCGCCAATGTTGTGGTGAATTATCCGGGTGGCGATCCCGGCCTAGCTAATGACACCATGGCGAAGATCAACGCTGAAGGCGGCAAGGCCATGTGCTGCAAAGCGGACGTGAGCAACGAAGCTGACGTGCAGGCAATGTTCGCCGAAACGGTAAAAAACTTTGGAACGGTGGATATTCTCGTCAACAACGCCGGCCTGCAGAAAGATTCGCGACTGGTTGACATGACCGTGGCGCAATGGGACCTGGTGCTTAACGTGAATCTCAAAGGACAATTCCTGTGCGCGCGTGAAGCAGCCAAGGAATTCATCCGGCGCGGAATGGTGCCGTCGCGTTCGAAGGCGCTCGGCAAGATCATTTGCATGAGTTCCGTACATGAGGTCATTCCCTGGGCCGGGCACGTAAATTACGCTGCGTCAAAAGGCGGCGTGATGCTGCTGATGAAGTCGATGGCGCAGGAGCTGGCGCCTCTGAAGATTCGCGTTAACAGCATTGGGCCTGGCGCGATCGAGACGCCTATCAACACCTCGGCGTGGGACACACCTGAAGCATTGAAATCGCTGCTAACGTTGATCCCGTACGGCCGCGCCGGCAAGCCGATAGACATCGCCAAAGCGGCGGTCTGGCTTGCATCCGACGAATCCGATTACGTGACTGGCACAACATTGTTCGTGGATGGCGGCATGACGCTGTACCCCGGTTTTGCGACTGGCGGTTAGCGGCGGGATACACCCGCAACCTACGCGGTATACTTTCGCCTGCAAGAAGGAGAGTGTTTTATGAAGAAACTTGTGGTCATTCTTATGAGCGCCATCATGATGGCATCTATTGCCGCCGCGCAATGCGCCGGCATGAAGATGGGCAGTGACACAGCAAAATCAACGACAGCGCCTGCTGGCAGTTTCAAGGCGAACTACTTTGAAGCTTTTGATCATCTAGAGAAAGAGACTGTGGCCCTTGCCGAAGCTGCGCCTCAGGAAAAATATTCGTGGCGCCCGGGTGAAGGCGTGCGCTCAGTGGGCGAAGTATTCATGCACATGGCCGGCGGCAACTACTCTTATGCCCGCATGATGGGCGCGACCATTCCTTCTGATGTTAATCCGCGGGAATTTGAAAAGTCCGCGACCGACAAAGCCAAGACCGTTGACACTCTCAAGAAATCATTCGCTTTTTTGCGACAGACGGTGCAAAACCTATCTGACGCCGATATGGCCAAAGCGATAAAGATCTACGGCAAAGACAGCACCGTAGCCAACGCGATGCTCATCTCCGTTACCCACCAATCAGAACATTTAGGACAATCTATCGCTTATGCGCGCGATATCGGCGTCGTTCCGCCCTGGACGGCGGAGCGGCAAGCGCAGCAGACAAAGCCTGCGGACAAAAAATAGAAATATCTCTTAAAGAGAAACAGGTCTGACCGCGAGGTCAGACCTTTTGTTTTTCGGGGAAGTGGGGCTACTTCGCCGGTTGCGGGCGGCTTGCAGGCGGAACAATGCCGTTGTCGCGTAGATATTCCACCAGTTGACCATAGTGATCGCGGCTATGCGCGAGGTTCGAGATGAATAGTCCCAGGCGGAAAGACGGATTTTTCCCACCAAAAGGGTTTTTCACCGGAGTCATGATGTTTTCCGGCGTCGTGCCTTCCGCAGCCTTGTGCAACATGGCGAAGGAATCTTTGAGGTACTGAACGATCTCCGCTTTTGTCTTTATATTGGCGGGGCCATTGTCAGCTTCTTCGTCCGTCAACTTCGGCTGCGGTTGGTCGATCATCACGGAAGCCATAAGAACATTGGTTACGGCAATGTGTTTCACCATCTTGCCGAAGGTGCGAACTCCTTTAAATTCTCCATTGGTAGGCGCGAAGTCGAATTTATCTTCCGGCATGGCTTCTACCAGCGGCACCAGTTCGCGTTCCACACTGTTGATCTGGCCATTTATCACGCGTGACATGGTTGGTGTTGGCGGTGATGCCGGCTTCTGCGCGTCCTGCGCGAATGCGGCGGCGGCACACATGAATAACGCTGCTGCAATAAGACTGAAACGTTGCATTTCTTCTCTCCTGGGGTGAGTGATTGAGTGATGAGGCCCTATGCTTTGGAGTCTGCGAATGGCCATTCTTTGCGCCTTTGTGACCGCACGAGATAAATGATCACTCCCGTAACGATCAGCACGGCTGCATAGCGGATCTCTTTCCAATGATTCGGGCGCCAGAACATCACATAGAGGAATCCAACGGTGGCAACAATCGCCGGCAGCGGATACAAGTACATGCGGAACGGGCGAACCAGATCTGGTTGCTGGACCCGAAGGACCATTACGCCGATAGACTGAGCCAGGAACTGAATCGTTAGCCGGATAATGACCAAGGCGGCGATAACATCTGCCAGCTTCAGGAAGCAGAAAAGCGCTGCCACGCCACCCATCCAAAGAAGTGAAACATGCGGAATGCGGTGCTTGGGATGCACGCGCCCGAAGGCTCTGAAGTAGTTGCCATCTTGCGCGGCGGCGTAGGGTACGCGCGAATAGCCGAGCAGGAGCGAAAAGACTGAGGCGAATGCCGTCCAAATGATCAGCGCAGAGGCGAGCAGGCCGGCCCAGTGTCCATAGATGTGCTCCATGAAGGTGGAGACGATGTAATAACGCGAGTCACTCGCGGCGACAGCGCTCAGGTCGCGCCATGGCAGTACGCCCAGGATGCTGGTGTTCATCACTAAGTAGATTGCGGTGACCGCAAGGATCGAATACATCATGGCGCGCGGAATATTGCGCTCGGGATTCTCCACTTCCTCGCCCAGGAAACAGATGTTGTAGTAACCCCAGAAATCGTATGTTGAGACGAGGAGCGCAGCGCCGAGCCCGAGAAAGAAACTGTGATCGAGCGCCCATGCATTCGGAGGAAAATCGAACGCGCGTTTCGCATCAAAGTGCGTGACTCCGGCAAAGATGACCCACGCAATCGTGATCAACACGCCAGACCACATGAGCACTGAGAATCGGCCGATGTCACCGATCTTGCGATAGAGCAGCCACACGGCGAGTAGACATGCGGCCACGGCTAGAAATGCTGCGTTGCTGATGGAGATGCTCGGCGAGGTCTCGCCGAAATACGGAAATCCGAGGCTCAGCGTGATCGTCATCCACGAGTGGTCGAGCGATGGAAAGATGTACGCGGCGTAGCGGCTGAGGCCGATGCATCCGGAAGCTATGGACAACGGCGCGCTGAATGAAAGCTGCCAGATGAAAAGGAATGACATCAAGCGGCCGAAACCGTTCTCGCCGTAAATGTTTTTGAGATAAAAGTACGAGCCACCGGCGCGCGGCATGGCCGCACCTAACTCCGCCCAGACAAGCCCATCGCAGATCGCGAGCACGGCGCCCAGCACCCAGCCGAGCATCGCCTGCGGGCCACCCATCGCGCTGATGATCAGCGGAATGGTGATGAACGGCCCGACGCCGATCATGTCGATCATGTTCAGCGCGATCGCGCTGCGCAGGTTCAACCCACGCTGAAGCGTCGGGCTATTTTCCGGCTGGCTCATGTCCCGCGCTCAGCAGGTTCACGTAGAGACGCACAGCACCGGGCACGCCGTAAGGTAGCTGCCGGAAGAATGCGTAGCCGGTGTAGATGTAAGTTCCTTTGCCGAAGTTGGCGCGCAACATTCCGCCCTTAAGAGGCTGTTCTCCGGGATCGTTGCAAGCGAGCAGTGGCTGGAAGTGGTCGTCCCAACTCGACATGAAGTTCACGCCGCGCTCTTGCACCCATCCGTCAAAATCTTTTTGCGTGATGGTGTTGGGATAGTGGAAGACGGAGTCGTCCGGCACGAGGATGGTGACGGGCGCTTCTTCCACGCTCACACGCTGATTGCTCAGCTGCGTTGGATAAGGCGTGTACTTGCCATTGTTGAAATCACTTACGCTGAAGTTGTTCTGTACGACGAGAGTGCCGCCGTTTTGCACGAAGTCGAGCAGACGCTGATTGTTCGTCTTCACCGCGTCTTGCGTGTCATAGGCTCGGATACCGAGGATGATGGTGCCGTACTGGCTGAGGTCGGCGCGCGCAATGTCATCATCCTTCAGCATGGTGACGTTGATGCCAAGGTGCTCTAGGACTGCGGGGATGTCATCGCCCGCGCCCATGATGTAGCCGACTTTTAGTCCGGTCGGGAGTTTTGTATCGACTACGCTTACGCGCTGAGTCGCGCGCTGGTAGTAATAAAACGTGCCGATGTCTTCGCGGCTGACAACGCTGAAGCCTTGGTCGTATTGCTTGCCGTTGTAGTCGATAGCAGCAGCAATGTCGTAGTCGCCTTCTTTGAGTTTGCCGGGTGAGATTGAAAACGACAATTCATTTTTTGCCGCACTCGACGAATCAAGCGATTGCTGCGAGGGAGAGACTGACCATCCTGCCGGACTAGAAAGCTTCGCTGACGCTTTCGCCACACTGGGAACATCTTTCTGGACCTCCGCTTTTACTTCTAGTCGCCCATTTGCGGTGGAAGGAATGACGAACGCCGCGTGCTCAAGCTCGATGGCAAATGGCGGCACCACGGCGATCTCGCGACGCTGGCCATCAACCATCGCGCTGGGTACCGCGCTGACTTCACCCTCTTCACCTTGATATTTATATTTCTGTGTGACGACAATGGGCGGTGGCGGAAGAGGCAGAGTAGCGTACTTGGGTTCGTCGATGATGAAGACCGCATCTTTGTCAGGATCTTTGCGATGCCAATATGGGCGGGTGTATTCGGCATTAGGAGGGACGGTGAATGTTGATATCTCAAACGAAGAATCTTTAGTGGAGGCTTGTTTTTTCCAGTTGTCCCATTCCGATTGACCCACGAGATTAACCCGGGAACTACTCGTATTGTTCAAGCGAGTTGAGACGATGAATTTCTGTCCCGGGACTACTTCGTTGGAACTATTGTCAGTCTTGAGATCGGTTTCGAGCGAGAGGCCAAGTGCAAGATTCGCTGCTTCTTGGAATTGGCGCTCTTTTTCGTTGATCCTGTCGATCAGCCGCAGTTTGTCAGGAGGCAAGAAGCCTGGGAATTTCGACGCTTTGCTGGTGGGGTCAATCAGCATAAGCAGTTGATGGCATAGCCTTTTTCCTTGCAGTAAAGGGAGCGCCGCTTTTACAGGGTCAGTCTTCTCGACGGCCGTAGCCTCATCTATATTCTTCGCAATTTCCTGTAGTAGGGATTTCAGTTCACCTTTATTCAACATCCTGGTTATGTCTTCGTCCCAAGGCTGCGATGGGTTGAATAGTCGATCGCTCAATCCCACTAACGTGGTATCGATCCCATCAAAGAAATCATTCTCATGGGTTCCCGGCGCCACTTCGGGCATCACCAAACCATAAGACCGATAGCTGGGTCCCGGCTGCATGGGATACACCTGCGCGTTCTGAGACTTCTGGTGACTGTAACCTTGCACGCCAAACTCGGCATAGCTCATGCCTAGCGGCTCGAACTTTTCTCCCGCGGCAATGCGCACGGTATAGTCGTCCGCGCCCCGCAATCCCATATAGAGTTTTTTTACCTGCCAGGCGGGCAAGCCTTCTTTGATCTGCTCAGGGAAACGATTCGGGTCGGCTGCTGCTTTCACCGCTTCCGGCGTAAGGATGCCGACGGCCTGATGATTGCCGTGTCCATCACGCGGCGTGCCCGAGAAACGCGATACCACCACATCCGGACGGAACGTGCGGATCACGCGCACCATGTCTGACAGTGGCACATCTTTGCCGCCCCATTTTTCAAACGTCTCTTGCGCGCTCTTTGAGAAACCGAAATCCGCGACGTGAGAGAAGCGCTGTTTCACGCCGTAATAGCGGTCTGAATCCAGAAGTTCCAGAGTGCGCAGTACGCCGAGTTCGTCAAAGAATCCGCTGCCGGTCTTGTTCTGTCCGCCATCGCCGC
Organism: Terriglobales bacterium; assembly: GCA_025927695.1. Lineage (GTDB taxonomy): Bacteria > Acidobacteriota > Terriglobia > Terriglobales > Acidobacteriaceae > JAICLA01. The sequence continues at coordinate 15,591 of JAICLA010000001.1, read as the reverse complement.
GGGTCAGCGTCATCAACATCACGTCCACGCCCTTGCCGCGCGATTCGTAAACCAGCATGCCGCCATCCTCATCGTCAGGATGGGCCGTAGTCATCATCATACGTGCGGTGGTGTGCAGGCGGCGCAACATGTCTTCCAGGCCAAGGCGTCCGGAGTCCTGCGGCAACTTGCCTTCTGCGTTGCGAACCACTGGCGCCGGAATCGGTCCACTTTCCGCGCGCTGCTGCTGCGCCGTAGCCGAAATGCACAAAACTATTAAGTACACGAGTGGGCGGACGGGTTTCAATCGGGCTCCCGCATGATGAGGATGACAAGGCATGGTCATAATAGACGCAGCAGGCAGTCTAAACGAATCACATTAATTGCGCGCCTTGTGATACAAAGGCTCTCGCCCTGACCATGCCCAACGACCAGCGACTTCTTGTATCTGACATTGACGGCACCCTTGTCACGCACGACAAGGTGCTGACTGCGCGCTCCATCACTGCCGCAAATGAACTACGCGATGCCGGCGTGCGCCTCACTATCATCAGTAGCCGTCCGCCGCGCGGTATGAAACACCTGATCGAACCGCTGAAGATCACGGAGCCTGTGGCCGCTTTCAACGGCGGCATGATCGTTCGGCCGGACCTTTCCATCATCGAACAAAAGCTTGTTCCTGCTGACGCCGCCCGCGAATGCATCGCGATCATCCAGCAGCACGGGCTTAATCCATGGCTTTGGACCTCGCAAGACTGGTTCGTGCTCGATCCTAAAGCACCGCATGTGGAGCGCGAACAGAACACAGTCAGATTCCTGGCCACAGCAACCTCTTCGTTCGAGCCGCATATCGCGCTCGCGGGAAAAATAGTCGGCGTCAGCGATGACCATGACGCCGTGATCCGCTGCGAGGCCGCAGTGCACGCAGCGCTGGGCGACCGCGTCGCTGCCAGCCGTTCGCAACCTTATTATCTCGACATCACACATCCTGACGCTGATAAAGGACGCGCGGTGCTCGCGTTGTCGAACATTCTACGCATCGATCCAAAAGACATCATCACCATCGGCGACATGCAGGGCGATGTCTTTATGTTTGAGAAGAGCGGCACGAGCATCGCTATGGGAAACGCACCTGCGGAAGTGCAGAAGAAAGCCACGTTCGTTACGACGACCAACGAGAATGAAGGCTTCGCGAACGCGATCGAACGCTTCATCCTGGGCCAAAGTGCTAAGGCCTAAAAGATTTTGTAAAGTTTCGTGAAGCGGCTTGCCATCGCTTTGTAAAAAGAGTGAAATACTATTCTTCCTAGTCAAAACTCCCTTGAGGTATCACCATGAAAGCCACGTTAAGGATTCTGTTCCTTTTCTTATTTGCCACTGCCCTACTTTCTCTTACAGCATCTGCCCAGCGCCGCGGCAATCGTGACATCCCCGCCCCGAGTGACAACAGCGGCCCTAAAGATCCACTTGAGAATCTGCGGTTCCGCAATCTTGGGCCTGCGGCCGGCGGCGGACGCGTAGCTGCAGTGGTGGGCATACCCGGCCAGCCGAACATCTATTACGTTGGCGCGGCAGCGGGTGGCGTGTTCAAGACGGTTGACGGTGGGCTTTCATGGAAAGCCATCTTTGAGAAGGAAGACAACGCCTCCATCGGCGCTATTGCTCTTGCTCCGTCGAATCCGAATCTAGTTTGGGTGGGCACGGGCGAGTCGAACATTCGTAATGACGTTGCAACCGGCAAGGGCGTTTACCTCTCCACTGACGCGGGTTCCACTTGGAAGTCCATGGGACTGAAAGATGCCGGACAGATCGCCAACATCGTGATCGACCCGAACAATTCAAATATCGTCTTCGTGGGCGTGCTCGGCCACGCATGGGGACCGAATCCCGAACGCGGTGTCTTCCGCACAACTGACGGCGGCAAGACTTGGGACAAAGTGCTCTACGTGAATGACACCACAGGAGTCAGCTCACTGGTGATGGACCCCGGCAACCCGATGGTCCTGTTCGCCGGCATGTGGCAGATGGTTCGTCATCCGTGGAACCTGGATAACGGCGGGCCGAACAGCGGGATCTATCGCTCCACTGATGGGGGCGCGACTTGGAAAAAATTAACAGACGGAATGCCGGAAGGACCGATAGGAAACATCGGCATCGCGGCTGCGCCCAGCAATCCGCGCCACATCTATGCGTTGGTGGAAGCGAAGAAGGGCTTGCTCTACGATTCTCAAGATCTTGGCGATCATTGGCGAGAAGTAAGCAACAACCACGCGCTCGATGCACGTCCGTTCTACTTCAGTGAAATGCAGGTCTCTCCGACAGACGAGAACCGCGTCTACTTCCTGTCATTCAATGTGCTCGTCTCTGACGATGGCGGCAAGACATCGCGCGTCTCAGGGCGCGGCGTCCACCCTGACAACCACACCATGTGGATCGACCCCAAGGATCCCGAGCGCATCATCCTGGGCAACGATGGCGGCGTGTACGTCTCTCACAACGCCGGCCTCGACTGGCGTTTCCTTAACAATCTCCCGATCGAAGAGTTCTACCAAGTGGACGCAGACGAGGCCACGCCTTATATGCTCTGCGGCGGCTTGCAAGACAACAATGGCTGGTGCGGCGCTTCCAACACTCTTAACCGCAGCGGCATTGGCGAGAGCGATTGGTTCACGGTTGTGGGTGGTGACGGCGAATACGTTGTCCCGGCTGCCGGAACTTCGAAAAACGTATACGCTGATTCGCAGAACGGTTATATCCAACGCGTGAATGTGGGCAATGGGCTGAGCGATTCCATCCGTCCGTACTTCTTGGGCGTGGGCGACAAGAAGCCTGCCGACCTCAAATACCGGTTCAACTGGACCACACCCATCATCGTGAATCCGAAGAACCCGGATGAGGTTTACATGGGCGGCAATGTGATCTTCAAGTCCACTGATGCGGGCGCGCACTGGAAACCCATCAGCCCCGATCTCACTCGCAATGACAAGACTAAGCAGGAGAGCAGCGGCGGCATGGTCGAACTCGACATGAGCGGTGCCGAGACGTTCGACTGCGTCCTGTCCATGTCACTGTCGCCCGTGGACAGCAAGATCATTTGGGCCGGCACTGATGATGGCGTGATCCAAGTTACGCAGGATGGCGGGGACCACTGGTCAAACGTCACACCAAAAGGTTTGCCCGAGTGGGGACGTCTGCAGCAGATCGAAGCTTCGCGCTTCGAGGCGGGCACCGCTTATGCCGCGGTCGATTTCCACGAAGTGGACAACAACCGTCCCTATGTTTATAAGACGAAAGATTTCGGCAAGACCTGGACCGCGATCAATGAAGGCCTGCCGGAAGATGTTCCTGCTCGCGTGATCCGTGAGAACCCGAACCGCAGAGGGTTCCTTGTTCTCGGTACTGACACCGGCCTCTACTACTCCAACGACGATGGCTCTAAGTGGACTCCTCTCAAGAGCAACTTCCCCACCGCCCCTGTCTATGACATAAAGTTCGTGAAAAAGTCACACGACTTGGTCGTCGCCACGCACGGCCGCGGTCTGTTCGTGATGGACAACATCACTCCGCTCGAAGAATCCACCGGCGACAACTCTTTCCATCTCTTTTCTATCCAGGCGGCCAATCACTGGCACTTCTGGAACAAGGGCGGATTCAGCGCGGGCAGTTTTGTCGCACCCAATCCTCCGTCCGGCGCCGAGGTTGACTATTACCTTCCTGAGGAACTGAAAGCTTCACCCGAACAGCGTCGGAAGCGCGAAGGTCCGGTGAAGATCGTTATTACAGATGCGGACGGAAAGATGGTTCGTACCATGTACGGTCCATCAAAGATGGGCTACAACCGCGCCAATTGGGACCTACGTTACGCCGGTCCGAAACAGTTGAACTTCCTCCCGCAAAACGCAGCGGCTGAAGAAGAGAATCCGTTCTTCAACCGTAATGCTGGCCCAGCGGTGATTCCGGGCACTTACAAAGTCACAGTGACTGCCAACGGCAAGAGTGAGACAAAAACGGTGGAAGTGGCGCTTGATCCGCGTTTCCCCAACGCAGATGTCAATGGTTTCAAAGCACAGGTAGCCGCCGCTCTTGAAGTGCGCGACGAAACCTCCGCCTTGAACGAAGCTTTGAACCGCATTAACAGCCTGAAGAAGCAGCTCTCATCCATCGAAGAACTTCTCGGGGCGACGGACGAGAATGGCGTGCAGAATGCTGAATATCGCCCGGTGCTGCAACAGGCGCGGGCGATGCGCAAGAAGCTGGATGCTTTGGAAGAGCCGATCTACAACCATGACATCCAACCCGGCGCGTCAGACGATCTGCACTATCTCTCGCGCTTCCAAAACCGCTTGCGCAGCGTGAATGGCATCGTTAATTCCGGTTACGCGCAGGCTCCTAATGAGCTTGCCGTGGAAGAAATGACAGAAGTCCGCAAGGAACTTGACCGGCACTTGAAAGAGATCAATGACTTCCTTAACAACGAAGTGGTTGCTTTCAACAAGCTGGCCATTGAAAAAGGCTCGTCCACTTTGTTCGCGGGGACGCCGATTACGGTGAAGTCAGCGAATGACAACGCCACCGGCGCACAAGAGGAAGACGACGATAACCAGTAAGCCAAATCGCTGCTTTAAAACCCTCCGGAGTTCCGGAGACAAAATCCAACTCCGGAGGACAGCAGTGTCTAAGAAATTCGCTTCGCTAGCAGTCTCACTGTTCATTCTCGTGTCTGCCGTTTACGCGCAGACCGTCGATCCCGCACAATTCTCTGACCTTCATTGGCGCATGGTCGGCCCATTCCGCGCCGGCCGCGCGCTGTCTGGCACAGGTGTCTCCGGCGATCCCAGCACTTGGTACTTCGGTTCGGTAGGCGGCGGCGTTTGGAAGACCACGGATGCCGGCATGAGCTGGGAACCTATCTTTGACAAAGCGCCCATCGCGTCCGTAGGTGCAGTCGCGGTCGCGCCCTCTGATCCGAACATTGTTTACGTGGGAACGGGCGAAGCTGATATGCGTGACGACATCAGCTACGGCGCAGGTCTCTACAAATCTGCCGACGCCGGAAAGACATGGAACTTCATCGGCCTGAAGGACAGCCGACAGATCGGCAAGATCATCATCGATCCAAAGAATGCTGACATCGCTTATGTTGCATCGCTCGGCCACGCTTATGGTGCCAATGCCGAACGCGGAGTCTTCAAGACGACCGACGGCGGCAGGAGCTGGAACAAAGTTTTATTCAAAGACGAGAACTCCGGCGCCATAGATATAGCGTTCGATCCGTCAGACAGCAATACCATTTATGCAGCGTTGTGGCAGACACGGCGTCCACCATGGAACGTATATCCGCCATCGAACGGTCCGGGCAGCGGTCTCTACAAATCGACCGATGCCGGCGCGACTTGGAAGCAACTCACTAACGGTCTGCCGGTCGAGAATCTTGGCCGCATGGGCATCGCTATCTCGGCCGCGAATCCGAAGCGCATTTACCTGGTTGTTGATGCGAAAGAAGGTGGCATCTACCGCTCTGATGATGCCGGCGAAACCTTCACCCTCGCCGACAAAGAAGCGCGCGTCTGGGGACGCGGTTGGTACTTCGGCATCATCGCCGCCGACCCGAAGAATGCTGACAATGTATTCGTCGCCAATACCTCGACCTATAAATCAACAGACGGTGGGCACAACTTCGTCGCGTTCAAAGGCGCGCCCGGTGGAGACGACTATCACGGGATCTGGATCTCGCCCGATGATTCCAACCGCATCATCATCTCCAGCGACCAAGGCACCATCATTACGCTGAACGGCGGCAAGACCTGGAGTTCCTGGTACAACCAACCCACCGCGCAGATCTATCACGTTGTGACCGACAACAAGTTTCCCTACTGGATCTACGGCGCACAGCAAGACAGCGGTGCCGTGGCTGTTCCCAGCCGCACTCGCTGGGCATCATTGACTGAGCGCGATTTCCGTCCCATAGGCGTTGGTGGAGAAAGCGGCAGCATTGCAGTCGACCCGAAAGATTCCAACATCATCTACGGCGGCACGGTCTCAAAGCTGAACTTCACTACGTGGGAAGACCAAAGCATCTCGCCGACTCTCGGCCGCGAAGGAAACTTCCGCACCATCTGGACTCTGCCCCTTACCGCCTCGCAAGCGGACAAGAACAAACTCTACTTCAGCCACCAGATGCTCTTCCGTACAACGAACGGCGGAAACAGTTGGGACCAGATCTCGCCAGACCTCACGCGTGAAGATCCCGGCGTTCCTGCGAACCTTGATCCCATTACCGCGAAGTATGGTCTAGTCAGCCCGCGCAAAGGCGTGATCTATGCCATTGCTCCGTCGCCCATCGATGCCAACACAGTCTGGGTCGGCACGGACGATGGTCTGGTGCAACTCACCCGCGACGACGGCAAGACTTGGCAGAACGTCACACCGAAAGAACTCACACCCTGGAGCAAAGTCGGAATCATTGATGCCTCGCACTTCGACAAGAACACGGCGTACGCTGCGGTAGACCGCCATCGACTCGAAGACATCAAGCCGTACATCTATCGCACACGCGACGGCGGCAAGACCTGGCAGATGATCGCCAACGGTATTCCCGAAGGCGCATACGTGAACGCCGTGCGCGAAGATATCGAGCGTAAGGGTTTGCTCTTCGCCGGCACCGAACTCGGCGTCTACGTCAGCTTCAATGACGGCGACAACTGGCAGCCGCTGCAATTCAATCTTCCGGTGACTCCGGTTCGCGATATCGCCGTTCGGCACGACGACCTCGTCATTGCCACCCACGGCCGTTCATTCTGGATCTTGGACGACATGGAACCCTTGCGTGAGGCAGGCTCAAAACTCTCCTCGCAAGATGCCTTCCTGTTCCAGCCTGAAGTCGCGTATCGAGTGCGTCCAGGCAGCGATCAAGGCACGCCGTATCCACCGGAGATCGCGCACGCTGACAACGCGCCTAATGGTGCGATGATCGACTATTACTTAAAGTCGGCGAGTTCGTCTATGGTCACTTTAGAGATACTCGACGGTTCGGGAAATCTCGTTCGCCGTTACTCCAGTGACGATCGCACGCCGCAGATCGACGAAAAGACTTTGGACATCCCCATGTACTGGATCAAGCCGACGCCCGTGCTCTCCGCGGGCGCGGGTATGCATCGCTTCGCATGGGACTTGCACTACGCTTCTGCAACAGCAGCCGGGCCTCGCGCAGGACGCCGCGGCGGCTCCGGACCATGGGCGGTTCCCGGACAATACACAGCCAAGCTGACGGTCGACGGTAAATCTCTCACCGCACCCATCACGGTGAAGATGGATCCGCGCATTAACGTCACGCAAGCTGACCTGCAGACGCAGCTTACTGCGTCGCAAAAAGCTAGTGAGACCAGCACCGAGCTCGTCCGCTCGGTCGCGCAAGCTACCAACATCAGCCGTCAGCTGCGTGACGTGCGCGCCAGGGCTCAAGGCAAAGCCGACGTGATCGCCGCGCTGGATAAGTTCGAACAGCGAATGGCGGATGTCGCCGGCAAAGAGCAAGCAGGATTCGGCGCTGGCGCGACCGAGACCATGAGTACCGACGAAACTAGCTTGCGCCATTTGTCCGGGATGGCCGGACAAGTACTCGGCGCGATGCAAAGCGCTGACACCGCTCCCACGGCCGATCAGTTGGCTGCGTTAGATCACGTTCAGAAAGTAGCGGCCACCACTACAGATCAATGGCACCAGGTGGTCTCGCAAGATCTGCCGGCACTGAACAGCCAGCTCCGTTCGGCAGGACTTCCTGAGATTTCACCGGAGCAGCGCGGCGGTGGAGGCAGGGCCGGTGCGGCTGCGCCTGAACCGACCGACACGGACGACAATGACACTAAGTAATCTTTAATAGCTTCGCCGCGAACTAAAAAAAAGGGGGCCATCCGGCCCCTTTCTTTTTCCTGACTAGTGACTGCTAAGGATTGTTCTTCACCACTTCTTATGTATCTTCACGTCGAAGCCGAATCCGCCGTTCTGGTCGCGCGTCGCGCTATAAGAAACGCGCGGCGATTTGCGGTACTCCAACTGCACGACTTCGTCGCTCGTTTCGGTCACGTCCGTTGAGAAGGTCACGAACAGATTGCTGGTGACGCGCTGCTGCACCGTTACACGCGCTCCCGGGTTCTGCTGGCTTCCATTACCGCCTAGAACCGGGTCAACAGACAATTGCGAGATTCCCGCAAGCTTTGAGACACGACTAGTGATCTGGCTACTGACCTGCGAAGCGATCATCGACTGCGCAGCCAAGTTCGCGGGGGGCGACGGATTCGCTGCACTCGCCTCGGTGGTCTTGCCGAACGCCAGCAGGTTGATGATGTCGGATGGCGGCAGCGCCGGGTCAGAGGTGTAGCTGGTGTGCATATGGTCCGGGGTGCCGCGGAACTGCATTTGCACGTTGTATTGCTGCACCGTTGTGTTTACTGAAACATTGACGTTTGGAGTCGTCTCCGCCGGATTAACGAAATCTACCGTGCCACCCTGGAGCACGTAGCGGTTCCCCATAAAGATCAGGTCGCCGCCGTTCAGGTTCACGCGGCCGAGGATAACCGGCTCAGCCAGCGAACCTTGCACATGCAGGTTTGCATTTGCTTGGAGACTTAGTGCGCGGCTCACCAGGTTCACGCCGCCGCCGGACCGCACGTTGATGTTGAGCTGCACATTCTGCGCGAAACCACGCGTAGGCGGTGGATTATCCGCGCCTGAGAACTGACCGAGGAATTCGTTCAAATCGAAGTCCGGCGTGAATGAGATGGAGCTCACGTTCACATTACCGCCCAGGGTAGCGTCCTCCATGTTGCCGGTCAGAGTAAGGTCGCCATTCACCGCTTCGCGTACGCTGTCCGGATAGAGCGCGCGAACGTTGTGCGCGGCCACGGCTAAATCAAATGACACTGACGGACGATACATTACTGCCCCACGCGCCGTGACCTGTCCGCCACCGACATTGCCGGCAAATTTGGAGATGGTGAGGCGGTCGCCCGCGAGCGTCAACGTGCCGTTGCCGTTGTCGAGCCCCACAGGCACACCTGCCATGACGAAGCTCGCGTTCACGATGTCCACCGTTCCCTGTGCGTTCTGGTCGGCGCGTACCCCGGTGGAATGCACGTTGAAGCGGAGTTCGCCCGAGCTGGTCACGTCCGGATCAAAGATCTGCGCCAGCTGCAGGTTCACGGTTCCAAGCAGAGTAAGCGCCATCGGCGCTGCGTTCATGTTGCTGACGGGCACGGAGCCTTCCACCATTAGATCAGTGTCAGTGCCCTTGATACTGGCACGCTGCAGCTTGACTGTGCCGTTCTCATAATCAATATGGAGTGGGTTCGTTGCGCCGATCTGCACGGCGTTCTTATATTTCACTTGCAGCGTCGGGATGGTGACATGCGCTTCCACAAGATTCTTGTTCTTCAGCGGCCCACGCAGCGTGGCGTGCAGTTCGGTCTGTCCGGTGATGTTGGCGGCTTGCGATGGCGCATAGAGCGCAAGGATCGGCTGCAACTGAACGAGTTGCGTGTCCAGGGTGGCATTGGTCTCATAATCGCCTGTGAGTTGCACTGTTCCCTTGCCGCGGATCGAAGTGTTCAGCACTTCTGAATCGAGGGCGACATTCGCCAAGTGGTTGGCAACGTTGGCTTGCAACGTGATTCCTTTAAAGGTCTGGTTCTGCACTTGTAGGCTGGGCAAGGTAAGGCTCGCCACCAATTGCGGATTATCGACCGTTCCTTTTCCGCTGGCATTCAAGTTCACCGTGCCGGCCAGATGCATGTTGCGGTCTTTCACCGTCTGCAACTGTTCCAGCTTAATGCCGCTGCTCTTCAGTTGAACGTCGTACGCTTTGGTTTTCGGCGCATAACTGAAAGTGCCGTCCGCACTGCCTGCAACCAACCTCACTGCAGCATTGCCACGAATCTCGTTGCCTGTGCCTTGGAATTTAATATTCGCGTTCTGCACAGGCTCGCCATATACCTTGGCCTGCGTGAGAGTGACAGAACCGTTACCTTGCGGATTCAGTTCCGTACCGGTCAACTTCACGTCCGCTGCCAGTGTTCCCGTCACGGGTACTTGTGAGCCGGCCATGTGTGCCAAATCCGCAACATTCAGCTGTGTGGCATTCACCGCCACTTGGATCGGGCTTCGGTCTGTGAACGCCCAGTCTCGCAATCCTGCACTCACATTGAAGCCGATGTGCCCGTTCTTCATGTCCTGCAATTGACCGTTACGCAAGCTAGCTTGGGAGGGACTCGCGTCGATGTCCGCGCGCAATGAGCGCCACTGACTATCTTTTACGCGCAGGTTCGCAGCATTCAGAGTGCCGGTTAGATGGGGAGCGGCAGTCGTGCCGCGCACGCTTCCATTGAAATTCGCCGTGCCGTACAGGCCGAGCGGCTGCACCTGTGCCTGTCCGGGCGCCGGCGTGCGGAAGATATCGGCGACCGTCTCGAGTTCGTGCAGGTCATTCGATTGCATCGCCACCTGTAGGCTCGCGCGATTACTCACCTCGCCGTTCAACGTGAGAGATGTCTGCGGAGTCTTGATGTAACTCTGGTTGAATGCCACCGTCTTGGTCGCGGCGTCATATTTGGCATGAATGTCGCCATTCACAGGTACGGCATTGCTGCCATTCTTCGCCGCTGCCACGCCGCCCGCGATCTTTGCATTCGCCGTGGCGAAGAGGTTATCGATCGTCTTGCCCCAGCGCGCGTCAACGTTGCCGTTCAGTTTTCCGTTCAGTGCGACTTGTTGGGCTGTAGCGGATTTTCCTGCCAGACTCTTCAGAGCGGCCAGCGAAATATTATTTAGATCAACGGCAGCGTGCGACTTGCTATTCCCCGCGATGTCTTGCATCTGGGCTTTGCCGTCGATCGTGCCGCCCAGCAATTGCGCGTGCAGACCTTTCAGGTCCGCATTGCCGCCGGAAACCGCGTAATGCATCCGGACATCATTGATGTCGCCACTGAAGCTGGGAGAGCGGAACCTCAATCGGCCGCTCGTGACATCGCCGTCAGCAACGACATTGTTGATGGTGGGGGTGTTCGGGGTGTTCGGGGTGTTCTTTAGTTGGGCAGTTCCTACGACTTGAACCGTTCCTTCCGGCACTTGCGGATTCTTCATGATGCGCCGCAGCTCCGCGCCATCTACACTCGCGTCATACTTCGCAGATATCTGCGGATTGCCATAATCCTCGAGTGTTGCAGACATCTTGATCTTGGTGGCGCCACTGGTGACCGAGGCCGGATCGAGCGTGAGCGTGGTCGGCGTTGCCGCGAATTTCGCGTCCAGGTCGTGCTTCAGGGGGTTGAACGTCCCGTAGGTAATGTTGCCGTCGGTGTACGCGAGCTCGCCGGAGTACTTTCTCGCGGTTGAATCAAACGCAGACTGGAAAGACACGTTGTTCAAGTCCGCGGCCAGCGGCATCTTCTCATCGTTGTAATAAACTTCGCCTTTGCTGAGATTGAAATGCCGGATGCCCAAGTCAAAGATGTTCGTCTGGCTTTGAGTGTTCGATTTCTTCGTCTGCGGCAGATTGTCTCGGCCTTGCTTGTCCACTATCACGTGCACAACTGGGTGATCGATGGCGATGTCATCCAGATAATAAGTGCGATGCAGGAGCGAAGTGATCTTCAGTCCGAGCGCAATGTGGTCCACCTGCAACAGCGGAGTCTGTTGGAACGGCGGTGCGCTGTCCACCACTACGCCATACATATCCAAACTCAAGTGGCTCAGGTGCAGGTCATAACTCTGCAAGTGGACAGGCGCACCCAGCGCTTCGCTCGCCTGTTGTTGCGCTTTATTCAGCAAGTAAGCCTTGAACGACTGGTTGTGCAGCAGGATAGCGCCCACGATGACCAGCAATAAGATCAACGCCAAAAGACCCAGCGCGATCCAACCCACTATGCGTCCCCAGCCATGGTGGTGCTTCGGCGGCAGAGGCGGCTGCTCTGGCATGTCATACAGCGGATAATTTGGTTGAGCGCTCAAAATGCCTGTCCTAGTGTGATGAATATCTGTGTAGCTTTGAGGCCTGCGGGCGCGTTCATGTTGTGTCCAATGTCAATACGTATCGGCCCAACCGGCGTGGCGTAACGTGCGCCGATACCGACGGTGTTCGTGTAGAGCTGTGTGAAGTTGTGGAATCCGATGCGGTCAAATACGTTTCCCCCGTCGTAGAACACTACAAAGCCCAGGTTCTTCTTCACCGAGTCGAGCGGAATGCGGAGCTCTGAATTGAGTATGACCAGTTCATTGCCGCCCACCGGCACCTTAATAAGCGTGCAGGTCGATGTATCAGCGGGGTTGTTGCAAGTGGGAACTGTACGCTGCGGGCCGGCTCCATTCAGTGAGAATCCACGTAAGGTACTCCCGCCGCCGGAGAAGAAGGTCTCACTTAGAGGAACATGGCTACCGTTAAACGGTTGTTCCAGGCCGAGACGCAGACTGTTCGCCCAGATGATCTTCGCGGGAATTTGTTTGTAGTAAGCCGCCTGACCCAGGAACTTCACAAAATCCACGTTCGATCCCAAGGCAGTCGGATTCAGGTCCAGCTCCAAGCTCTGATACATGCCTTTATGGGCATCGAGCGAATTGTCACGTGTGTCGTTTATGTAGGAGCCGGATATCGTCGAGAGCCGCACGTGACGATCTTGCAATGGGATCAAGTCGGGAATCTCCAGGCGTGTGAGCCCGGTCTCGCGGAAGTTATAACGGATAAAAAGGTTTTTTGTTTTCGCCTTGTTGAAGGGATGCTGCAATTGCAATCCCGCCTGTGCCTGCCTGGACGAGAAGATCGGATTCTCCTGGTTGTATTCGCCAGAGATGGTAGCGTTTGACTCCCAGTTCGCCCACGGCAGTTCCGGTGCTGTATAGATCAGTGAACCGCGTTGATCGAGCCTGCTTCCAAGACCCGAGAAAGTGAATGACTCAGCACGCCCGCGAAGATTGATGCGCGTGTACTCTAGGGTCGCTCGCGGTCCATAAAAGGTCTGTTGATTGGTTGTGAATCCAGATGGAAGTCCTACCGGCGGCAATCCCGGAACGGCCACTGTTCCGCTGGGAATACTTCCGCCGCGGTTCGTCACTTCAAATCCGAAGCCGTAGGTAAGCGAGTTGCGCTTAGCCTCGTGGACTTTCACGATCACGTCTTCTTCGTTCTGCGTCGTGATCTGCCGGCGAGGATCGACTTCCGCCCAGTCATATATTCCACGATCGTAGAGCTGGGTCTCGGCGATCAGCATCTCGTCTTCTGTCAGGGGCTCACCGGGCTGGATATTATTCACGTCCTTGTTGACCAGCGTCTGCCGCGTCACGTTCTTCCCCAGCGTGACGCGCGTGGCGGTGTGAACCTTCGGGCCCTCTGAAATGGTGTAAGCCACCGCAATGTGGTGCGGCTGACCAGGAATGTCGCGCGCAGTCTGGCGCATCGTGGCGATGAGATAGCCATTCTTCAAATATTGCGCCAGTATCTCTTTGCGGTCGTCGTTAACCAGTTTTTGCGAATACGGCTGTCCCGGTACAACGTGCAATCCGTGCTCTGTGAGCTGAGACACCGGCACCGTGTCATTGCCTTCTACTTTGAGTGACTCAACGATGTCTTGCGGGCCTTCGTCCACCGTGAACTTCGCCGTGATGTTTCCATTCGCCGCGGTTTCAATGGTGGGCGTGACTTTGACGCTGCTGAAGCCGCTGGCCTGATAAACCGCCTTCAAGTTTTTCACAGATTGTTTGACTACTTTTTCACTGTACGTTCCGTGATTGAACCAATGCGCTTTCTTGACTGCCACGTGTGGCAGCAAGTCATCATCGTCCATCTTCTGGTTGCCGGCCACCTCGACACCTGTCACTTTGTGACGCGGCCCTTTTGTTACCTGGTAAACGATGGTCTCGCTGTTGGCATCTGGCTTTTGAACGTTGACGTCGACTTTCGCATCAAAAAAACCTTTGCCTTGGAAATGTGAGATCAAGTTCTGCCGGCCTTCCTGGATGATCTCAGTGTTGATGCCCACCTGCTGATACACCGGCAATATCTTCTTCTGCGTGAATCCCCAGACGTGTGCGCCCGCAACCTTGACGTTGACGACCGGCCCCTCGTTCACATGAAAATGAATGTCCGCGCGATTCGTCTCCGGCTTATATTGCGCGCCCAGCAGCTTCACCTCGGCGGCGAGGTGGTGCTGCTTCATCAAGTTGCCTTCCAAGTACTGTGACGCATTCCCCACGGTCTTCATCCGGTAAGTCTTGCCCGGGCGAATCGCGGAGCCGCGGATGCGGGCCATGAATGAATGCGAAACCGATTTCAAATGCGCGGCCTCTTCAGGCGGTGCGCCTTCGATCTCAACTTCGCCGAACTTTGCTTTCTTGTTCAGCGTTACGTGGAAGATTATGTTGGCTAGGCCATGCGCTTCGTCGGTCTGGACTTCGGGATCGACTTTAGCGAGGAAGTATCCGTTGCGCTTCAGGAATCGAGTCAGGTCCTGGACTGCGTCTTGCACGTCGAGGTGAGAATATTCGCCGCGCGGGGGATAGTTCGTCGCCTGGAGCAGACGCGAGTAATTGAACCGGCTTGCGCCGGGAAACTGGAAGATGCCGAAATACAGCGCCGGCTGCAGCACGAACAAAACGCGCACGCCCTTGGCATCCGGACGGATCTCGAGCTGCACGTCATGGAAGCGCGAGTCGCGTTTGAGCGCGTCCATCGACTGCTGGACCTTCTCTTGTGAGAAAGGTTCGCCTGGTTTCAGTGCGAAATAACGAATGTAGTCTTCCGTCTTTACATCAGGACGGCCAGCTATCTCCAGCGCGGACACGGTCTGCCCTTCATACGAGGGCAAGACCTTTTTCACCTGAGGCGCTGTTTTGGGCGTCTCGGCTGGCTGCTGGGTCGGAGTCGGCGTTTGCGTGGCCGAAGGTTTACTTGGCTGGTCTTGTGCAAGAGCTGCTGACGCTAAAAACAAAGCGGACGCACTGCATTTCAGCCAGAACGTAGTGCGGGCTTGTGGAGCGGCCGGGTGGAAGACGAAGCTCATCACTGGCTTTCGATGCAAGCCAGAGATGCGCGTTTGTCCTAATGTAAAGACTTGAAAATGAGAGTAGCCGGAAAGGGCCAAATCCTTCCGGCTACTACTTACTGTCCTATTTTCAAGGGGCCGAACTGCTTTTTACTTCTCGGCGAGCAGTTTCTTCCATCGCGCCCATGCGTCATTTCGCGCCTTCAAGTTGGCCTCGTACATTTTGTGCGCCTCGTCTTTCTTGGCGGGGTCGTCCGGGACCTGTTCGGGGCCGTCGCCGGCGCGCATGAAGCCGTGTCCGGCGCCTTCATAGGTCACCGGTTCATAGGTCTTGCCGGCGGCTTTCATGTTGGCGATCGCGTCCGGGATCATCGCACCGATGCGATTGTCCATTCCGGCGTAGAAACCGTAGACCGGAGCCGTGATGCGGGTCATTGCGTCTTTGTCAGGCGGTGGTCCGTAGAAGGAGAACGCCGCTTTCAAATCCTTGCGGTTGGTAGCGAAGCGAAACGTCTGGCCGCCACCCCAGCAGAAGCCGGCGACGAACAGCTTGCCGTTCGAGGAAGGCAGCTTCTTGCCATAGTCAGAG
>JAICLA010000204.1 GCA_025927695.1 Terriglobales bacterium | reverse complement strand
TTAAACCACGTATACCCCAGCTCAAACTGAATGCTGGCATTTACGCCGGAATTCGCATCAGCGATGCCGGCGTTCGAGATGTGAAGGAACTTCCCGGCCAAAGTCACCGCCTGGTTCTTATCTGTCCCACGCAAAAAGTGCACACCGAATCCACCTTGCGGCGTGAAGTTAAAATTGTTCGTCCCGAACGGCACATCCTGCGTCGTCCACAGCGCTCCGCCAGTCAGCTCAGCGAACGGAACCATGCGGCGTCCGCTAGTGAAGTTCCATTTCAAAACTACCGGCGAGAACCCGCCGCCATACGTTGCCTTTGGTGGTTCCATAACTTCAAATAGCGGCGTGAGATCAAACGCATATTCAAAATTGCCGCGCATCCATCCGTGGCCATGATCAGAACTCAGCACTCGTCCGCCGCGCACCTGAATAAAGAACATCTGGGTGCTGCTGCGTTTGCCGAATCCGGTGCCACCACCAACCAGAGGCGTGATCTCCCATGTGCCCTTCTTCACTGGCACGCGCGATTCCTGCGAGTCCTTCGCATCCTTCTTTTTGTCAGCGTCTTTGGTCGCATTTGCATCCTGTCCGAACGCAAGCGAGGTCAGCAATACAGTAGAAGCAAGCAGCGCGGCGATTCGTCGCACGTAGAGTTCTCCAGTGGGATTGATTGAGGAACGAATGAATCTAACAGCCACACGCGCCGGAAGCAAAAGAAAAAGCCTCAGATTTACTGAGGCTTTCAAATTCAACCAAGGTCAGCCGCCACTTGATGCTCGATGCTAGCTGCTAAGCGCTGCGCTACCCCGCCATCTCTTCCAGCGCCTTGGCGTCGAAGTCGGCGTTAGAGAACACATTCTGCGTGTCATCAAAATCCTCCAGCGCCTCGATCAAGCGGATCATCTGGTTGGCTTGCGAGCCTTCCAGCTTGATGTAATTGTCGGGCACCATGGAGAGCTCATTCATCGCCGGCTTAATGCCCGCGGCTTTCACCGCTTCCAGCACCTTTTCATACGACGAAGGGTCGGTGTAGATCTCATAGTTCTCTTCGTCGGAACTGAGGTCGTCGCCGCCGTTTTCCAGCACAATGTTCAGCAGGTCATCTTCCTTC
The DNA here is from genome assembly GCA_025927695.1 of Terriglobales bacterium. GTDB lineage: Bacteria > Acidobacteriota > Terriglobia > Terriglobales > Acidobacteriaceae > JAICLA01. The sequence goes on along the minus strand of JAICLA010000204.1, from coordinate 3,948 downwards.
ACGCCGGCCTTCGGCACTACGATGTAGCCCTTTTTCTTGAACATCCACGCCACCGAGCCGGCTTCACCCATGTTGCCATTGTTCTTGCCAAAGCAATGGCGGATCTCGCTCACCGTGCGATTACGATTGTCCGTTGAAGTTTCCACCAGGATCGCCACGCCGCCCGGCCCGTATCCTTCAAACGTGATCTCTTCATAGCTCACGCCGGGCAATTCGCCCGTGCCGCGCTGGATGGCGCGCTTGATGTTGTCAGAAGGCATGTTCTCCGCCTTAGCCGCGGCCACCGCCGTACGCAGGCGCGGATTCTTTTCCGGATCGCCGCCGCTCTTTGCAGCTATCGTGATTTCTTTGATCAGGCGGGTAAAGATCTTGCCGCGCTTGGCGTCCAGTGCGCCTTTTTTATGTTTGATCGTTGCCCATTTTGAATGGCCGGACATAGTTCAACCTCTACTTTAACTAGCTTCTAAAGTGGATTTAATAGCAGAAAGACCGGGCCAGGAAGACTTCCAGGCGGGTCTAAACCTATAAAGACAAGCCGATTATACCACGCACACTCACTTGCTTTGTCATCCCGAGCGGAGGACGAAGTCCGAAGTCGAGGGACCTTGTTTTGGACTTTGACTCTGCGCTCCCGGGGAGCGCCATATCAGCAGTGCGTAGATTCCTCAGAGAGGCCGTAGCTCCGGAGGAGCGGCAGCTCTATTCCGATACGCGTACACCACCGCCAACAACGGCGGCGCCAACAATATCCCCCAGAACGGAATAATAAACCCCATCACAATGGGCACAATGATCGACGCCCAGATCGGCACCTTGCTGGTGCGCCGCATGAGATAGGGTTGAAGAAAAAGGCCGTCCACTACCGCGATGATGGCGTACAAGATCAGCACATACAACGCGCACATCCAGCCGCGATCGATTCCGCCAACAATCACCGGCCCGACCACGCCCAACACTGCGCCAATATTCGGAACAAACTGGAATATCGCACCGAGGAACGCCCACAGCGGTGCCCATGGCACGCCAATGATCCAAAGCCCAACCAGCCACAAGACGCCAACAGCCAGCGCATCCAGCGTCTGCGCAATGAACCAGTTCTTCAACGCGCTACCGGTAGTGCGGACATGATCACGGAATTCCATGTCTCATTGGATGCGAGCGGAACTTCTGACGACTCGATGCTAGGTGCTCGGTGCTAGCTGCTGGTTCTTCACCATCGCCTGGAATATCTTCAACCCATCCGCTGATCCCAGCATCGCCTCGCTCGACCTGTCCGGATGCGGCATCATGCCCAGCACATTGCGTCCTTCACTGCAGATGCCGGCAATGTTGTCGAGCGCGCCATTCGGATTGGCCGCTGCCGTGATCTCACCCTCGGGCATGCAATAACGGAAGACCACTCGCTCCTGCTTGCGAAGTTGCGCAAGCGTCGCGTCATCACAGAAGTAATTCCCTTCCATGTGCCCGATGGGAATTTCCAGCACGTCGCCCTTTTTCAAAGTATGGGTGAACGGCGTGTCTATTGTCTCGACTTTCAAGTTCACTTGCTTGCAGATGTACTTAAGCCCCGCATTGCGCAGCAGCGCGCCCGGCAGCAATTGCGATTCACACAGGATCTGGAATCCATTGCAGATCCCAATGACCAACCCACCGCCCGCAGCAAACTTCTTCACGCTGGCCATGATGGGCGCAAAATGTGCGATAGCCCCTGTGCGCAGGTAATCGCCATAGGCGAATCCGCCGGGCACGATGATGGCGTCGCAATTCTGCAGGTCAGTGGACTCATGCCACAGCATGGTCGCCGGCTGACCGGCAGCGTGGTTCACCGCGTAGTAGCTGTCATGGTCGCAGTTGGAGCCGGGAAAGACGATCACGCCAAATTTCATACTGAAAGTGTAACAATCTCCAGATTCCGTATCTACCTAACTATCAGCAGCTTGTCATCCTGAGGGCTGTTTTGCCCGAAGGATCCCCTATTTCCCTGCTCGTAAGTCGCATGAGCGCCTAGCCACTCGCGCCTGAGTGCCCGCATCCTACCTTGCACAGGACGACTTGCGTCCCTAGAGACCTATGGGAGGAAACAAACAATGTTTGCAAAAAGATTGACCGTTGCAGTCGCGTCGCTTGCGATGCTCATCGGCGTTGGCTGCTCGCAGCACCGCGCTAATACGCCATCGGAAAAGAAGGCTGTAGTCGATGCACTGAAGAATGCCGGCTATGACAAGATCAACGTGGACGAAGACCGCGACAAGGGCGTCATCACCTTGAAAGGCGACATCGCCACCCAGGCTGACAAAGAAAAGGCCGAATCCGTTGCCCGCCAGACCGCCAGCAACAGCGTGATCGCCAACGAGCTGCTCGTGACCAATGCAGATAAAGGCGAAGCCAAAGAAGTCAATAAAGATAATGACGACGCCATCAAAGCCCGCTTCAAGGAATGGGTCGCCGCCAACCACGTGAAGAACCAGCATGTCTCAGCCGACGTCAACAACGGCGTGCTCACCCTCACCGGCGACGTGGACACCGAAGCCCAGCGCACCATGTTTGAAAAACAGACCGCCAAGATCGAAGGCGTTACTGAAGTGGTGAACAAGCTGGAAGTGAAGGCCAACAAGCACCACAAGACCACCGCTCCGGCGAATACCTATCGCTAAACAAAGTCTGTACGCTCGCGTGAGCAAAAGAAAAGGGCGACTCAAATGAGTCGCCCTTTCTTTCTTGCCGCACTTTGTCATCCCGACCGGAGGGCAACGCCCGGAGTGGAGGGACCTTGCCGTGGACGTTGACTCTGCGCGCTGGAGGCGCGCCACACGGTTATCCGAGCGCCCTCTTCATCTCGGTCATGCGCTTCTCGCGATCATCCGCGAACCGCTTGATACCTTTAAAGATCGATTCCGCATCCAGCTTCGCCTCCGCGATCACATCGGCTTCCAGTCCGCCGCTCAACCACTTATCATCCTGGTCAGCAGTGAGCGAGTAACGATCCGTCAGCGGACCCGAATCGCGCAACGGCCACATGCGCTTGGTGCCCGTAGTCACGAACATCAAGTCGTAATAAGCCTCAGATGGCAGTACTGATTTGCGATAGGCCTCGGGCTGGCGGTCAAACAATTCTTCACTGATGGCGGCGACAACCTTGACATTGATGTTCTGCTCATCCAGTCGCGAAAGAATGCTGACCAGATTATTCGTTGAACTCGAACCCTGTACCACCACATAACCTTGCTTCGGCTTACCTGCTGCGAAGTCGCGGATCACGTAGAACCCCTTCGCCGCGGCTTTCAGGTCTTTGTCAGCAAAACGATTGCGGTCCACCACTTTGAAATCCGGACGCGCAACCTCAATCGTGATCAAGCTGACTTTCTGTTCACGCGCAGCGATCTCCGCAGCGGCAAAGTAGCCCGGCGCTACATCGTTGTAATCCCAAAAGCTCAAGTGAATGCTGTGTCCGCGCGGAAACAGCTTCCACACTTGCGGCGAGAAGATGCCAAAGTGCGTGCGGGCGTCCGCCGCCGTCTCCGGCCCGGAATGCGCCGCCAGAATATGCAGCACGCCCATGCGGAACAGACTGTCCTGGCTCTGCTGGCTCCAAACGCGTGCCGGCAGATACATCAGCGGAGTGAACGCACCATATGTGCCGCTCAGCGCCCACACGCCGGCAAAATTCTTCGGATCGACACTGGCGGATTGGCTCGCCAGCCCGATCGCCGTAGAAACATTGCCAGCTTCTTGTATGGCCGCTTTTACACGGGTCCCCAGCGGATTCGTCTCCGGTGAGTAATGTCCCCAGAGCGCGCCATGTTCCACGTTGATCGATTCAGACAAGTCCGCCGCCAGCGTGAAGAAGCGACCATCGGTCACATAGTTCATCCACTTCACGATCTCAGAGATCCCGCGACGTGCGCCCGCCGTCTCGCCCGGCTTCTTGAACAGCGCAATATCCACCTG
>JAICLA010000004.1 GCA_025927695.1 Terriglobales bacterium | reverse complement strand
ATCACCGCATGCTTGCTCGCAACATAAGCCGCTGCCCCGGCAGCACCCATCAGCCCGGCAACAGACGACATGTTCACGATCGCGCCGCCTCCCTGCTTCAACATCTGCGGCACAACATATTTCATGCACAACCAAACACCGGTCAGGTTGATGGCGATCACCTGCGCAAAATCTTCTTCACGCTGTTCCACGATCGGCGCCCACACGCCTTCGATTCCCGCATTGTTGAACAGGCAATCCACGCGTCCGTACTTCTCCAGGGTCGCGCGCACCAGCGCCTGCACGTCGGCCGACTTAGCAACGTCAGTCTTCAAAAAGAATCCATCGCCGCCTGCTCTCTTCACCAGCGCCAGCGTTTCATTGCCTTCTTTCTCGCGGCGTCCGGCAATGGCTACCTTCGCCCCCGCTTCCGCAAACAGCACGGCCGTCTCCCGTCCGATACCTGTTGTCCCACCGGTGATGATGGCGACTTTCCCATGCAGATCTTTCGACATAGCTTTCTCCTGAAAGAAGAGGATTGTACGCCTGCATGGACGCGAAGCTGGTCAGTTTTTTTCGGACCTTGCGCGCAGGTTCTCTTCCCGCGCGCGAAGTTCCGGCGTTAGTTCATCGCCAAAATCTTCCGCTTCGAAGATCTGCCGCAACTCCAGCACGGCGCCGTCGCCGAAAGGCGCGCGCTTGGCCCACTCGATCGCTTCTTGCTTATCTTTCGTCTTCCATAGCCAAAATCCCGCAATGACTTCATTGGTAGGGAACGGGCCGCCCACGCTCTTCGGTGATGAGCCACCAAACTGCAGCCGCACCCCCTTTGAACTGGGATGTAGACCTTCACCCGCCTGCATCACACCGGCTTTCACCAGTTGTTCGTTGTAGGCAGTCATGTCTGTCAACAGTTTTTGTGACGGCATCTGCCCCGCTTCGCTCTCTTTACTTGCTTTTACGAATACGATAAAACGCATTTTGTCTCTCCTTATAAATCGTGTTTTGTCTTTTCCCGATCTTTTTCTCAATCTTTTCTCACGCGCTTTGCTGATCGTACGCGGTTCGTCACTCGGCGACCTTCTTCAGCCGCGCCAATCCTTTTTCATGATGCGCTCCCATCATCTTTTCCATGTTTATGAATAATCCCATGAGCTTACAGGTCAGGCTTTTTCCGCCCACCATCGTCCATGTGACTTCGGTCTGTCCTCCTGCCGGTTGCAAAGTGAACTCAGATCGATTGCTGCCTTTGAATGGGCGGAAGAATTCCAGCGCGATGTCGATCTTCTGTGGGTATGTCGCATCGGTGATTTCCATGCGTCCGGCCCCGATCTTGCGATTGCCCTCCCACGCATAGACCGCGCCTTCGCCCGCGTCCGAGCCGCTGTAGTGGCGCTTCAGGTTTGGGTCTATGTCCTCATACGGTGACCACTGCCGCCACTTCTTCAGGTCACTGATGTACGGAAATATCTTGTCCGGCGCAGCATTGATTCGCATTGAGCGCCGGATTGGGACCTCGCCCGGGCGGCTGACAACGAATAACACTGCTGCGATAACGATTGCTGCGATCACTAGCACCACCATAAGCATCTGATTATCTCCTTTGATACCGACTAGTCGGTATGTTAGTTGGATTTTAAAAAAACTCATGGCCTTAGACTGTCCAAATAACTGCACACAGCTTCGCCCGCCTGCGTCATCAGTTCCAGGCTGCGGGAGCTCTTGCCGGTTCCCCATATTCCCATCTGCGAAGCTACGATCAAGGCAGCTACACTCGCTGGCTCTACGCTCTTTTTTACCTTGCCTGCTTTCACTCCTGCGGCAAACGCATCCGCATACGTCTTGCGCCATAGGCAATAAAGTTTGTCGATGCGCTTGCGGAACCCTTCATCCAGTGGGGACATCTCCTGCGCCATATTGTTCAGCGGACATCCCTGCACATAGTTCCCACTCTCAATATCTTCTTTTACATACTGGCGGAACGCGCGTTTCAAATCAGTGATCGGGTCCTTGGATCCCACTAATGATTCGAGCCAGCGCTGCTGCAGGATGGGGCCGATGATCTCGTCCACCACGGCATAGCCGAGTTCTTGCTTGCCGTTGGGAAAATGATGAAACAGCGCGCCCTTGGTCGTCCCGGCGCTCTCCACGATCTTGTTCAGGCTCCCGCCTTGAAATCCGTTGTGATAGAACTCCATGAATGCCGCATTCAAGATGGCAGCACGCGTCGATTCTGCCCCCCGTCCCGCTTTCGATATGGCTCTTTTTGCCATACGTGTACAATACAGACCAGTCGGTATGTTGTCAAGAAAAATCTTTACCGCGATTCACGTACTATTTCTCCTCTCCTTGGTCTGAATAACATCTCTTATCTCCTGAGGGCCTCAATGAAACCATTCCTTTTGTCACTGCTTTGTGCGATTACTTCCATTTCCGCGGTATCGGCGCAATCCACCATCACACAAGCCGAACTCGTCCGCCGCACACAAGAGATCGTTGACGCCGTCGGCAATGGCGATCAAGGGCCATTCAAAAAATACTTCGCTGACGATGCCATGTTCTTTGACGAAAAAGGCCGCACCATGGACAAGAAGGCCCTGGTTGCCGACATCACCCCGCTGCCGCCCGGCTTCTCCGGTACCATCAAAGTCGAAGACCCGCAAAGCCGCATCGAGGGTAACGTAGCCATTCTCGGTTACGTGATGAATGAAGTTGAAACCGTCTACGGACACGAGATGCACGCCCGCTATCACACCGTTGACACATGGCTGCGCCGCAATGGCGAATGGAAGATCGTCGCCAGCCAGACCATGCGCTACTACCAGGACCCAGCGCCGGGCAAAGTGACGGCAAGCGAACTCAAAGACTTCTTAGGCACCTACCAATTGGCTCCAGGCAAGACCGTCGCCGTCATGCAAGAGGGCAACAAACTCTTCGAACAAAAAGGCGACCGCCCGAAGGTAGAACTCATCCCCGAAGCCGCTCCCATCTTCTTCCGCAAAGGCGTGGAAGGCCGCACACTATTCGAGCGCGGTCCAGATGGCAAAGTGGATAAGCTGATCGAGCGCCGGAACGACGAAGACATCACGTGGACGCGCCTCTCCGCGAACACTAAGTAATGCTCGAGCCACGCGACACCTCGACAACGGGTGCCCCATAGATTCTCGACAGCTTTACCGTCGAGAATTTGTGGGAAGCAACCAGCGCAGTACTACCCCGACTAGCGCTTGACTTAACTCCCATACTCGTTCTATTAATAGTTATTCCCTTGTTTCGGGATTGCTCTTTGAGCTAACTACATTTGAATCAAATATTTGCGCGTATCGTCTGTGTTTTGACTATTTTGCAGACCGTTTTTTCGCAAACGTGTGATTCTAAGGAATTTGCAATGGATATGGGGGAGGGGTACCCGTCCTCGTTTGACACTCCGGCGAGGTGCCATTTATCCTATATTTCGCTGATTAAGCAGTGTTTAGCTGTTAATCCCCGTGCCGTACCGTGACCGGCTGATAAGCCGGTTCAGTCATTTAGGGGCTAAAAAAACGGCGGTTGACCCTGATGCTGTTCTCGCTACATGACCTTGAACTCCGCAAGATCGAATTTGCGGAGACGTACGCCCCCGGCAAGATCGACCTCGGCGAGGAAGCGGTCCAGAAAGCACCTCTGACCGCCGAAGGACGTGCCGAGCTCCTGGAAGAGCATCACGGTGGCAAGCAGGTAGTGAAGGACATCCGCGTGGTTGGCAAGTTTGCCACGCAAGTAGAGTTGCGATGCGCACGTTGCGTCGAGCCGGTGGTACAAGAGCTCTCCGGTGACTTTGACCTTCTATATCGGCCGCTGAGCACCATGCAGCGCGAAGATGACGTCTCGATCAACGAAGCCGAGAGCGAGATCGGGTATTACAAGGGCGAAGGCGTCGAGTTGGAAGAAGTTTTGAAAGAACAGATCTTCCTGGCATTGCCCATGCAGATCCTGTGCACGGAAGAATGCAAGGGCCTCTGTGCCCAGTGCGGCCAGAACAAGAACATGGGCGAGTGTTCATGCGCTAAGCCAAGTGATCCTCGATGGGCGGCGCTGGCAGGTTTGAAAGACAAGTTGAAGCAGTAAAGATTCGAAATTTTAGATATTGACGAAAGTAAGGTATCGCAATGCCAAATCCGAAACGCAGACATTCCAAAGCGCGCACCGCAAAGCGTCGCGCCCATGATTTCTTGACCGCCAGCTCACTCTCAGAGTGCCCCAGCTGCCACGAGAAGAAGATGCCGCATCGCGCCTGCCCCAAGTGCGGAACGTACAAAGGCCGCGAAGTGCTCGACGTAGAGAAAGAACGCTAAGTGATATTGTGCCCCATCCTTATCGCCGCGTTTTTGTTCTTTGCGGCGACAGGGTGGGGTTCGGCAATCGGCCACTTCTCGAACTTTACTTCTCTGCTATACACTTACTGCCCTTAGCCCATGCCCACCGTCATAGCGGTTGACGCGATGGGGTCTGACAAGGCCCCAAAACCAGAGGTCGAAGGCGCCATACTCGCCACGCGGCACTACGACGTGCGCGTGTTGCTCGTAGGCCGTGAGGACAAGCTCCGCGAGGAGATGGCTCTCCACCCGGCCGCGGCGCGGCTTCCCATTGAGATCGTGAATGCCACGGAAGTCATCGGCATGGACGAAAAGGCCGCCAGCGCCGTGCGCAGCAAACGCGATTCTTCCATGCGCGTCGGCCTGCGTCTCGTCCGCGAAGGCACCGCCGCCGGATTCACCACCGCCGGCAACACCGGCGCCGCAATGGCAACGGCAAAAATGGTGCTCGGCGCACTGCCGGGCGTCGATCGTCCCGCATTAGCTGCAGTCTTCCCTTCCTCCAAAGGGACAGCAACCATTCTTGTCGACGTCGGCGCAAACGTCGATTGCAAACCGCAGAACCTCGAACAGTTCGCCATCATGGGCGAGATGTATTCGCGTAGCATCTTCAACATCCCGCGCCCGCGCGTGGGATTGCTGAGCGTCGGCGAAGAAGAATCCAAAGGCAATGACCTCACAAAGGATGCCTATCCGTTGCTCAAGCGCCTTCCCATCAACTTCGTCGGCAACGTTGAAGGCCGCGACCTCTATAACGGCAACGCCGACGTGATCGTCTGCGATGGCTTCATCGGCAACGTGGCACTAAAAGTCTCCGAAGGCCTGGTGGAAGCGGTCCGCTTCCTCCTGAAAGAATCGTTGAAATCCACCATCTCGTCACAAGTGGGCTTCCTCCTTTCCAAGAAGGCCTTCGCCGATTTCAAAAAACGCCTCGACTATGCTGAGTACGGCGGCGCGCCGCTGCTAGGCCTCAAAGGGGTATGCATCGTCGGCCACGGCTCATCGAACGGAACCGCGATCAAGAACGCGATCCGCGTGGCCGCACAATTCGCCGACTCCAAGATCAACGCCAAGATCGAGCAAGAGATCGCGAACGAGAAGATGGCGCACGCCGACTAGCTCTTCCCTTCCTTCCTTTTTCAAAAAAATACCTGTTGACTCTGGAATGCATTCCAGAGTCCATACTCTCCTATGAACCTGAACGGCAGATTGACGTCAGGAAAGTTGGCAACTCACGCAGGTGTAAGTCCAGACACCATCCGGCACTACGAGCGGCTGGGAATATTGCCCTCCGCAGTTCGAACCGAAAGCGGATATCGCATATTCACCAGGGAAGCAGCAGAGCGCGTAGTCGCGGTGCAACGCGCGTTGCGTGTGGGCTACACGCTGGCGGAGTTGGCAGAGATATTCCGGGTGCGCGACTCAGGCGCCGCGCCTTGCCGACGTGCTTATGGCTTGGCGCAGGAGAAGCTGACGCGGGTGCGAGCGGATATTGAGGCCCTGAAAGAAACCGAGAGATACCTAAGCAAAATGCTGGTGGATTGGAAAAAGAAGATGCGCAAGGTAGGACCGGGACAGAAAGCGTTCCTGTTGTCGTCATTGGAAGCCAGGCCGGCAGTAGACAAAAATAAAATGTTCAGGAGAGACACGAAATGAAAAAGCTCGCGATTGTTCTCATGATGTTGTGCGCGGTTTCCCTGCTGGCGCAGGAACCTGCGAAAGAAAAGAATGATGATGATTCGATGAAGGATTGTCCGATGCATGCGAAACATCAGAAGGACACTGCGGTTGATCAGCGCGGAGACATCGGCATGGGTTTCTCTCACGAGAAGACCGGCCATCATTTCCTACTATCGGCAGATGGCGGCTCTATCGAAGCATTCGCCGATTCAGCGGACGATACGGACAGCATCGCTGAGATCCGTATGCACATGCGCCATATTGCGATGATGTTTACGAACGGGGATTTCTCCATCCCTATGTTCGTGCATGACCAGACACCGCCAGGCGTTCCTGTGATGCAGTCCTTAAAGAAGGATATTTCTTATGAATATGAAGAGACACGACTGGGAGCGCGGGTGCGCATTAAGACGCAGAATGCAGAAGCGCTGAAGGCCATCCAACAATTCCTGAAATTCCAAATCACGGAGCATCGAACGGGCGACAACTCCACGATCCATTAATACATTGATACATTGTTGAGAGATGAAGTTCGCGCCCGTACTTCAAATGCTATTGGTATGTTCCTCGGTGGCCGTCGCTCAGCACGAAGGCATGAACATGCCCGGCATGCGGCATGATCAAGCGCAAGACTCGCAGCCCTTGATCGCTCAAGCGTTGCATCACGCAACAACCGGAACGACGGCAGAGCCCGAGTCAGAGTCACCGCCAATGCTGATGTGGAAGCGCAAAAGCTGGCGTTTCATGTTCCACGGCGCGGCATTCGTCACTGCACAACAGCAAAGCGGACCGCGAAGCGCGGACAAGGTATTCTCCACCAGCTGGTTCATGCCAATGGCGCAGCGCAATATCGGCAAGCGCGGGCAGATCACATTCCGGACCATGCTCAGCCTCGAACCTGCGACGGTCACTGGACGCTTCTATCCAGAGATGTTTCAACAAGGTGAGACTGCGTTCGGCCGTCCGATCAATGACGGACAACACCCGCACGACCTGTTCATGGAGATCGCGGCGCTGTACGACTTAAAGCTACGCGATGATACCGTTCTCACGGTTTACGCTGCGCCAATGGGCGATCCCGCGCTTGGCCCGGCAGCATTCCCGCATCGAGCGTCGGCTTCAGAAGATCCGCTGGCGCCGCTCGGGCACCACCTGCAGGATTCGACGCATATCGCTGCAGACGTGTTGACTATCAGTCTCACGCACAAGTTCTTTCGCATCGAAGCCTCAGGATTCCACGGACGTGAGCCGGACGAGAACCGCTGGAATATTGAGCACGGCGCGATCGATTCGTGGTCAACCCGATTAACCGTAAACCCGGCGAAAAATTGGAGCGCGCAATACTCCTTCGGACGGCTGACGAGCCCGGAAGCGCTTCATCCCGACGAAGACACTGATCGCATGACCGCGTCGGTGATGTACAACCGACCGATCGCCCATGGCGAATGGTCGTCAATGTTGCTCTGGGGTAGGAATAGTGAAGTCGCTGAGCACATCGTCTGGAACGGCTATCTCGCCGAATCAACATTGCGATTCACTGAGAAGAATCGTGTTTGGACGCGCATCGAAAACGTCGACCGGACAAATGAGCTGCTGCTGGGCATGAATGCCCAGCCGCCCGGATTCGCTCACAACATCATCGGCCGCGTCCAAGCTTACAGCCTTGGATATGACCGTGAGTTGCCCATCGTCCCGCATCTCTCGAGCGCGCTGGGTGCGCAGGTGACCTGGTACGGAGTTCCTGATTCACTGACTCCGATTTATGGCAAACATCCGGCGGGAGTAGCTGTTTTCCTGCGCTTCAGGCCTGCTTCGAGCATGCACTGACAGCCTTCTGTGCGCGGGCAGAATCCAAAGAAGGATGGCGCGCGCATCGCTCAACAACTCTCAATCGCATTCTGCCTCAAAGGCCTTCACCGAGTCGGGCAAACCGGCTCCGTCGAATCTCACCAAAGGCGCGATCCGTTGTCGCAAAAAATTCTTGCGCTTTTTTCCCGACGGTTTCAGAGATGAGACCTATATCGATTGGGAACGCGGATACAAATGGACCGCGCACGAGCAATGGCAGCAGCAACTCAGCCAGGCTGAGATGAAACGGCTGATCGCAGCGGCCGACTTCGCAGAGATCGCAGCCCGCGCAGTCAGGATCGAGTCGCGCACAAACCTGCTCTTTTCCTTCGAGAAGATGGCATTGCGCGACGCAGTAAAGCCCACGCACGGAGCAGAACAATTTGCCAAGGGACTTTACGATTTTCTTTACGTCCGCGAGAGCATCGATCGCAGATTCGCAAAATGGATCGAGGTGGTCGGAGGCTTGCCGCGCAAGCAGACGCGCGTGCTCACGTGGCCCGTAGTCACAGTCTTCGGATTCATCGCGCAACCTGACGTGCACTTTTTCCTAAAGCCGATGGTCACCAAGCGCGCAGCGGAAGAATACGGATACGACTTCGAGTACAAGTCGCGCCCGAATGCTGAGAGTTATGCGCACCTCCTGCGGTTCGCTGACAAAGTGCGCCTCGACCTGCGTGATATGAAGCCGCGCGACATGATGGATATCCAGTCATTCCTCTGGGTGCAGGGTTCTGACGAGTACGAAGAATAACTATGGCTTGTCTCCGGTGACGACCGGCAGTTCCGGACGCCTCGACCATTCATCCCAAGAGCCATCATAGAGTCGGACCTTGTAGCCGAGGATGCGTGCAGCGAGGTATGGAACGGTCGCATTCTGCCCGACAAAACAATAAGGCACGATGGTGTTGCCATCTTTATATCCGGCGGTACGAAACAGCACTCTGAGTTCGTCGGCTGACTTGAATGTCTGGTCATCATTGAAGAACTTGCCAAGATCAAGATAGATCGCGCCGGGAATGTGTCCACCGCGAGGATAGGGTTTTATTTGCTCACCGGTGTAGCGTTCTAGGCTGCGCGTGTCATACAAAGAAAGCTTCGGATCTTTGAGGTGTGCATTGAGCCAATCAGCGTCGACTTTGTCGTCTCGATTGAAATGAGGAATGATATGGCCTGGAATTGGTTCTTTCGCAGCTAAGTCTCCATTCGCGTGCCCGGTGGCAATCCATTTTGCGATACCCCCATCCAGCACCGAAACGCGATCGCCCAAGCCAACATAATCAAGCGCAAAGAAGATGCGCGTGCCGTTGGAGAAGGAGCCTTCATTCGCGTAGATCACGACCCGTGAATCGTTGGAGATGCCGAAGCGCTCCAGGTCTTTGACCAGTAGGTCATCTGCCGGGAATTCCAGTGCCGGCACTTTATGCTCGGGGTCGCGCGGGGCTGACACATCTGACATAGCGATGTACTGCGCGCCGGGAATGTGACCGGTGGTCTTGTCGTGCGCGTGGCCGCGCGTCGAGTCCATCGCGTCATCGACTTCTAGAATGATGAGATTGTGGTCGTTGAGATGTTGCGCGAGCCATTCAGGCGTGACGAGAAGATTTGAGTGTGCAGCCCGCTGCGCCGTGCAGGCGAGGGCCAAAACAAAAATGACGACACCGATGAAGTTTACTCGCATGGAAACCTCGAATGAAGAAACGCGGCGTGATACTCCTTAAGAACTGACGGCTGAGATCGTCTTCTGTAAGCTGGCCTTATCCTCAACGTTCATGCAGGACTTCGATCGATCGATCTGGCGCATCAGTCCGCAGAGCACTTTGCCGGGACCGACTTCAATGAACGTGTCCACACCCGCAGCGACCAACGTCTGCATGGATTTGACCCACTGTACGGCGCCGGTCACTTGATGAATGAGGGCTGCGCGCGCTTCGTCGGCGGCTATTGTTTGAGTGCCATCAATGTTTTTCACCACGGGCGTCTTAGGTACGCTGAATGTAAGCGACGCCAAGTCTTTCGCGAGCTCATCTTGCGCAGGCTGCATCAACGCGCAATGGAAGGGCGCGCTGACTTGCAGCATGATGGCGCGCTTGGCACCACGTTCTTTCGCTAGGTCTGCCGCGCGTTGTACTGCGGCGACACTCCCGGAGATCACGATCTGATCAGGGGAATTGATGTTCGCCGGAGAAACAATCTCGCCCTGCCCGGCTTTAGAGCACACGACGCTGAGTTGATCTATCGGCATTCCGAGGATGGCGGCCATCGCACCCACGCCTACCGGCACGGCTGTCTGCATGTACTTGCCGCGATTGCGCACAGTGCGTACCGCATCCGCAAAACTCAATGTGCCGGCGGCAACGTGTGCCGAATATTCGCCGAGAGAGTGTCCTGCCACGAATGAAGGCTTTAGACCCGGCGCTTCTTGCTGTACTACGCGATATGCGGCGATTGATACAGTCAGAATGGCAGGCTGCGTGATCTCGATCAACTTCAACTGATCTTCTGGGCCTTCGAAGCAGAGCTGCGACAGCTTGTAGCCGAGCGCGGCATCAGCTTCGTCAAAAGTCTGCTTAGCGACTGGATAGCTTTCGGCAAGTTCTTTGCCCATGCCGACGGATTGAGAGCCTTGTCCGGGAAAGAGGAATGCGGTCGTCATTGGTGAAACAGGTTATCAGTTTTCAGCTATCGGTTGTCGGTGCCAACAAATTCGGCCGCCGGGTGACCGACGGCCGATGACCAAACCCGCGTCCCACTCTAGAAGTTGAACTGCACCTGAAGATCGATGCGGCGATTGGAAGCGCTGCTGCCGCCGGGGCCGAAGCCTCCACCAGCAAGGGCGTTCGACGTGCCGAACAACGGCGAACTCAAATTGCCGATCGGTGCGGCCAGGTTCTCGCGGTTAAACAGGTTGCGCGCGTTGGCTGAAAGCGTCAGGTTGTATTTGTGCGGTGTGGTGGCATTGTTGAAGATGCCGCCCATGGGTCCGCCACCGCCACCACCACGCGCTATCGCGGCACCTGCTCCGCCACCACCGCGGGGGCCACCGCCGTGGTCTCCGCCACCACCACCGCCGCCGCCATTTCGACGGCCGCCGGCGCTTTCAATCTTCGGTCCGAGACCAATGGTCTTGCTCACTCGCATGTTGATAGTGAACTGCGCCGGACCATTGCCGTAATTGATAGGAACAATTGCGGCACCGGGTTGTTGAACAGCGCTGAACGTTCCGAACCTGCTGACTACGATCCCCGGTCCGGTGCCTGTGGCAAAGTACGGACGGTCGTTGAAAATGGAATCCCCGTTCAAGTCTTGCCCGGTGGTGAAGTTGAACGGCACGCCTGAGCTCGCCGTGATGAACGGTGAGAGACGCACGCCCCACGGTGCGCTGACAGAGCCTCCGATGAAGAAACGGTTACGCACGTCAAAGCTGGCGCGCCCATAATCTGCCTTGAGGTCATAGCTGTTGGTCGGGAAGCTGCCTGAAGTATCAGCATTTGCAAAACTCAACGAATAGTAAGTGGCGAGCGAAAGGCGCTGCCCCATCCGGATAGTGGAGTTGGCGATCAACTGGTTCTGCTTGAAGATGCCTTCTGACTCGTACATATAAACGTTGTCCGCATTGCCCAGCGGGCGCACGCCCGTGCCCGGTCCGGTGTAGGTTCCGGGAAGCGGAGCATTGATGTTGCGAATGTCAAAGTTATGCATGCCGCGCGAGTTGATGTATGAGACTGACAGAGTGGCCATCTTGGAAAGCTGGCGCTCCACCGTCACGGCGCCCTGCATGTTGTAAGGCGCGCGGATGTTCGGCGAGATCTGATAGATGGTCGGCGAAGTGATCGCACCGGCCAACGCTGCCGCAGTGGGAATATTGGGATAGAAATCCGGCGAGTTCACCACGAACTGCTGCTGGTTCACGCCATTGAGGCGCTCCGCCTGCAGGATCGAGTTTTGTGAGAAGCGGTCATAGAAGATGCCCCAGCCTGCGCGGATAACAGTTTTCGGCGTAGTCTTCGAACTGCCCAGTCCCCAGGAGATGCCGAGGCGCGGCGCGAAGTCGAGATGATCGCCGATGCCATTCTGCGTTTCGTAACGCAGGCCATAGCTCGCTGTCAGGTTCGGGCGGATGCGCCAATCGTCTTCCACGTAGAGTCCCGCATCAGCATAGGTGTTCTCTGTCAAAGGCTGGCCTTGCGTGATTGAGAACTGGCTGGCTCCGCCGCCGGCTGCGCGGATCTGCGCGGGCGTGAGCCCGTTAGCGATTCCTTGCTGCGTGACCTGGTAGGCGGCCAAAGAATCAAAAGTGAAAGTGCCGTTGAAACCGCCGGTTGAAGTATTGGAAAGCTGCGTAGCGCGGACGCGCGCGCCAAACTTGATGAAATGCTTGCCGCGGTTCATCGAAGTGTAGTTCTGGAACTCGTAGGCGTCCGTGTCCACCGCAGCGATGCCGATTGAGTTGCCGCCATTCGTGAACGCGCCAATTACGTTGACCGTGGGCGCGAGCGTGTCCGCGGCTGTGCTGTTGCGATTTCGTTCGAATTGGAACCGCGTCTCGTTGATCGTCGTCGGATTGATGGTCTGCGTATCGCTGAGCTGGATCTCGTGCTGGATGCTGTTGGTGTTGTAAGACAGGCTCGAGAGATCGAAGCCGCCAATACCCAAACCTGACTGAGCGCTGCGATTGAACTCATAGCGCATGCTGAGCGTGTTGTTGTCAGTCAACTGCACGTCGACGCGCGGCGTCACGCTGGTACGCGTGTTCGGCTTCAGCACCGCATCATTGAACGGGGTTGCGGTCAGCGTCGGATCAAGGATCACCGCATTGATGATCGACGCATCCTGAATATTGCGCTGCTGCACATTCAGAAAGAACGACGCCTTCTTGCTTATCGGACCGCTCACGTTCCCACTGACCATGTCCGTGTGATAGTCAGGAATGACTTTTGCGAACGGGTTGTCGGCGTTAAAGAAGGAATGGTTGTCGTTCAGCTGGACTTGGCCGTGGAATTTGTCAGAGCCGGGCTTGGTGAAGACTTCAATACGTCCGAATCCAATGCGGTCGAACTGCGCAGAGAAAGGATTGCTGTTGATGCGGATCTCGCGGATGGCAGATTTCGGCGGCAACTGTCCGCCAGAAAACCCGTCGATGTAGATCTGTCCGCCGTTCGGACCTGCTGCGGGGCCGGCCAATGCCGCCAAGTCAGATTGCAATTCATCTGGATCGTCAGACAGGGCATCCAAATCTTTGCCCTTGAGCACCACCGCGCCTACGTTGTTGCCCGGCGAGACGTCCACCTGGTTGCCGGATTCTTCCACGTTTACTTTTTCTTGCTGCACGGCAATGTCGAACTTCACATCTTTCGTTGTGACCTGGCCGGCGGTGACATCCAGTTCCGGGACCGTGCCTAGAGAAAATCCGGCGGAAGAAGCGTCGAGCGTGTAGTGCCCTGCGGGCAGATCTTTGATTTCATATACGCCGGACTTTGAAGACACGCCGGTATAAGTCTGGCCGCTCGCCGACGTAGCGATCACCGTAGTCTGCGGCACCACTGCGCCCGAGGGATCAGAGACCACCCCGCGGAGTGTTCCGGTACCGGTCTGCGCGACAGCCGCCGCGGAAAATAAGACGGCGAGCATCGCCGCTTTCAAGATTGCGAAAATACTCGAATTCATCACAACTCCAAAAAAGATTGAACAGCTAGTTACAGGCCTGCATGACAACAGGATTGCAGTACTACATACGGGATATCGGCTTCGAAAGACTCATCTTTACTGTGGAGCGCCGCCACCGGCGTCCGGCGTCGCGCCCAAGTTCCACGGTGAAAGCAATGAAGCTGCACCGGTCACCGGCGAGGCGGTGAGGATCGGCTCGACTCCACTGATAAGGTTGATCGCTGTCGCATCAGTAGTCGCACTGCCTTCCGTAGTCACGATCATGACTGCCTCGCCCTTTTGCAGATCAGCGAATTGCACTGCCGGCATGCGGTTGAGAATCTGATTCAGATCAGTCGCACCGCCCGCGCCAGGGCGCTGTCCGCCTTGGCCCGAAGCTGCGCCGTTGCCACGGCCTTGACCTTGACCACCAGGCGCGCGCTGCGCTCCACCACCATTAGCAGGAGTTGCGCCACCGCCATTTGACGGGGCTGCAGCAGCACCAGCCGCGCCGGCCGCGCCCGGAAGAGGAATGCCTTTCAGTCGCATCGCGATCATGGTAGCCGCCATCTGCGGTAACTTGTGCATCTGCGAATCATTGGCGATGCGAACTGTGATCGGCTTCTTCGTCGCAAGATCGTTCACGGTGATGGTGTTCTTTTCCGGGTCCACGGCGGTGATGAGCCCGGCAACATTGCGAAACGAACCGTAGACGACTTCTTCGGCGGTCAGTTCGGTGCCATCGGCATTCTTGTTGCCGCGGGCACGAAGCTGGTCGCCAACCTTTACTTCTGCGAGAGAACTTGGTTTCGCGTCGTCAAATTTGACTGAATCCTCTGAATAGCGGCGAACCTTGGCGGACGACGGCACTTTCACTGCGACTTCCTTTGTCGTACCGATTCCGGCCACAGAGATGTTTACCGTGTTCCTCGCTGCATCCACTGACTTCACCAAGCCGCCGGCACCCCGCCGTTGCCAATCCTGCAGATCTTTCTGCTGCTTCTGAGTGACGTCTTCTTTCTTGATCGCGATGACAGAGACAGCGGCAATGCTTTTGCTGTCGGCGCTCGGCGTGCCGCGCACGCGGATGCGGTCGCCGGCTTGAACGTCAGTGAGCGCGAGTGGGGACGCCTTCTTGAGATCAGTCTCGCCGGGGGCGATGCGCAAGAGGCGGGCATTGTCCGCGACGGTCACATTCACGGTGTCACCAGCATCAGTCGCCAATATGATGGCATTGCCAGAGATGCTCTTTACTGTCCCCAGCGCAACGCCGGGAGCGGATTGCGACCACGCGGCGGCACCCAGAAAACATATAGCCGCCAAAGCGCAGAACTTCGCCACTGACTTCTTGATGGAACCCATTCCTGTTTTTCCTCGTAAATATTCTTGCGGCCAGTTGGCTGGGTCTCGCAGAGGGGAATTTTCTTGATTGCGTACCATTAGACAGCCTCTCTCCTAGAAAGACGTGGTAGATGTGTTAATCCACAGTAAAGAATTGTAAATGCAACGAGATAGCCCCGGCTTCGCGCTTCGGCGATTGCGCACTGAAACCGGCGTTAGCAGAACAGGTATATAACTGAGAGAACGTGACTTTTGACGGCAGGTGCCGTCTAAAAATCCGGAAGCATACGGCCCACCTTAGATGAATTTCAAAGAGCTTTTCCGCCAAACGTTGAACGCGATCTTTGCGCACAAGATGCGGAGCTTTTTGACTATGTTCGGAATCATTTGGGGCATTGCCTCGGTTATTTTGCTAGTCGGGCTGGGCAAGGGATTCAGTAAAGACCAGAAAGAACGCCTGAAGACCATTGGCGTCGACCTGGCGATCGTGTGGGGCGGACGCACAAGTTCCCAAGCTGGTGGTTATGCCGCCGGGCGGGACATCCGCCTGAGCGTAGATGACGCTATCGCAATAAAGAATGAATGCTACCTCATTAAGACGGTCAGCCCCGAGTTGCGCCGCAACGTACAGGAAGTGAGCGCGTTCAATGCTGCCAATCGCGCAGTACGTGGAGTTTGGCCTGAATATCAGCGCTTTCGCTCGCTGAAGACTTCAGAAGGCCGCTTAATGAATGAAGCGGACGAGAAATATTCGAATCGCGTAGTTGTTCTCGGAGTCGAAGCCGCCCAGCAACTTTATCCGGGAAAGCCTGCAGTCGGAGCCCTGCTAACCATGAACGGTGTTCCTTACCAAGTCATTGGTGTTCTCGAGAAGAAGAAGCAGAACGGCAGCTACGGTAGCGGGCCTGACAACACTCAACTCTTCGTTCCCTATTCCTCGATGGCGCGGGACATGCCTCCGCCGGAACGTCCCGGCATCCAGCCTGGCTGGATAAACAACCTGGTCGTGGAAGTTCAGGACCCAGAAGAACATGTAAAAGCGGTGAAGCAGGTCTATGCCGTGCTGGGGCGGCGCCACCATTTTGATCCCACAGATAAAGACGCACTCCTAGTTTGGGACACGCTCAACGGTGCAAAACTCACCGAACGCATTTTCAGTGTGATGACTATGTTCTTTGGCGCGGTCGCCGTGATGACGTTACTGCTCGGCGGCATTGGCGTAATGAACATCATGCTGGTCTCCGTGACCGAGCGCACGCGCGAGATCGGAGTGCGCAAAGCATTGGGTGCCACGGCCAAAGACATTGGACGCCAGTTCTTGGCTGAAGCAGCCATCCTCACCACTGTGAGTGGCGTGCTTGGATTCATCAGCGGCGTGGGCATCTGCCTGATCATGGCCCTTGCACCGATGCCCGACTTCATTCCACATCCGGTGATCTCGCCGCTGGCGATCATCGGCTCGTTGCTCACACTATCTGTGATCACCATCGCGGCGGGCGTTTATCCGGCGAACCGGGCGGCTGGGCTCACGCCGGTGGAATGTTTAAGGTCGGAGTGATCCATGGATCTCAAAGAAGTCATCACGCATAGCTGGGAGTCGCTGCAGCGTAACCGCCTGCGCTCCATACTGACGATGCTTGGCATCGTCTGGGGACTGACCACCGTCGTGCTGCTTCTCGGCTATGGTCAGAGCGTGGGTGACAGCGTACTCGGCGCGTTCATGGGAATCGGCAACAACGTGATCATGATCTGGCAGGGCCAAACCAGCATGCAGGCCGGCGGACAGCGCTCCGGACGTCGTATTCATTTTAAGTACGAAGACATCCAAGCCATTCGCGACGACGTGCCTCTCGTCAAGAATGTAAGCGCGGAAGACGACGACAACTTCGCTTACAAGTATGGCAACCGCGTGATCACTGTCTCCACAAAGTGCGTGCAGTATCCCTACGGCGAGATGCGCAAGCTCAACATGGCTGAAGGGCGATACTTCGAACCGGCAGACTTCACGGAACATAGGCGCGTTCTGATCATGGGCCCGCACGCGGCGAAGAAGATCTTCGGTGGACACCCGCCTTTGGGTGAATATGTCAGCGTTTGGGGTACACAGTTTCAGGTGATCGGCATACTTGCTCTGAAGATCCAGGACTCATCCAACAACGGCCCCGATAATGAGAACGTCTTCATGCCGTTTGAGACGGCCGGCGATTTCATCAGCCTGCGCGATCCCGGCATGATCGTCTTTCAACCCATCAATCCGGCCATGCACAAGGAAGCGCTACTGGGCGTGCGTACGGTGCTGGGCCAGAGGCATAACTTCGAGCCAAAAGACGACAAGGCGACGCCGGAGTGGGACACGATTGAAGATTCAGAAGAACTGAAACAGTTTTCTCTCGCGCTTCAGGTACTGCTTGGATTCATCGGCGCGCTCACGTTAGGTGTCGGCGGCGTAGGCGTAATGAACATCATGTTGGTCTCGGTAACGGAGCGCACGCGCGAAGTGGGCTTGCGCAAAGCGATCGGTGCCCGCCCGCGCGACATCGCCATGCAATTCTTCGCAGAAGCACTATTGCTGACCTTCGTTGCGGGAGCAGTCGGCATGCTGGTGGCGGTGATTCTTGCGCACAGCATTCCGCCCATGCCGCTCTACTCCGAATCATTTAAGACGGTCAATCATGAAGGTGACATCTTCTTGCGCACGTCCTTGCCCGTGATGTTCAGTTCATTCCTCATCCTCGCGGGTGTGGGTATTTTCGCCGGTCTCTGGCCGGCGATGAAGGCTGCGAGCATGGATCCCGTCGAAGCACTCCGCTACGAATAATTTGTTGCGGCTGCGGCCCGCGCATCATAATCAATGAGTGCACGACCACGATGCGGACGTAATCATTATTGGCGCTGGTATTGCCGGACTGGCTTGTGCCGAAGTTCTTGCCGCCGCCGGGCTCTCCGTCATCATTCTGGAAGCTCGGGACCGCGTGGGCGGGCGCATCCTTACTCATTACGACAAGAAGCAACACTTCCCCATCGAACTCGGCGCCGAGTTCGTCCATGGTGAACATCCGGAGTTGATCGAGCGCATCAAGCGCGCGGGATTGCGATTGCGCCGTATCAATGAAGAGCCGTGGTGCCTGGAAGAAGATGGTTTGCAGAAATGTAGTGAGTTCTGGTCGCAGACGGAAAAAGTGCTCGAGGCGCTACGTGTCACAAAAAAAGATCACACATTCGCTGAATTCCTGCGTTCGCGTGTGGGCAAGCGTTTCAGTGCCGACGCCCGTGACAGCGCCACCCGCTACGTTGAAGGTTTCAACGCCGCCCGCGCTGAGCTTATCAGTGTGAATTCCATCGTTCGCGGTTTGCGCATGGAAGAAAAGATCAATGGAGATAAACAGTTCCGCATCGTAGGCGGATACGCGGCGCTCGTGGCAGACGTGCTCAAGCGTTTGCCCGCCGCTCAAGTGCGCATCGAGACGGGCACAGTTGTGAAGCAGATTCGGTGGAAACGCGGACGCGTGGAAGCGGCGGTAATGCGAGGTCGCCGTCGCCAGACTTACGCGGCGCAGAAAGCGGTAGTGACTCTGCCCCTCGGCGTCTGGCAAGCAGGAGCAGTAAAGTTCTCGCCTAAATTACGAGAAAAAGAAGCCGCGTTGAAAAAGCTCTACATGGGCGAGGTGATACGCGTGGCCTTGCGTTTCCGCACCCGCTTCTGGGAAAAGATGCGTCCCCAAGCCGGTGGCGCGACTCTACGCAGGATGGGATTTCTTTTCACGAAAGACAAGGACTTTCCTACCTGGTGGACACAAAGACCTGCCCTGGAACCACTGCTGATCGCCTGGTCGCCGGCTTGGCACACTAAGAGATTGCGCGGTAAGAGTAATGCCGCTGTGGTGTCGTCGGCATTGGCTTCATTAGCACGAATACTGGGAATCCCGAGCTCAAAACTTCGCAAGTTGCTGGTTGAAGACTACGTTCATGACTGGCAGGCAGATCCGTTCTCTCGCGGCGCATATAGCTATGTCTGCGCGGGCGGTGAGCGCGGAGCACGGGCACTGGCCGCCCCCGTCAACCACACGCTTTTCTTCGCCGGCGAGGCAACTGTTTCTGATGGTACAAGTGGCACCGTGCATGGCGCACTTAGCAGCGGCACCGGAGCTGCGCGTGAGTTGCTGAAAACTATAAAGACTTGATTTCCAGCAATCCTCAAGGGCCTGTCCCTGCGTCCAATCTACTAGTTATCAGAAAGTTAATAGATAAGTACAGACGCGGTTCCCCATGTCATCATTCAGAATTTATTTTTCTGCTGCCCTGATAGTTATTTGCACATCCGCCTTGGCCATTGGACAGTGTGCGGTCAACCAAGCGCAGCCCACGGTCACGATCTGCTCGCCCGCAAAAAGCTCGACTGTTTCTGATCCGGTCCATTTCGTTGGGCTGACCAATTCCGCTACCACCGTCACCTCGATGGATATCCTTGTGGACAACGCTGTGGTCTACCACGTAGCAGCGAACAAAGTTGATACGACCATGACCCTCCAACCCGGAGCGCGGCACATCCTGATCCGCGGGAAGAACACTGCGGGCACAACTTTCTGGAAGTCAGAAGACATTACCGTCACCGGCTCAGCCCCTCCTCCACCGGACTGCACATTGAACTCGACGCAGCCTTCGGTCACGATCTGCAGCCCCGCAAAAAGTTCTACCGTATCGAATCCTGTCAGTTTTATTGCCGATACCAACTCGGCTACATCGGTCAACTCGATGGACATCCTGGTGGATAGCGCCGTGGTCTACCACGTGGCAGCGAACAGGGTGAACACATCGATGACGCTTCAGCCAGGGGCGCGACACATTTTGATTCGTGGCAAGAACAGCGCGGGCACCACGTTCTGGAAATCCGAAGACATTACCGTCACTGACAATTCGCCTGGCCTTGGTCAACTGCAACACATCGTGTTCATGTTTCAAGAGAACCGTTCGTTTGATCACTACTTCGGACACATGAATGATTACCGCACCAGCCTCGGATTGCCTGCTGATGTAGACGGCACTCCGGCTAATGCGAGCAATGCCTCGACCGACGGCACCGTCGTCACTCCATTCCACCTCACTACCAGTTGCATAGAAGACCTCACACCTGGCTGGACCGAGAGCCATCGCGATTTCAACTTGCAATCACCCACATCAGAAACCCCAATGATGGATGGCTTTGTTTGGGACGCCGCGCATCAGGCGCAATACAGCGGATTCCATGACACCGAAGGCCAGCGTGCCATGGGCTATTACACCTCGGATGAGTTGTCCTACTACTACTTTATGGCTTCGCAGTTCGCCATGAGTGACCGCTGGTTCTCGCCCGTTTCCACCAACTCACCCGACAATCGCTTGTATGCGATAGCCGCCACCTCTCAGGGATATGTGCACAAACCCGGGCAGCTGACCGCGAAGACGATCTTTGAAGAACTGGAAGACGCAGGTGTCTCGTGGAAGGTCTACTACTCTGACGAACAATCGGATGGCGAGCCCGCCACGAGCATGAACAATTTCTGGGGATTTACCAAGAACCATCTCGACAAGATCGTGCCGGTGTCACAGTACTTCACTGATCTGCAGAATGGTACCCTACCCTCGGTTGCGTTTATTGAAGCCGGCACAATGTCTGGCCGCGATGAGCACCCCGGCACTTCCGATCCTTCGTCAACTACATCGGGAACACGTATTCAGGTTGGAGCAGCGTACGTTGCCGGTATCATCAACGCGCTCATGCAAAGCAGTTCATGGCGCAGTTCAGCCTTCATTCTCGCTTATGACGAAGATGGTGGATTCTACGATCACGTTCCGCCGATGCTCGGCGTACCAAATCCTGACGGCATCACGCCAAAGGATCTGACCTCGGGAGACACGCCGGGTGATTTCACGCGCACCGGATTCCGCGTGCCTATGATGGTGATCTCACCCTTCAGCAAGCAAAACTACGTGTCGCACACGCCGGCTGACCACACTGCGATCTTGAAGTTGATCGAGATGCGATTCAATCTTCCCGCGCTAACAAAGCGCGACGCGACCCAGATGGACATGACTGAGTTCTTTGATTTCGCGAATCCGCCATGGCTGAACCCGCCGAACCCGCCGGTGCAACCAACGGATCTGGCTTGCCATAACAATTATTTGCCGTGAGGTTTGGCGGGCCGGGCGAATGTCGTTACTGGACGATCATCTGGCCCTTCATGTTGGGATGATACGTGCAGATGTAGTTGAAGGTGCCTTTGTCTTTTGCGGTGTAAGTCCAGCTTTTACCCTGCTCTAACTTGCCGGAATCGAACTTGCCTTCCGCCACCGCATTGTGCGGCACCATGTCTTGATTATTAAAAACGACGGTGTCACCAACATTGACTGTGAGAAGTGCAGGCTGGAACTTGAATCCATCGATCACAACGGTGTGGGTTTTGGGAGCAGGGTTGGATGAACATGAGACCATCAACATCATCGCCGCACTCAGCAATGCTATTGAGATTCGTTTACGCATATTCATCCTCCCCTCGCTTCGGCTTTTTAGTGAGACATTCCTGAGCCGCTGCCGCTGGCCAGGTCAGACTGCACTTTCTTTGCATGTTCAAGATGGCCTTCGAAAGCAGGCGCCGTGGAAACCAATGCTTGCTTGAGTTCGGCGTTCTGCGCGCTCGGGATCAGCGTTTTGCTGACCGCGTCGATGACGGCCTGGTGATAGTCCACTTCATTGTCGATATAGGCTTTGTCAAACGCCGCGCCCTTAAGCTTTTTCAATTCCGCGCGCTCTTTTGCGGCACCGTCTTTCAACGACTTTTCGGTATCACTCGGTGCCGGCTTTACCTTCAGCTTGGCGCCGAGGTCGAACACAGACTTCTGCACAGCCGTGTGATCGGTCATCATCTGCTGGGCAAAGTCGCGCACCTCTTTGTTCTTTGATTTCGCCAGCGCGATCTTGGCGTAGTCCATGTCGATCTGATTGGCCGCCACCACGATGCCTACGATCTGTGGGTCTGATGGCGATTGGGCGAATGCAGCGGTGCAAAGTGAAAGCGCAACGGCTGCTACTGCTGATCTCAAGGTGAGTCTCATCTATATCTCCTGTTGTTGTCTTTGAATTCGCGCAGTGGCTCCCCTAATGAGGAGTGAATTGAGACTTTTACTTTTTCGCACTGCTTACAACAACAGAGTGGACTCGAACGGGATTGGTTACAGCTTTCTGTCCGGCCAGATCACAGCAAAGACATTCTTAACGACGCGATCACAGCGCACTGCATGAAATGGATACGCCTCCGCTTTTTGTTCTCCGGCACGCAGATACAGCCGCTTGCGCAGCAACGCGCGCGCGCGATGCAGCCGCGTCTTCACGTTCTGCTCGGTGATGTCCAGCGCTTCGGCGGTCTCCGCTGTCTCCATCTCCTGGATGTCACGCAACATGATTACAGTGCGATATTGATCGGGAAGCGAATCGATGGCGTCTTCCAGCAGACCGCGCATTTCGTTGGTAGAGACTTGCTGCTCGGGTGAAGCTGCTCGCAGGGGGAAATTCTTGGCGCGGTCTGATTGCGGATCGACCATGGGTTCGATCTCCTCTCTTCTGGCCAATGAGCGTTTGCGGGCGAGCGCTTCATTGACGGCGATCCGGCTGAGCCACGTGGAGAATTTTGCCCGGCCTTCGAACTTGGAAAGATTCTGGTATGCGCGGATATAGGACTCTTGCATGAGGTCTTCCGCGTCGGCGTCATTGCGCAGGATGGCGCGCCCGATCCGATATAGGCGCTGATTGTGCCGCCGCATCAGGATCTCAAAACTGCCGATATCGCCGGCTACGACCCGCGCGACGATGTCCTCGTCACTATTAGCTTCCACCGCAGGCGTGGCCATGACTTGAGCGCTCATTCTGGTCCTCAACACAATGGAGTACGCTCGCGGCCGTTTGGTTACAAAAAGGTTAAGCCCTATTTTAAAGGATTTACGACTGCGGGCCGGCGCCGGAAGATGAGGTCAAACCACGGTTTCCAGGTCTTTCCATGGTCGGCCGATACCTCCGCCGTCTCGCGAACCCCTTCTTTAACCGGCTTCCATGTGGCACGAACCTCTTGTACGGCGTCGGATCCTTCAAACGCCATCTGCGTGCCATCCCAACGCCCATGAATGACCAGCAATGCACCCTGGTTCGTAACCCAAGTCTGCTGCCACCGTTTCTCAGGCGCGTAATACGAACTAAGACTTTGTCCGTGTTCTCCGTCCAAGCCCTCATACTGTTCGCGGATCGCGCAACCATCAAGTATGCGGTCCACCACAACGTGTGCTGACTTGGCGCCCCCGTTGACCCTGAACACGTCCCAATCCCCGATCCAAAAATCGAACTGATGGAACTCGGCAGTCGCGCAGGCATTGTGGGCCGGTTTCTGAACAGTGTTAATAGGCCGAGCCGTGACTAACGCCAATAGCAAAACCAGAGAGGTCATGGCGTAAGAATAATGTATTGCGTCAAGGATTCAAATGCGCCGATTCGGCGTCAAAATATGTGTGTGAGGAGAACCCCCATGAGAACTGGACGTCTCGGCAAGTGGCTTTTGAGTGTGCCGGCGCTTGCTATTTTTATTTATGCGACCGTTCACCAACGGCCAGTGAAGGCGCAATCAGACATTGGGCCGCTTTATAGCACGCACGAAAAGCTGATGCTTGTACGCGACAAAAACCACATGGTCACCGGCCATTTGGACAAGGGCAACATCGTGATTGCGTACGTGAATCTTTGGTCACGGCAGACGGTGGAACGCTCCAACACCTTGTATACACCGGTTGCGACGATCACTGACGTGCAGCCGGTGATCCTATTCTCAGGCTGCGACCTGCCTTACAAGTTCGCTATTGAGCGCGGCAGGTTGGAAGTAAGCGGGAAGTGCGACAACCCGAACTGGGCGCAGTCCCCTATCGATGTGGTAGTGCTGTATTCAAAATGAAGATTTACGAGGCGGGCAACAGCTTGTGTCTTACCAGTGAATCGAGAAACAACCTCAAAGACGTATCCCATACGGGCCATTCATGCCTTCCGGGGAGTTCACAATACTCATAGGTCACGCCAAGATCACGCATCATCTGCGCGAATCGGCGGTTAACTGGCTGCAGATCGTCTTGTTCGCCCACGCTTTGAAATACATAGGGCAGCGTGGTGATATCCGCCTTTGCCAGCAACAGGAACACATCATTCCCGCGTCGGGTGGCGCTGCCTTGTTTGCCAAATGCGAGGGTTGTAGTGATCCAGCGGCCATCGTCTTCATGAGAACGCAACGAAGCGCTGAATGAGCCCACAGCCATGAACAGCTCAGGGTACTTGGTCGCGCCTTTGAGCGCGGCATAACCGCCCATTGAAAGCCCTGCTAGAAAGCGCCCCTGGCGCGATTTGGTCACGCGATAATGCGCTTCTATCTCTTCCACCACGTCATGGAAAAGATAATCCTCATAACGGTTGGATGGTTCTGCGACTGAGTTGCTGTACCAGCTATCATCGCCCTCAGGCATCACCACCACTAGCGGCATTCCGCGTACATAGGTTCCCACCGATGTTAGCGCCTGCCAGTCGTTCTCAGAGCCGTACAGCCCGTGCAACAGGTAGAGGACCGGATATCTTCGTGGCGACCGTTCGTACTCCGCAGGCAGGATGATACAGTAGCCCATCTCGCGCTTCAGTGATGGACTAGTGAACGTGTGGTGGCTTGCGCACTGCGGAGTCTGCTTCGCGGTAGCAGATCGCGGCTCACGCGGCTTTTCCGCAGCATGCTGCGGCGGCCCCGACTGCGCACAGCATGCGGCTATCATGCAGAATACTGAGATCGCCGCACGTGCAAATCCCATTTTATTCTCCAGGACGATACTGCTTTTCCGTGTGCCCTTTGAGTTGCGCCGGATAAAAGTAGACCTCGCGCAAGTTGCCGGTGCTGTAGCGCTCGGCTTCGTCGTTGAAATGTTTCGAGTTTGGATGGCCGCTTTCACCGCCAGCGGTCACAGCTACCGCGTGAACTTGCGGTCCGAATTCGACGACCGCGACAAAGCTATTGCCGCTCGTGCCATACCATTTTTTAGTCCCGGGATAAGCGTGCGCGCCGAAAGATGCCAGTGATCCCCACATCGAACTTGTGAACTCCACCGGAATGCTGGGCAACGAATCGTTGAAGGGTTGAACGATGTCGCCGTTAACGCGTTGGAAACGATTGATTTCTCCCCAAGGCGTTTGCCATTTTCCGAAGTCGGATTTTAGTTTATCGGTGGCCGCGGCGAGGGAAGCCAACATCATTTGCGGTGGTGCCGCTACAACGTCGTCATAGCCTATTCCACCGCGTCGTCCGCGCTGCTTGGCCATAGCGCGCGTGATGTCTTCGCCCCAGAAGACGGCGAGCGAAGTCGGCACTGAATCGACTCCCCAGCGAAAATCCCATTTACGTAAGAGCGCGACCTGGTCTGCGAGCGCCGACTTCTGCTGTGCATCCGAGTCTTGCTCCCACGCCTTCACCAGCGCAGGAATGGTTTTTTCAAACCAAGGCAGGTAACTATCGTAGGCTGAGGTGCGCAAGGAATCCGCAGTGAAATCTTTTTTGTTAGTCAGCAGGCGAATGGCGTGCAATCCGCGCGCAGATTCGCCGCCGGTCTCAACATAAGCAGGAAAGTCTTCTTTCTTCAAACTGCTATCGCCCGCGCCGGACCATGGCCAGTTGTTCGAGTTATAAAGCCATCCGCTCTTCGGATTCAGCAGATGCGGCGTCTGATCGACAGTCAGCAATCCGTGCCAATCTGTATCTGGATTGCTGCCGTCCACCGGTTTCGTATAGTCGTACTTGTCATTGCGTTTAGGGATGAAGTTTCCGTGAAAGTACGCAATGTCGCCATCAGAGTCCGCAAAAATCGTGTTGTTGGACGAATTTGCCTGCAGGTCCATGGTCTTGCGATAAGCCGCGTAATTCGCGGTTTTGGTACGCAAGTAAGATTGCTCTAACGCTTCGATCGGACGCTGCATCAACTGGATGGTTATCCACTTTCCATCCGCTTCGCGGATCACGGGCCCATGTGAAGTGAAGTACGCGGTAAACGTCTTGTCAGCCATACCGTGGTCGGTCTTATACGGAACATGAATGATTCTCTCTTTTACAGGTCGTTCTTCACTGCCGTACTTATAAACGTAGTGGCCGCCACTCTTGCTGACTTGCTCGACATACTCATCCACTGCATCTACGCCGCTCGAAGTGTGCATCCATCCGGTGTGATCATTGAAACCTTGATAGATGAAGAACTGTCCCCAAGTCACGGCTCCGTAAGCGTTCAACCCCTCGTGGCTTGTCATCTGCAGTTCTGAGCGGAAGAAGAACGACGTATGGGGATTGATGAGCAGAAGCGCGTGGTGATTTGTGGTATTCGAGGGCGCAATAGCGATCCCGTTCGAACCCGATGGCTCGGGTTCCGGCGCGTCATAGTCTTCAGCTGGTACCAATTGCGCTACATTCTTATCATTCTTTCCATAAAAGGCCCCAAGCTCACGTAGATTCACGCGCTCAATGTCTCCGCCAATGCTGCCTTCGGTAAAGCTCATTGCCATCCACGGTTCGAAGCGGGTGATCACGAGTGGTTTCACTTCCCGATGCTTGTACAGATAGAAGTTCGCGCCGTCCGCGAAGGCATCCATAAGCTTCTTCAGCCAGTCGGGCGATTCGCCATATTGTTTCTTCAACACCTCAGGATCCATGAACAACTTCTGGCGCAGGTCCTGGTAGATCTTTGATTCGCCTTCCGACTCCGCTAGCCTGCCCAACGCATTGATGTAATTGGTTTCCACGCGATTGAAGTCGTCTTCGCATTGCGCATAGATCATGCCGAAGACCGCGTCGGCATCGGTGTTGCCGACCACGTGCGCAATACCCCAATCGTCACGCGTGATAGTCACGTGCGTGGCTTCAGTCTTCCAGCGGGTGATGTCGGCATTGTCCGCGGCTACGGCGGCGCAAGAGAATACAAACAGGAGCGCGAAGCGAAGGAGGTTTATCATGGGACTGGAATTTTAGCGCAGTCTTGACGCATGCGCAGGTCAGAGCATGCCTTGGCGATTGATCTTCGCGACCTTGTCCCCATGCGCGACGATCAGCATGTCGATCTCGGAAAGGAACAACCCGTGCTCGATCACTCCGGGTATCGTCTTAAGTGCGGTAGCCAGTTCTAGTGGATCGTAGGGCTCATCAAAATGCATATCGAAGATGCAATTGCCCTGATCAGTCACAAATCGCGAGCCTGATCCCGACTGACGAACGGCCACGCGAGTGCATAAATCGCCTAACGACTTTTCCACGAACGCAGCGGCGAACGGCAGCACTTCCACCGGCAACTTCGCCTTGCCAAGTCTCTCCACCAACTTACTTGGGTCGGCGATGCAGATCATCCTGTCTGAAGCTGCCGCTAATATCTTTTCGCGAAACAGCGCGCCGCCTCCGCCCTTCACCGCACGCAGCTGTGGATCGATCTCATCTGCGCCGTCGATCGCCAGATCGAGCCGCGAGATCCCGCTAAACTCCAGCAGCGGAATATTCAGGCCGCGCGCCAGTTGTTCGGTGGCTAGCGAAGATGACGTAGCCGTGATGTGCAAACCCTCCTTCACTCGTTCGCCGATCTTCACCACGGCATAGGCAGCGGTGCTGCCTGTGCCCAGACCAATGACCATGCCGTCGTTCACATATTCGACGGCCGCCTCGGCGGCCAGCTTCTTTTCTGATTCTGCTGGATTCACGCCGATTAGCTTACACGCATCGGCATAAAAGGTTGCCACTTTCGTGCGGCGTCAGTTTGCTACACCGCCTAAAGCCAGCGCATCCAAATGCACATGGCGATGGACCGCTCCAAAAAAGTGGTATGGGTGGCGATCTTCTCAAACCTTGCCATTGCCTGCGCCAAGTTTTTCGCAGCTGCCGTTTCCGGAAGTTCGTCGATGCTGGCAGAAGCGATCCACACTAGTGTGGACAGCGGCAACGAAGTTCTCCTGCTATGGGGCATGCATCGCAGCAAACGGCCGCCCGATCGGCTTCATCCCTTCGGGCACGGCAAAGCCCTCTACTTTTATTCTCTCCTGGTCGCGGTGTACATCTTCGGCGCCGGCGGCGGAGTCACCATCTATCACGGTATCCGCGAGATGATGGATCCGCATCTCAGTTCCGGCAGTCCCACGGTAAGTTATGTAGTGCTCCTCATCGCCGCAGCGCTCGATCTGTATTCCTGGCAGGTGTCATACCGCGAGTTACGCCGTCAAAAAAGCAGGAATGAAAGCGTTTTTGACGAGATCGTCGGAAGCAAGGACCCAACGATATTTACCGTTTTCCTTGAAGACTGCGCGGGCTTGGCGGGAAACGCCATCGCGTTTCTTGCCGTTTTCCTCGGGCATCATTTTCACAGTCCCTATTTCGACCCAGCCGGATCGATCCTCATCGGCGTACTACTCGCCGGACTTGCCTTCTTCATGGGACGCGAGACCGGAGCACTTCTCATCGGCGAGCGCACCACGCGCAAACGTATCGGGAAAGTGCGGCAGTTGATCACTGCTGATCCAACAGTAGAGGCGGTGGGGCTACTGAATACCATGCAGTTGGGGCCGAACGAAGCCTTGCTGATCGTGGAAGTGCAGTTTCAACGCGGGCTAAATGTAGCAGAGATCGAGAAAGCGATTCACCGTATCGAGAAGACCATTCGCCAGAAAGAGCCGACCATGTTCCGCATGTCGATACAGCCGGCATTGCTGAGCGACGACCCGACCAAGCGCAAAGACGCGGCCTAAGAATGTCAAAACAAAAGAAACGCCAGCGACTTTTGCCGCTGGCGTGATTGTTTTGCCGGATGACTACAGAGTTTTCAGGAATGCTACCAAGTCAGACTTCTGTTGAGAACTCAGTTGCAGGTTGAACCTCGTGTTGTAGAACTCCACCGCGTCCATCAAAGTCGCAGCGCTTCCGTTATGGAAGTACGGTGCACGGGAAGCCAAGCCACGCAGGATCGCGCCTTTGAACTTGCCGATATCTTCACACCGTCCCGAGATCAATGCTCGCCCCGGATCGGTCACTTGAATCGTCTGTCCGGTCAGGTTGCAACGGAAGGTGTAGAGCGGCATGTCGGGCGTGCGACGTGATGCATCCACCAGACCGATATTCAACGGCTGCGAAACAGAGTGGTCGCCCACGTTCGGTGAATCGTGGCACGTGGTGCAGTTTCCGATCACAGTCTTCTGGTTCAAGACATCATTGATGCCGGCAACGCCTTCAATCGGGATAGGCAGCGTGTTGAACAGCACTTCACCACGGGCGACTGCAGCGCGCGCTTCACTATACTTCGCGTTCGGCGAGCTGTTCAGGTTCGCCCACTTCGCGTACATGGTCATGGCGCTTGAGTCGAACGGTTTGCCCGTCGGATTCAGGCCAAGCGGATCGTTAATACCTAAGAAGAATTCTTGCGAAACTAAGCTCTGCGGACCGCCGTTGCCGCCTTCAGCGTCCAAGTTGCCAGCGTCGTTGTCAGTAGCCTGCGCGGACGTCAACGACATTTCGAAGTCCACAATGTCTTTCAACTGCGCGGCAGTAGGCGCCGCTGAGGCTTGCGCGTGGCCGAGCGTTGCGTCGTTCGCCTGCGAAGTCAGATCGTAAACGAGCGATTGTCCGGCTGCGCTCTCGCGACCGTCCCACATGACCGCGCTCAGGAAGCGCAGGTTCGTGGCCGGCAACGGACGGCGGAACAGCGCCAGCGCTTGCGGTGTGGCACAGTTATAAGGATCGTCGATCGACTCTAACGTAAACGCCGCATTCGCCGGCATCGGCATCGATACGCGGATCAAACCTTTGGTCAACAGCATGCGATACGCCTGGCGTCGGGCATCTACTGTGGAGACGTCCGCCGTGGGGCAGACCGCGCCATCCACTGGACTGAAGATCGGATCGAGGCCGCCATCAGCATCAAAGCGCGCCTGCACATGCTCCGGCGTTATCCCCCAACCATCGGTGGGCTCATGGCAACTGGCGCACGTCCGTCCATTCGTTCCTAGACTTTGGAAGAAAGCACTGCTCAGGTTGATGCTGCCCTGGGTGGAAAAAGTCTTCAGCGTGCCGCTACCGTTAGGGAATGCCTGGAGGTTAGGAGAATGGCTGTCCGCTGTTACTCCATAGGTGAAAAACAAAAGCAGCGTACAAATGGAAGCAATCAGTGCGAAATGTCTGCGCGAAGGTACTTTGAACATGAGGTGGCGCCTCTTGGGTCTTAAAGGATTTACAAAGGGGCCTGGGAAAAGCAGGTGAGAGAGAGTAGTTCAAAAAAAGGGCTTCGGACAAGCAAAAAATCTGCTTAATCACATTGTGGGAGAAGCGCCACTCGGCATTCTATGAAAATGTGCAGATTCTTGCAGAATTTGCCCTTTCAGCCGCGCATTTAGTGCAAGATTCCGTACACATTCAATGTGCCCCCGCCGGAGGTCACATATACCTTGCCATTAATGATTGTTGGCACCACGAATACCGCACCGTTACCTAACGCATCGCGCCCCGCATTCTGATTTGAGTTGTAGAGTTCGTGGCTCAGATTGGCAGCGTCATAGGCGTGCAACACGATCGTGTGATCGAGCCGAAACTCCACGAACCACAGAATCCCTTGCGTGCTGCCATTTGCAGTGATGACCGGAATCACGCCTCGACCTTGTTGCCCGTTGCCTTGGATGGTCGCGTTGGTGATGCCAGTCTGTGTGAGGTGAGCATTCGCCAGACTGAATGCTCGCACGCCACTGAACACTGAGCCCATGTAGACCGTGTTATTCCACAACGTAGGAGTGCCGTAGATGCGGAACGTAGTGTCGTTGCTCGTTTGCCCGCATGGCGCTGGATTGATCAACAGGTCTTGCGGGATCTGCGGATTGCTGCCACTGGCGCTGAAGTGGCCAAGATTGTCGCGGTCAAGCAAGTAGATCCGTCCTTCTTTTGTGCCTGCGATGAGAAGATGCGGATGTGCGCCGGTCTGGTCGGGCAGCAGCATCGCACCACCAGAGCCGTAATCAAGATCACCCCGATTAAGACAATCCTGGTTGAACGGCGTGAACCAATCCACGATGTCCAGACTATTGCCGTCGAGATGCAGCTTGAGTGTGCTGTCGCCTATATCTTTGCCACCGGTATTCATGGTGAACTCACCATCGCCGGTCTGCAGATAAACGTTGCCTTCGGCGTCCGCTACCGGAGCCGCGCCTGATTGCCAGATGCCGCCGCCTTCGGTACTCGGCGTCACATTCAAAGAAGCAAGGATCTTCATTGTCGAAGCGTCCACGGCGAAGACCCAGCCGTGATATGGCTCTACATCAGAGTAAGAAGCGAAGGCGACATAGACTACGCCATTCACCAGCAACAATCCGGTGCGCTGGTTCTGCGGCTCAGGAAGGAACGGGATATTCCCATTACCGTCATTGCCGATGCCAGTGCCCGCTGCGGTAGCGACAAACTCGGTCGGCCCGCCGAACTTTTCAGAGCCATCGATCAAGCTAATGGCATGCAGTTTGTGCTTGATCGCGCCTTTCTCATTCGTCATTGCAGAAACGTAAAGCGTCTGTGAATTGGAATCTATAACTGGGGTACCAGTAATGCCGACGGTGGGCCCAAGGAAAGTGCGCCCTTTGCCGTCATTCGCGTTGGCGACGGTGGTCACACCGTTCGCGGGATCAGTAAAGTTGCGCGTCCATAGAACTGCCAGACTGTCGGCATCGAGCGCGTAGACGATGTCATGTTCGGTGGCCACGTACAACACGTTGTGAGTCCCGCCCGCGATCGATAGATTCGCCACGTAGAGCGGCTCCGCGAAGATCAGCCCGTCGAGTCCTTTTTTCATGAGCCGACCGAAGCTGGTGGCATTCACGTTGCTAAGGGTGAGTGCAGTTTCGTTTGTGTTGGCGCCCGTTCCAGATAGATCGATCTTGTAGCGGAAGATGCCCGGCAGGGCAGAACCAGATGTAGGGGGAGCGGGCGTAGTCGGTGTCGTTGGTGGAGTGGGCGAAGGCGTAGTCGTGCCAGTCGGAGCCGGCTCGCTGGACGCTCCCAGACCCCCACCGCACCCAGTGAGCTGGAGGATTCCGAATAAAACGATGAGAAGAAAACTAAGACGGGCAAGTCCCTTTTGCACTGACATCAATACCCCGGAGAAAGTTTTTTCACCCGCACACGATCTTTGCATGATGAGAGTGCCCGAGGCGATTTGCGAGTTGTATGGATTCCGCGCAAGCTCAAGTTTGACAGCGTTTTAAGCTGCTTTTAGAATCGTACGAGTTGAGTCTTAGAGAGACCGCCCGTCCAGGCGGCTTCTTTTTTCTTCCCTCACAATCGGCGGCGTAGCTCAGGTGGTTAGAGCGACGGTCTCATAATCCGTAGGT
Source organism: Terriglobales bacterium (assembly GCA_025927695.1). GTDB lineage: Bacteria > Acidobacteriota > Terriglobia > Terriglobales > Acidobacteriaceae > JAICLA01. The sequence continues at coordinate 2,537 of JAICLA010000004.1, read as the reverse complement.
CTGTGGTTCGAGTCCACACGCCGCCACCAGTTTTCACATAAATTTTCGGTCCCCTCCCCGCACAAACTCGCCATCCGCTCCGCCAAGCGTGTATACATATCCCGCACGAATTCGGGAGAGAGTTCATGTCCATCCGCCGCACCTTTGGCATTTTTGTCTGCGCCTTGTTGGCTTCGACCGCCGCACAAACTTCTAAGCCGAAGCCCGTGACATCTGCGCCGAAGAGCACTCAGAAAAGAAGCACGCAGCCAAAGACGGATCTCAGCAAGGACCCCACGCTGTACGTCGTCGGCTACGCGCACTTAGACACAGAATGGCGATGGGAATATCCACAGACCATCCAGGAATATCTTTCCAAGACGCTGCGCAACAATTTCGCTCTGTTTGAAAAATATCCGCACTATATCTTCAACTTCACCGGAGCGAACCGTTATCGCTTGATGAAGGAGTATTACCCCGCGGATTTCGACCGCATGAAGAAATATGTCGCAGCCGGACGCTGGTTCCCTGCCGGCTCCTCGATGGAAGAAGGCGACGTCAATTCTCCTAATGCCGAATCCATCATTCGTCAGGTGCTGTACGGCAATCAGTTCTTTCGCCGCGAGTTCGGCATCGCCAGCAACGAATACATGTTGCCGGATTGTTTCGGCTTTCCCGCTTCATTACCCAGCATCTTGAACCATGCCGGCATCAAAGGATTCTCCACGCAGAAGCTTTCATCCGGATGGCAGCCGGCGCCGCATGTAGGCGGCCCACATTCGCCCGAGCAAACGCCTGAAGGTATCCCTTTCAACGTTGGCGTTTGGGAAGGGCTTGATGGAAGCAGCGTCATCGCTGCGCTCAATCCGCTGAGCTACGGAAGCGAGGTCACATACGACATCAGCAAGTCGCCTGACGTACCCGCCGCGCAGGAGGGCCAGCAACGCAATCGACAGGAAGATTGGGTCAAGCGTATCCAGATCAATGGCGACCTTACCGGCATAAAAGCCGATTTTCATTACGTCGGGACGGGCGACATCGGCGGCGCACCTGACGAGACTTCTCTGAAGAACATGGAGTCGATCATCACCCGCACCAACGGATTCGGGGGTGGTCCGATCAACGTACAGTGGGCCAAAGCCGATCAGATCTTCAATGACATTGCCGCCTGCTGCAACACGGACAAGATGCCTCGCTACAAAGGCGACCTCGAGCTCATCAATCACTCCGCCGGCTCGCTCACCTCAGAGGCATATCAAAAACGCTGGATGCGCAAGAACGAACTGCTCGCCGCCGCCGCTGAGGAATCTTCAGTTGCAGCCGCATGGCTCGGAGCCCTTCCTTATCAGCAACAGCGTTTGAACAATGCGTGGACGCTCGTCATGGGTGGCCAGTTCCACGACATTCTTCCGGGCACCGCGACTCCCAAAGCATTCGAATTCGCCTGGAATGACGACGTCATCGCAATGAACCAATTCGCCGCCGTCATGACCACTGCAACAAGCGCCGTGGCGGCGCAGATGGACACGCGAGTTCAGGGGATTGCGATCGTGGTGTACAACCCGCTGAATATTGCACGCGAAGATGTCGTCGAGGCTGACATTGCTCTGCCGGAAAACACTCATGCGGTCGAGACTGTAGGCCCTGACGGAGTAGCTGCTCCCGCTCAATTAGTCGATCAACCTAACGGCAGAACAAAGATACTTTTCCTCGCGAAAATTCCGTCCATCGGATACTCAGTCTACGACGTTCGTCCAACATCGTCCGCTTCCACAGTTGCTTCATCTTTGAAGATCACCGATTCCTCCCTCGAGAACGACCGTTTTCGTATCAGCATTGATCGCAATGGCGATGTCTCAAGCATCATCGACAAGAAATCAAATCAAGAAGTTCTATCCGCCCCCATACGCTTGGCCATCTCCATCGATAATCCCCGCCAGTGGCCCGCCTGGAACATGGACTTCGAAGACGAACAGCGCGAGCCGAAAGCCTACGTGACTGGTCCGGCGAAAGTCCGTATCGTGGAAAACGGCCCCGTGCGCGTTGCGCTCGAGATCGACCGCGAAGCCGAGGGTTCACATTTCACGCAGACCATCCGTCTCGCATCCGGGGACGCCGGCAACCGCATCGAGTTCGCCAACTCCATCGATTGGAAGACGCAAGGCGTGAATCTCAAGGCAGTCTTCCCGCTCAAGGCGAAAAATCAAATCGCCACCTACAACTGGGACGTTGGTACCATCCAGCGTCCAACCGAAGATGAGCGCCAGTTCGAAGTAGCTTCACACCAGTGGATCGATCTCAGCGACGCACAAAGCGGCGCCGGCGCGACCATTCTCACTGACACCAAGAACGGTTCAGACAAGCGCGACGACAATACCATCCGTCTCACCCTCGTTCGCACTCCCGGCACCCGCGGTGGATACGAAGACCAAGGAACACAAGACCTGGGACATCACGAGATCCTTTTCGGTCTCGCCCCACACGCCAGCGGATGGCAGCAAGAAAAGACCGATTGGCAAGCACAGCGCCTCAATCAGCCGCTCATCGCATTCGAAAGT